>DATIPA010000041.1:0-25435 GCA_035472475.1 Xanthobacteraceae bacterium | reverse complement strand
TCGATCGGCTGGGTCGTGTACCAGATGTTCTGGCGGATATATTCCGACGGCGGGCGCTTGAGGTGCGGAACCTCGTCGCGCATGCGCTCCCACAGCCGGTCCAGCCGCCAGCACAGCGACGGCACCCAGACAAAGCCGGATTCCACCAGCACCACCCGCAGCCGCGGGAAGCGTTCGAAGACGCCCTCCATCACCAGACTGGTAACAACCGATTCCATGCTCGGCGCGTTGGCGTAGTGGTGCTCATAGTAAAACGATGGCCAGCCGCCCGCCGTGATGGCCTCGCCCGAATAGCCGCCGATGTGCATGCCGATCGCGATATCGGCCGCCTGCGCGGCTTCGAACACCGGCCAGTAGCGGCGATGGCCGAGCGGCTCCGCGGCGAATGAGGCGGTGGTGATCTGCACGAAATGCGGATTGTTGGCACGCCTCTCGATCTCGGCCGCGGCGGCTTCCGGAAAATCCTGCGGCACGTAGATCGAGGCCTTGAGGCGCGGCTCGGGCTCGGCCCAGGCCTGCAACTGCCAATCGTTGATCGCCGCGCACAGCGCCGCGCCGAAGTCGAGGTTGCGCTGGTCGTATCCGCCGATGCGCAGGGGATGCAGAATGCCGTGGGTGATGTTGTTGGCGTCGAGGTGTTGCTGTCGCATGAAGTCGAGGTCGGAGGCGGGCGGGCCGCCACCGGGCGGCCAGGAGTCGCGGCGTGCGGTCGCGGGCTGCATGCGCGGATAGGGCAGATAGGTCGAAAGTCCCTGGCGCACTAGGCTGCCGTAGGTGTCGTAGTGCTTCCACCAGCGCTCCGATAGGAAGGGCTTGAGATCGGCCTTCGACTTGACCGACGGATGGATGTCGCAATCGATGATGCCGAGCTTGGTCGAGGCGGGCGTGTCGGCGAGGTCGCGCTTGCGGGTGTGCACGTTCATCGCGCCATCTCCTGTTCCTTCGCTGTCACCGGGTCGCGCAGCCTCGCGTAGGTCGAAAGCGGATTGTCGACCATGACCTTCTGCTTGAGCCGGTCGGGGAAGCCGTCCGGGAAAGCGTCGGTCCCGTCGAACTGCCAATGCGGGTAGTCGGTCGAGAACAAGATCAGATCGTCGCAACCGATCTGATTGATCACCTGCTCCATCTGCTTTGCGTCGGGCGGTGCGTCTGAAGGCTGGAGGGTGAAGCGGACATGGCGGCGGATGAGCTCCGACGGCGCATCCTTGACCCATGGGACCTCGCGACGCACGCCGCGCCAGATCTTGTCGATGCGCCAGCAATAGCCGGGCAGCCAGGTGAATCCGGCCTCGATCAACACCACTTTGAGAGCGGGGAATTTCTGGAACACGCCCTCGGTGATGAGGCTCAGGAGCTCTTGCTTGAACGCTGGCGCATTGGAAGCGTATTCCTCGATGAAATAGGATGGCCAGCCGGCGTTGGACGGCGCGAACCGGTAGCTCGAGCCGGCATGGAAGCCGACCGGCAGGTTGTGGCGCTCCGCCGCCTCGTAGATCGGCCAGAAGTAGCGGCGGCCGGCCGGCATCTCGGTATTCGCCAGCATCAGCACCTGCACAAAGCGCGGATCGGCCGCACAGCGCTCGATCTCCTGCGCGGCCTGTTGCGGGCTCTGGGTCGGCACCATGATGGAGGCGCGCAGGCGCTCATCGCGATCGAGCCATTCGCGCGCAACCCAATCGTTGACGGCGCGGCACATGACCGCGGCCATGTCCTCGTTGAACATGACCTGCGCTGCGTAGATGACGTTGCAAATCGCGTAACGCGTGCGGAACGCATCCAGCGCCTGCACCTTGAGCTGCGCGAGGTCGCTCCCCGGCAGCCCGGCATGCGGCCGATAGTCCTCGCGTACGCACAGCGGCGCGTTGGGGGGAAAGCTTGTCATATGCAGCGTGAGCCGTTCGGTGCCGCGCGTGATGAGGTGCTCTCGCCAGTACTCGTCCATATAGGGCAGCAGCGCCCGCATGTCCGGCACCGCCGGATGGATATCGCAATCGATAGCGCCTTGGGATTGCATAGGGCCGTGTTTCCTCGACCTCGTCGCTGCGGCAACGGCGACGCGTGCTTTGCTAAACTATACCCCCGTGGGTGCCGCGCAAAGCGCGTCGGCGCAAGCGTGATATGCGGGCAAAGCCAGCGGGCGTCGACCGCATCGCGAAATCAGCTAAGATGGCTGTAGGCGCTGCCCACAAGCCAATGTGCAATTATCAAGGGAGGTCATGATGGTCCCGGTCCGCCGGATCGCCCACGCCAGTTTCGAGACGCCTGATCCGGAACGGCTCGTTGCCTACTACACGAATGTCATCGGTCTCACAGCGGTAGGTCGCGACAAGGACGCGACCTACCTCGCGAGCCTGCAGGACCATGCGGTGGTGATTCGCCGCGGTTCGTCGCCGCGCTGCGTGCGCCTCGCCTTCCAGATCGCGCCCGACGGCGATCTCGCCGAGTTCGAGAAAGGGATCAAAAGCCGCAACATCAAGACGGCGCGCAAGACCGATCCGGAACCCGGCATCCCGGAGATCGTCACGTTCGAGGATCCTAAGGGCACCACCTTGGAAGTATTTCGCGAGCGCGAGCTGCCGAAGGCGCCCGCGCAGCACAATGGCGGCATTGCGCCGTTCAAGCTCGGTCATGTCGCCTTCAATTGCATCGATGTGAAAAAAATCACCAACTTCTATTGCGACGTGCTCGGCTTTCGGGTGTCCGACTGGTTCGGCGACATCTTCTCATTCTTGCGCTGCGGGCCGGACCACCACACGATCAACCTGCTCGATGCCAAGCAGGTCAGAATGAATCACATCGCCTTCGAGTTGCGCGACTGGAGCCACCTGCAGACCGCATGCGATTTTCTGAGCGTCAACGGCTATACCCTGATCTGGGGTCCGGGCCGACACGGTCCTGGGCACAATTTGTTCTCCTATCACAAGAATCCGGACGGACATGTGGTCGAACTGTTTGCCGAGCTCGACCACATGAACGACGAGTCGCTCGGATATTTCGAGCCGCGACCGTGGCATCGCGATCGCCCGCAACGCCCGAAGGTGTGGCCGCTCGATCCGAAAAGCGCCAACCTCTGGGGAATCGGTCCGCCGCATGAAATGATGGAATAGGGTCCGCGCACTCTGGGTCGGCCGTGCATAGGCCGGCACGGCGAACAGTCGAACAAAGAAGGCCGGTCAGCGGCCGCAGGCACCACGGGAGGAAGAGCGTCATGTCGATGAGATCTAGAGCGTCATGTCGATGAGATCTATTGTGCGCGCGTGTCTTGCGGCGCTCGCATTTGCATTCGCCGCCATGCCGGCCATTGCGGCCGATCCGATCAAGGTCGGCTTTAGCATGGCGCTCACCGGCGCCGTTGCCCCGAACGGAAAGCAACTGCTGCTGGCGCTTGAAATCTGGCGCGACGACGTCAACGCCAAAGGCGGACTGCTGGGCCGCCCGGTCGAGCTCGTTTATTACGACGACCAGAGCAACCCGTCGAATGTGCCCGGCATCTACACCAAGCTCCTCACCGTCGATAATGTCGATCTGGTGCTCGGGCCTTACGCGACCAACATGATCGCGGCGGCAATGCCGGTGGTGATGCAAGCCAACAAGACCACGATCGGCATGCTGGGCGTCAACATCAACCGGCAGTTCAACTACCCGCGCTACTTCTCGATGATCTCCGGCGGAGACGAGGGCACGCTCGCGTTCTCGAAGGGCTGGTTCGAGCTTGCGGCGGCGCAGGCGCCCAAGCCGAAGACGGTTGCAATCGTTGCCGCTGATGCTGAGTTCGGCCGCACGACCTGCGACGGCACGCGCGAAAACGCCAAAACCGGCGGCTTCGATATCGTCTACGACAAGAGCTATCCGCCCAGCACGACGGAATACGCGTCGATCCTGCGCGCGATCCAGGCCACTAATCCGGACCTGATCTATGTCTGCGCCTATCCGCCCGACACGGTCGGCTTCGTACGCGCCGCCAATGAAATTGACCTCAAGACCAAGATGTTCGGCGGCGCCATGGTCGGGTTGTTCGCAACGCCGATCAAGATGCAGCTCGGCCCGCTCATGAACGGCCTTGTGTTCATGGAAAGCTTCGTCCCGTCGCCAAAACTTCTTGGCTTACCGGGCCTCAAGGAGTTGCTCGCCAAATATCAGGCCAAAGCGCCCGGGCTCAAGATCGATCCCCTCGGCTACGGTTATATCCCGTTCGGTTACGGCGCCGGCCAGGTTCTGGCGCAAGCCGTCGAGGGCACCAAGAGTCTCGATCACGGCAAGCTGGCCGACTACATCCATTCTAATGCCTTCCAGACGGTGGCGGGCGACATCCGGTTCGGCAAGGACGGCGAGTGGGCGAAGTCGCGCCAGTTCTTCAGCCAGTTCCAGAACATCACGGGAAATGATCTCAGTCAGTTCCGCGACACCAGCCATCAGGTGATCCTGTGGCCGGCCGACTACAAGACCGGCGAAATGATCTACCCGTACGACAAGGCGAAGAAGGGCATGTAGCGAGTTGGCGGATTAGAGCGGCCTCGGGCGCGACATCACCGGCGTCATGTCAGCGCCGGCAGCCAAGCTCGCGCAGGCTGCATAAACTTGCCTGCGCCGGCATCCATGTCGTTGTGGCTTCGCAAACAACCAAAACGTGGATGGCCGGGACATGCCCGGCCATGACGAGCCTTGGACAATCCGCTTAGTCCGGCCGCGGGCCCTTGGGCACGAGCCGCGTCACCGTCGAACCCTCGACGTCCTCGCGATGGGTCAGGTGACGGAAGCTTTCAATGTCGGCCGGTCGGCCGAGGAAATAGCCTTGCGCCTCATCGCACAGTTCCTTCTGCAGGAACTGAAGTTCGGCGTGGGTCTCGACGCCCTCGGCGAGCACCGGCAGGCGAAGTCCGCGGCCAAGGCCCAGGACGGCACGCACGATGGTTGCCGCCTGATCGTTCGAATGGACCGACTTGATAAATGAACCGTCGATCTTGATTTTATCGAACGGAAACGCCAGCAAGTTGGACAGTGACGAATAACCGGTGCCGAAATCGTCCATCGCGATGCGGACGCCCAGAGCCTTGATCAACCGCAGCGTGGAGAGGGTCCGGTTCAAGTCGCGAATCATCGCGGTTTCGGTGATCTCAAGCTCCAGCTGTCCGGGCGCCAGACCGGTCTCGAACAGGACGTCATTGAGCGTGTTTGCGAACGTCTCAGCGTGAATCTGCCGCGACGACACATTTACGGCGACCATGAACGGCTGCGGCCACGTGGCGGCTTCCCGGCACGCCGTTCGCAAGACCCATTCGCCGATTTGAAAGATCAGGCCCGTCTCCTCGGCCAGCGGGATGAACGTGCACGGCATGAGCTCGCCGCGCGTTGGATTCGACCAACGCAGCAGCGCTTCGAATCCGACAACGTTGCCGGTGCGAATATCCCTCTGGGGCTGATAGACAAGTCTGAGCTCGTTGCGTGGAATGGCACGGCGCAAATCATGTTCGAGCAGACGGCGATCGAGCGCCGCCTCGCCCATCGCGGCTTCGAAGAAGCGGTAGACGCCGCGCCCGTCGTTCTTGGCGCGATAAAGCGCCGTGTCCGCGTGCGTGAGCAGCGCGTTGCGATCAGTTGCGTCGTCGGGACATATCGCAATCCCGATGCTGGTGGAGACCAACGTGTCGGTTTCCGCGCTCGCGTTGGCAGCCTGTAGATCGTCAAGAATGTTCTCGGCGATGCGGCCGGCCACCGCGGGATCAGAAAGACCGGGAACCAGAATCGCAAACTCGTCGCCGCTCAGCCTCGCCATCATCTGACTGCTGTCGAGCAAATTGCTGATGCGGCCGGCAACGACCTGAAGCCTGCGATCGCCGGCCGCGTGCCCGAACAGATCGTTGATCTCCTTGAAGCGATCGAGATCGAGACACAGCACGGCGAGCTGCAATCCGGTGGACAAGCTCGTCTCGATTTCCTGGTCCAACTTCTTGTTGAAAGCACTGCGATTGGGAAGACCGGTCAGCACGTCGTGATGGGCGAGATAACGGATGTGCTGTTCGGCCTGCTTGCGCGCGCGCAGGTCGCGAACCGCGATGGCGCGGTGCGGCTTGCCGCCGAAGTCGATGTGCCGCAGGATCAGCTCGACCGGCACGCGCGACCCGTCGGAATGGATCAACTCGCCTTCGACCGGCTGATCCGGGCGTTCCAATAGCTTGAGGCGGATCCTGTGCTCGGATATCCACTGCTCGAGCTTGGCGCCGATCATGCGTTCGGCGGTCGATCCGACCAGAACTGCGAAGTTGTTGTTGACCGTTGCGATGGTCTCGTTGTCGCAAACGACGAGACCTTCGACGGCCGCGTTCGCAAGCCCGCGCATGCGTTCGGCTTCGAGCTCGCCGCGTCGGCGGTCGCGTACTTCGAGCGCAACACCGGCAAATGTGAGGAGAACGATGATAAAGCTGGCGAGGGCCACGGCGATCGCGAGCATGCCCGACGGCAAAGCCATTGCTGATAGCGCGACAGTCGGATCGGGCAGTAGCGAGGCCGCTCCCATGGCGGTGAAGTGATGGCTGCAGATGGCCAGTGTCAGCAGCAGGGCGCCGAGAATCTTCCATTGGATGCCGCCGCGGTGCAGGCCAACCGGCAACGCTATTGCGCCGAACAGCGCGCCGAGTGCAATCGACGCGGTCACCAATACGGGATCCCACAGGATGTGCCCCTGGACCTCGAAAGCGGCCATGCCGGTGTAATGCATCGCCGCGATGCCGCCGCCGACGATGGCGCCGCCGATCCAGGCACCCGCGGGTATGCTCGGCGCAACCGCGATCGCAAAGCCGACACCGGTAAGCAGGATCGCCGCGACCAGTGAGAGCGACGTAAGCGCGATGTTGTAACCGCTCGGGATGCCGGGCGAGAATGCCAGCATTGCAATGAAGTGGGTCGCCCAGATCCCGAAGCCGGTCGTTGTGGCAGAAACCGCAAGCCAGACCAGGCCTGCCTTGCCTTCGGATCGCCGCATATGATGCAGCAGGCTGATGGCGGTGAATGTGGCAAGTGCGCAGACGACGACGGCCAAACCGACAAGCCGAAGGTCGTGCTCGTACACAATGCAATTAAGCACCGTGAGCATGTGTGCCTCGCTGCAGATACAGGGATTCGGAAGCGGTGCTCTGGGAGGTCAGCCCGCAAATAGCCCTGTTAGATCGATTGCCCGTGCTTAAACGTTGAGGTTAAGTTATACCGAACTTGGTCGATTGCACAACGGGCGGTCCTTCACAAACTTGTTGTTGTTGTAATAATCGGCTCGGCTACACGACGGCCGCGGTATGCACGCCAAGCGCTTGCAGAACGCGGGCTATCGCGTTGATGCAACGTCGCAACTTGACACGATTGTGACGCCCGTCACAATCGCACGCAACAAACATGGTTAAGCCGGGGAGCGCCGTGGCTCAGCGTGTTACGCCGCCGTTTCGCGCCGACCACGTCGGCAGTCTGTTGCGTCCGCGCGCATTGCTCGAGGCACGCGCGCGGCGCGCCCGCAACGAGATTTCAGCGCAAGACCTGGAGCGACGCGAGGACGAGGCCATCCGCGATGTCGTGAAGATGCAGAAGGACGTTGGTCTTTGCGTCGCCACCGACGGCGAATTCCGGCGCGAAATGTGGCACACGGATTTCCTTGCCCAATTCATCAATGTTGAGGTGGTGCCGGGAAAAATCAAAGTGCGGTTCAAGTCGGCCGAGGGCGAGACCGAGATCGAGCCGCCAGGTACCGTAATCACCGGCAAACTGGGCTGGCCGGCGGGCGGCATCTTCGTCAACCACTTCAAGTTTCTCAAATCGGTGGTGTCGGACGCGATCGCACCAAAAATCACGATCCCGTCCCCGAGCACCATGCATTTTCGCGGCGGGCGCGCCGCGGTCGACCGCACGACGTATCCCGAGATGGCCGCTTTCTATGCCGATCTCGCGCGGGCCTACAGCAAGGAAGTGCGCGCGATTGCGCAGGCCGGTTGCCGCTACCTCCAGATCGACGAAGTGAACCTCGCCTTCCTGTGTGACCCGAGGCTGCGCGCGGAAGTCCGCACCACGATCGGCGAAGATCCGGATCGTCTGCCTCACACCTATGCGAACCTCATCAATGCGTCGATCGCCAGCCGCCCCAAGGACATGGTGGTGTGTCTCCATCTTTGCCGAGGCAACGCGGCAAGCAGCTGGCTTGCGCAGGGCGGCTACGATCCGGTCGCCGAGGTGCTGTTCAACGAGGTTGGGGTCGAGGGATTTTTTCTGGAGTACGACACTCCGCGCGCAGGCTCGTTCGAACCGCTCCGGTTCGTGCCGCCGGGTAAGATAGTCGTGCTCGGGTTGATCACCAGCAAATCCGGCGCGATGGAGACGAAGGACGCGCTCAAGCGCCGGATCGAAGAGGCGGCGCGTTTCTGCCCGCTCGAGCAGCTGGCGCTGAGCCCGCAATGCGGGTTTGCGAGCGGCGCGCCAGGCAATAAGATTTCGTTCGAGGACGAAGTCCGCAAGCTCCGCTTGGTGGTCGAGACGGCTCGCGAAGTGTGGGGATGAGCGAGGCACCTGGCACAAAGTCGTTGCGATCGGTCGGGGCGGGGGGATCGTTCCCGTGTCGGCTGGTTGAGTGGAACCATTTGAACGATCTGCGACTTTAGGATGCGGACGCACAATCGAAGGGGCCGCTGACCGTCTCGTCGAACGCGACACATTCTTCTGATGGGTATGGCGGGTTGCGATTCTGGGTGCCGATCTCCATTGTGGCGTTGGTCGGAATCATCGTTTCGGCCGCCGTCGGGATTCGCTTCTACCGTCAGGAAATCGCCGCCGAGCAAAGTCTGCTGGAGCGCAGCGTCGACGCGCATGCCGGACTTGTTCAGGAACGGCTGCACGAGCGCGACGTCCTGGCTCGGATTGCGGCCGCGATGTTCACCGCGCCACCCGCCATCGGCAGCGATCCACTGGCAGCCTTGCGCGCTCCGCTCCGCGCGCTCGCGGCCGGTCCGGTGGCAGTGGAATGGATTCCGCGCGTTGATCCTGCACAAGTCGACGAGGCCCTGCAGGCGCTCGCTGCCGCCGGGATGAACCCGCCGCGCTTTCTTGGCCCGGATCTTAAGCCGCTCGATCCGCACGCAGCACCCCGGCCAATTTACCCGGTAGCCGACGTCGAACCGCGCACGGCGGAAAATCTGCGCATGCTTGGCTACGACCTGGGCGCTGATCCACGCACGATGGCGGCGATCGACAAGGCATCCGCAACAGGGTCGCTGTTCGTGACCGATCCACGTCCGCTGCGGCAGATGCCGCAGCATCTCGGGGTCGTTCTGTTCGTCCCGGTCTTTCGGAGCGGCGACCAACGATCTCCAGCGGGCTTTCTCAGCTTTGCGTATCGGCTCGATCAATTGCTGGCCTACGTCGGCGACCCCTATCCGCTGATCGTCACCTTCGCGGATCCGGACAACGCTGATGGGCCCCCGCTGTTCAGCGTTGCGCCTGCCGACGCGCGGACTGCCAAGGTCGACGAGAATCTGACGCGTGAGCCAAACGCGCGCGCGCGCAATCTCCAATTCGGGAACCGGCAATGGACGGTCTTCTATCAGCCCGCGCGCGCTCCTGGATATCGCGCATTGTTGCTTGCGGCCAACGCCGCCGCCATCGGTCTCGCGCTGACCAGTATAATCGTCGGATTGTTTGGCTACGTCGTCCATAACAACCTGCGGCTCAGCAACGAAGTGCAGTCGCGCATCGCCGTTGAGCAAAGGTTGAATTCGGTGATTCGCGAACTCAACCACCGCGTCAAGAATATGCTGGCCGTCATCCAGTCGATCGTCGTTCGCAGCTTGCGCTCGGGAACGATCGTCGATGAGGCTCGCGAGTTGGTCGCCGGCCGCCTGCAGGCGATGTCGCATGCCGTCTCGCTGTTAACGGAGACCGAGTGGCAGGGGATCAACTTGCGCGATCTTTTCTCCGCCCAGGTGCTGCCGGTAACAACGCGCGTCGCTATCGACGGGCCGGACGTCATCATCGGTGCGCGCGCGGCGCAGGCACTCTCGCTGCTGTTGTTTGAGCTTTCAGCCAATGCGGCCAAACACGGGGCGTTGTCGACGCCGAACGGAAGCGTCAAAGTGAGATGGTCGGTCGAAGGCGCCGACAAGAACGCCGAGTTTCGCTTTCGGTGGGAAGAGAACGGCGGGTTGCAGCCCGCAGACCCGCAATATTCCGGTTTCGGACATATCGTTCTCGATCGCGTTGCTCCGGAGGCCGTACGCGGCGCGGCCAAGCGGTTCTACGCGCCGTCCGGGTTCGTTTACGAACTCGAGGCTCCGGTCTCGGGCCTGGGCGGCAAAGCGGATGAGGATTAGTTAACGGCCGCTTCCGCCGGCGACTACGGCGCGGCTCGCCTGATCTGGCCCGAAGTCATCAACGCCTTCGATCGACAGCAATTCGGCGAGCTTGACGCGCGCGCGGTTGACACGGCTTTTGACCGTTCCAACCGCGCAACCGCAGATCTCGGCGGTCTCCTCGTAAGAAAAGCCGGATGCGCCGATCAGGATCAGCGCTTCACGTTGGTCGGGCGGCAATTTTGCGAGCGCCTGTTGAAACTCCTGAAACTCGATGTGGCTGTTCTGCTCGGGATGGGTCTTGAGCGTTTCGGCAAAGCGGCCGTCGCTGTCTTCCACTTCGCGCCGGCGCTTGCGGTATTCGGACCGGAATAGATTACGCAGTATCGTGAAAAGCCAGGCCGGAAGATTGGTTCCTGGCTCGAACGAATCGATGTTGGCCAACGCCCGCAATAGCGTCTCCTGCACGAGATCGTCGGCCCGATCCACGTTGCCGGACAGCGATATGGCGAATGCGCGCAGACTCGGCAGGGTCGCGAGGATGCCGTCGCGGACCGATCGGTCGCTACCCTTGCCCGTTCGATTGCTGGACATTCAGTGCTTGTCCTCGTCGTTCCGCTGATCGAGCTTTTTCAGCAACTCGGTGAAACGATCAGGAATGCCCTGCGCCATGACGTCGTTGTACATCGCGCGCAGTTGCTGCCCGATGCGATCCTGAATCTGGCGGCCGAGGGCTGCTTGCCTTGGTGCAACGTCAGAAATCTGCATTTTCGATCCGGATTTCGCCGGCTTGCGTTCGTTCATGTCTCCAACCCCCTTGCCGGACGGCCCAGCCGAGGCGCTCTCCGTGGTATGAAGAACCCGCTACTCCACTCCGGGTTCCAAAAATGGAACCCATCCTAGCGTTGGGCGTTTAAGCTGTTACCCTGTTTCGAGAAGGGGGATGCTTGGTGTCTAGATCCGAAACGGTAGCTAAATACCTGCCATTTCTGCGACGGTATGCGCGTGCTCTCACCGGGACGCAAGCCTCGGGCGACGCCTACGTGGCGGCCACCCTGGAGGCGCTCGTCGAGGACGGGTCGGTGCTCGAAGCCGGCCGCAATCCGCGCGTGGCGCTCTTCAAGTTGTTCACCAAGATATGGAAATCGGTCGCGCTCAACGCGTCGAGCGAGTCGCCGGATAATGTGCGTCCACCCGAGCAGCGGCTTGCAAATCTGACTCCGATGCCGCGGCAAGCGTTCCTGCTCATGGCGCTGGAAGGTTTCTCCGAAGAGGACGCGGCGGAAATCCTGGACTGCGACATCGCTGAATTGCGCCGGCTGGTCGACGAGTCCGGGCGCGAACTCGCGGCCGAGATCGCGACCGATGTCTTGATCATCGAAGACGAAACCTTCATTGCCATCGACCTGGAGACGCTGGTCGACAGCCTTGGGCACCGGGTGATCGGGGTTGCGCGCACCCACGCGGAAGCGGTCAAGCTCGCTAAATCCACACAGCCGGGCCTTATCCTCGCAGATATTCAACTCGCTGATGGCAGCTCGGGTCTCGATGCGGTCAATGAGTTGCTGCGGTCGTTTGAGGTGCCTGTCATCTTTATCACCGCCTATCCGGAGCGCTTCCTCACTGGCGAGCGACCGGAGCCGGCGTTCCTGATCTCAAAGCCGTTTCAACCCGCCATGGTGTCGGCGATCGCGAGCCAGGCGTTGTTCTTCGAACGCAACGCTAAGCAACGCGCGCGACGAATTCCCGCCTAAGACCGGCGTTAGCACCTGCATTGGCGCTCGTGGTACCGGGGCACAGGTCGCCGTGGGCCGCGACGTCATGCTGCAGGAATTTACCCGGCGATTGCCGCGCGCCGTACCTGGAGAACCCCGGGCAAAAAATTTGGGCGTAGCCGACAAATCGACTACGCCCAGAGGGTGGCCGGCCAAGCACGGGGGGCTTGGGGGGATGGGAATGGCCGGTCGCTATACCAATGCGACCCCCGGCGGTTGGTTCCCCGCCGCCCGCGATTTTTTGATCGCCTGTGGCAGGAAAGAGAGGGCCCGAGCCGGTATCCCGCGACCGGAGGATAGCGGTATAGGGCGCGGAAAATGCCGTGCAAGGGCTGGGTAGAATGGCGGCCGCCGAGAGGCGCGTAGCGGGCTTCGACAACGAAGCCGAGCCGCGCTCGTTGTCAGTCGTAGCGCCCCGATGCTAAGTTTTTTTTGATGCCGAAAATACTCGTTGTCGAAGACGATTCGCTCGTGCGAGCGCTGGCCGTCGATTTCTTGTCGGAACTCGGCTTGGCGGCTGAGGAGGCAGGATCGGCCGCGGAGGCCCTTGTCAAGATCGAGGACCCCGATATCACGGGGCTGGTCATCGACATCGGGCTGCCCGATCAGGATGGCGATCAGATCGCGTCCGGGTTTCGCCAAACGCACCCGCATCTCCCGATCATCATTGCGAGCGGGCGGGGCGAAGCCGAGCTCACCCAGAAATTCGCCGGCGACGCCCGTATTCGCATCGTGAGCAAACCCTACACGCTCGACAGCCTCGAGCAGGCGCTCAAGGCGGTCGGAATTCCACCCGGACGTTGAAGCTGAGCCCCGCGGGACGACTGCAGCCGCAGGACGCGCGGCTATCGAATCGGCGGGGCATACTGAATGCCGCCGCGGTTCCATAAGTTGTTCTCAGCCCGCGGAATGCCGAGCTTTGACTCTGACCCGACATTGCGCGTGAAGATCTCGCCGTAGTTTCCAACCTGCGCGATCATGCGCGCGACCCAATCCTTCGTCAGACCGACCTGCTCGCCGAAATTGCCGTCGTTGCCGATAAGCCGCATGACGTCGGGCTTGGTCGATTTCTTGGCGGCATCGAGACTATCCTTGCCGACGCCCAGCTCCTCCGCGTTGAGCAGCGCAAACAGCGTCCATTTGACGATCTCAAACCACTGATCGTCGCCCTGCCGCACCGCCGGTCCGAGCGGTTCCTTGGAAATCACGTCGGGCAGCACCACGTGGTCGGCGGGATTCTTGAGGGACAGCCGTTCGGCATAGAGGCCCGACACGTCCGTCGTCAGCACGTCGCAGCGGCCGGAGTCATATGCGCTCAGGGCTTCCGCGGCGGTCGGTAGCGCGATGGCCTCGTAAGTCATGTTGTTGGTGGTGAAGAAGTCCTTGAGATTGAGTTCAGTCGTCGTGTTGCTTTGCACGCAGACCTTCTTGCCGCCGAGCTCGAGCGCGGAGCTGACATTAAGCGCATTGCGCACCATGAACCCCTGGCCGTCATAATAAAGCACGCCGGCGAAATTGAGTTTGTCGTCGGTCTCGCGCGACATGGTCCAGGTCGAGTTGCGGGCAAGCACGTCGATCGTGCCCGCCTGCAGCACCCGGAAGCGCTCGCCGGTAGAGAGTGGGAAGAACTTTACCTTGCTCGCGTCATTGAAGATCGCAGCTGCTAGCGCCCGGCAGAAATCGACGTCGAGCCCGGACCAATTGCCCTTGTCGTCGGCGAGCGAGAATCCATAAAGCCCTTGACTGACCCCGCAGTTGAGCATGCCGCGATCCTTGATCGCCTTAAGGGTTTGCGCCTGTGCACCCGCCGTAGTCAGCATGACGACGGCGGCAATGCCGAGCAAGTGCACGATTTTGGTCAAGCTACGCATGCGCAAGCCTCGCTGCTCGATGACGCTGAAGGGAACAGGCCAGTGGCGCGGAGCGCGTCGTCAACCGCTGCGGATCAATCATTCTGCACGACGCTCACAGCACCGGCGTCTGCCGGATCACCACTTTGGTTCCGACCGGGACGCGATCGTAGAGGTCAACGATGTCCGGGTTGACCAGCCTGAAACAGCCCGACGAGACCGCTGATCCAATCGTTTCCGGCGCGTTGGTTCCGTGCAGGCGATAGACCGTCGTGCCGAGATAGAGCGCGCGGGCGCCCATCGGATTGCCGGGGCCGCCGGCCATGAAGCGGGGCAGATAGGGCTGGCGCTGAATCATTTCCGGCGGCGGTGTCCAGTCCGGCCATTCCTGCTTGCGGGTGACGTTGACGAGCCCCGACCATTGGAAGCCTTCACGTCCGACACCGATTCCATAGCGCAGCGCGCGGCTGTTGCCTTGCACCAGGTAGAGATAGCGCGACGGCGTGTCGACAATGATGGTCCCCGGCGCTTCCGTGGTACGGAAGAAAACGACCTGGCGCTGGAACTGCGCCGGCAGCTGTTCCTCGGCCGGCGTGGGCACGTAGCCGGGGCGATCTTCGTCGCGCGCACTCTGCGCGGATGCGGCGCCCGCAATCATCACGGTCACAGCCGCGATCGCGGCACAGCTTGTGAATGCTCGCATGTGGTCACCACCTCGCAATGTCTATTAGGAGCCTGCCCCCGCGCCATCCCTTAGCACAATTGCCTGCCCGCAACAGCGCTCCCTTGGCCGCTGCTTCTTGCGGGCCGGCAGATACTGGAATGACCTTGGGCGCACTTTTTGTTCGCCATTGGGCGCATTTTGTGACGAAAACCCAGGCCCGCACGCCAATCAGTTCGCAGCAGGCCGCTGAGCCACAACGGCTTGGTGGGCCGGGGGTCGCCTGCCTGCCCACGCCGACTGAGGTCGTTGAGTCGCAGCGCCAAACGCCCGGCCAAAATTGACGTTCACGAACCGCATCAGTACGGTCGCGCCAAGCGACGGGTCGATACGAACGGGAGGATAGTTATGGACAAGAAGATCGCCGGGCTTGCAGGCTTGGCGGCTGCCACACTGCTGGCGGCATCGCCGGTGTACGCCGACGGTACAGTGAAGATCGGTTTGATCATGACCTATTCGGGTCAGTTCGCCGATCTCGCCACCATGATGGACAATGCCATCAAACTCTACGTGAAACAGCACGGCGACACGGTCGCCGGCAAGAAGATCGAATTCATCCGCAAGGATTCCGGCACTGGTGGCACGGCCCCTGACGTTGCCAAACGTCTGGCGCAGGAACTCGTGGTACGCGACAAGGCGGACATCATCGCCGGGTTCTCGCTTACTCCCGAAGCGCTGGCGGCGGCTGACGTCGGGACGGAAGCCAAGAAGCCCATGGTCATCACAAATGCGGCCACCGCGATCATCACGACGCGCTCGCCGTATTTCGTGCGCACCTCGACCGCGCTGCCGCAACCAATCGGAACCCTAGGCGGCTGGGCGGCCAAGAGCGGGATCAAACAGGCCTACACCATGGTGTCGGACTATGGGCCGGGCATCGATTCCGAAGGCGCGTTCCAGAACGCCTTCAAGCAGGGCGGCGGCCAGATCGTCGGCTCGGTGCGCTTCCCGGTCGCGAATCCGGATTTCTCCGCGTTCGCGCAGCGCCTGAAGGACTCCAATTCCGAGGCAGTGTTCATCTTCGTGCCAGGCGGCGAGCAGCCCGCTGCGCTCGGCAAGGCGTTGGCTGAGCGCGGAATTACGCCCAAGACCATGAAGGTCTTGAGCAGCGGCGAACTGACCAATGACGACGCCCTCAAGGGCCTCGGCGATGCCGCGCTCGGCATCATCAGCGGCTGGACCTACGATCACCGCCACAAGTCGGCGCTCAACGCCGAGTTTGTGAAAGGCATGAACGAGCTCCTCGGCGGCCGTAACCCGGACCAGTTCGCCGTCAGCGCCTATGACGGCATCCACCTGATCTACGAAGCGCTCAAGAAGACCAACGGCAACACCGACGGCGATGCGCTTATCAACGCTATGAAAGGCATGGCCTGGGAAAGCCCGCGGGGTCCGATTTCGATCGACCCGGAGACGCGCGACATCATCCAAACCATCTACCTGCGTCGCGTCGAGAATATCGGGGGTCAGCTCGGCAACGTCGAGTTCGACAAGGTCGAGAAGGTCAAGGATCCCGTGAAAGAGAAAATGAAGGCGGACGGCAAGCTGACCGCCGACGGTCTCGCGAAGTAAACGACGAGGAAGCTCTCGCAAACACGGGTCCGCCGTGATCGCACGTCACATCAGCCTCCTGTTCGACGGCTTTGCCTATGGGATGCTGCTGTTCGTGCTGTCGGTCGGGTTGTCGGTGACGCTTGGGATGATGAATTTCGTCAACCTAGCGCACGGCACCTTTGCCATGATCGGCGGCTACACCACCGTGATGCTGATGCGCTCGGCGGGATGGCCGTTCTTCGCCACCCTGCCGGTCGCGTTCGTCGGCGCGGCCGCGACCAGCCTGGTACTCGAACGTATCCTGTATCGCCGGCTTTATCGAGCAAGCGACCTCGATCAGTCGTTGCTGACCATCGGGATCGTGTTCGTCTCGATCGCAGCCGCGGCCTACGTGTTCGGCACCGGCCAGCAGCCGGTGCAGCTGCCCGCCTACCTGCGCGGCCGCGTTGAATTCGGCGACTTCAGTTTCGGCATCTACCGGATGTTTCTGGTGGTGGCCGCCCTGGTGATCACCGGGCTGCTCGTGCTCGGGCTTGAGTACACGCGCTTTGGATCGCGTGTGCGAGCCTGTGTCGACAATCAGCGGATGGCGCGCGGGCTCGGTCTCAACGTCGATGCCGTGTTCTCCATCACCTTTGCACTCGGCAGCGGGCTTGCCGGCCTCGGCGGCGCGCTCGGCATCGAAATCGTCGGGCTCGATCCAAATTTCGCGTTCAAATACCTGGTGTACATGCTGATTGTGGTCGCGGTCGGCGGGCTCGCCTCTATACGTGGGGCATTCGTCACCGCCGCGATGCTTGGGATCATCGACATCGTCAGCAAGTATTACGTGCCCGAGATCGGGGCCTTTGTTCTTTATTTCGTCATGGTCAGTTTCCTGGTCTGGCGTCCGGCCGGCCTGTTCGCGAGACGCTCGTGACCGTCACCACCGCACCCGCGCTTGCCACGCTCAATCCACGCGAGTTACTGCGCGCCCACGTCAAATGGCGGCATCTGGAAACGCTGTTCTGGTTGGCGACGCTGCTGCCGTTCCTGGTCGCGCCGACCTACCTCATCCTGGGGAGCCAGATCGCGATCGCGGCGCTGTTCGCGCTATCGCTCGATCTGATCGTTGGCTATGCCGGCCTGGTCTCGCTCGGCCACGCGGCGTTCTTCGGTTTTGGTGCCTACACGGCCGGGCTGATCGCCAAGGCAGGCTGGGGCGAGCCGATTACAGGGCTCCTTGCGGCTGCTTTCGCCGCCATGGTGCTCGGCTATCTGACGAGCTTCATCATCGTTCGCATCAGCCACTTTGCGCTCATCATGGTGACGCTCGGGCTTTGCCTCTTGCTCTACGAAGTCGCCAATAAGGCGCACTGGCTCACCGGCGGCGACGACGGCCTGCAGGGCGTGCGGATGTGGCCGCTGCTCGGGATGTTTCGCTTCGATCTCTATGGCCGCACCGCTTTTGCCTATTCGCTCGTGGTGCTGTTCGGTTCGTTTCTGATTCTGAGGCGGCTGATCAATTCTCCGTTCGGACTCTCGCTGCGCGGTATTCGGGAGAACGCGCGCCGCATGCCGGCCATCGGCTCGCCGAGCAGCAACCGAATCCGGACCGTCTACATCATCTCGGGAACGTTCGCCGGAATTGCCGGCGGCTTGCTGGCGCAGACGACCGAGTTCGTCGCGCTCGACGCGCTGAGCTTTCAGCGCTCCGCCGAAATACTGGTGATGCTGGTGCTGGGCGGCGCGGGCCGGCTCTATGGCGGGCTCGTCGGCGCCCTCATCTTCATGGTGGCGCGCGACCAACTCGCCGATATGAATCCGCAGTATTGGTATTTCTGGCTCGGCCTCTTGCTGATTGCAGTCATTATCTTTCTGCCGAATGGCATTCTGGGCGGCTGTGCGCGATTGTTGGCACGCTGGCGGAGGCGAGCGTGAGCACGCCAGCGCTCGCGACCCGGGCGCTCGACAAAAACTTTGCTTCACTCGTGGTCGCCCGCGGGATCGAAATTTCGCTGCCTAAGGGCGCCCGCTATGCCCTGATCGGGCCCAACGGAGCCGGCAAGACCACCCTGATCAACCTGATCACCGGGATGGTGCGGCCGGACGGCGGCCAGATCCTGCTCGACAGCGACGATATCACCGGCCTTGAGCCGGCGGCGCGGGTCAAGCGTGGACTGGTGCGCACGTTTCAGATCAACACCCTGTTTCCCAACCTGAGCGCGCTCGAAGCCGTGACGCTCGCGGTCTGCGAACGGCGGGGCGAAGCCGGCACCTGGTGGCGCAGTCTTCCGACCTACAATGCGGCGATCGAGGAGGCCTACGGCATCCTTAAGACCCTCATGCTTGCAGACGACTGTGAGCGGCCAACCCGACAGCTCGCCTATGGCCAGCAACGGCTCCTGGAGATCGCGCTCGCGCTCGCGGCGCGCCCCAAGGTCCTGCTGCTCGACGAACCGGCTGCGGGCGTTCCGAAAGATGAGAGCGGCGAGTTGTTCAAGGCGGTTGCGGGCATATCATCGGACATCACGGTGCTGTTCATCGAGCACGACATGGAATTGGTATTCCGGTTCGCAACGCGCATCATCGTCATGGTGTCGGGCGCAATTCTGGTCGAGGGTACGCCGGCGGAGATCGCCGCCGATCAGCGCGTTCGCGACGTGTACCTGGGCCAGGCGCATCATGGCTGAGGCGCTGCTCACTCTGAACGACGTTCGCGCCGGTTACGGCGATTCGGTCGTGCTAGACAAGGTCGCGTTCGAACTGCCGGAGAACGGCAGCCTCGCGGTGCTTGGCCGCAATGGCGTCGGCAAATCGACGCTGTTTCTCACCATCATGGGCCTGACCACGTTCCGGCGTGGCGCGATCGTCTGGCGCGGGCGCGACATCACGCGGCTCACCCCGCACCGGCGCGCCCTGCTGGGCGTCGGCTGGGTGGCGCAGGAGCGCGAAATTTTTCCATCGCTCACGGTCGAAGAGAATCTAGATGTCGCCGCGCGTTCAGGCCCGTGGGACATCGCGCGCGTCACCGATCTGTTTCCGCGGCTTGCCGAGCGACGCGGCAATATGGGGAACCAGCTCTCCGGTGGCGAACAGCAGATGCTGGCGATCGCGCGCGCCCTGATGACCAATCCGGCGCTGCTTCTGCTGGATGAGCCGCTGGAAGGGTTGGCCCCGATCATCGTGGAGGAACTGACCGCCGCCATTCGCCGGATGATTGAGGAAAGCGGTACCGCCATCATCCTTGCAGAGCAGCATGCCGAAATTGCCTTGTCGCTCACCCGCGACGTGCTGGTACTTGAGCGTGGTGCGATCGTCCATCGCGGACGATCCGATGCTATGCTTAAGGATGCGGCGACGCTCGACAAATTCATCGGCTTGCGTCTCACCGAGCGCATTAGCGGTTAGGGGCGTGTTCCCGCGAACCTTGGGGACGTACGCAAGCGGTCAGGGAGTGAACTATGCACAGCACCGATCGGATTCTCACGACTCACGCCGGCAGTCTGCCGCGGCCCAACGATGTGGTCGAGATGGTCCGAGCGCGCGGGCGCGGCGATCGTCGCGATGATGCCGCCGACGCCGCCCGGTTGCGCGAGGCGGTGGCCGAGGTGGTGCGCAAGCAGGCCGATATCGGGCTCGACATCGTCGACGACGGTGAATTCGGCAAGCCGAGCTTCGTAACCTATGTGCGCGAACGGCTCGGGGGTTTGAGTGAGGTCGGCCCCGCGCGCAGCAATCCGTGGGGCGGTTCGCGCGACGCGCTCGCATTTCCGGATTTCTACCGCAAGCAGGGCACATCGATGGGCCGTCAGCCGCTGACCGGCGCCACGGCGCCCATCACCTACACGGGAGCTGCCGCGCTCAAGACCGATCTCGAAAACCTGAAGGCGGCAATGCAGGGCCTCGATATTGGCGGTGCGTTCGTGCCGTCGATTTCGCCCGCCAACATCGAGAACTGGAACGAAAATCACTACTACAAAACCGCTGAAGAATATCTAACTGCCATCTGCGACGCGATGCATGAGGAATACAAGGCTATCGTTGACGCCGGCTTCTATCTACAGATCGATGACCCGCGGCTTGTCACCTATTACATGCTGCAGCCCAACGCTTCGGTTGCTGACTGCCGCAAATGGGCGGCGCAACGGGTCGAGGCGCTCAATTACGCGCTGCGCGACATTCCGCCGGAGAAGGTGCGCTATCACACCTGCTACTCGATCAACATGGGCCCGCGTCTGCACGACATGCAGGCGAAGGACATCGCGGACGTCATCCTGAAGATCCACGCCGGCGCTTTTTCGTTCGAGGCGTCGAACCCGCGTCACGAGCACGAGTGGGCGGTGTGGTGCGAGGCCAAGAAGCCGGCCGACACGGTGCTGATCCCTGGTGTCGTCACCCATTGCTCGGTGCTGGTCGAACATCCCGAGCTCGTGGCCGAGCGGCTCGTCAAATACGCCAATGCGGTCGGCCGCGAGAATGTCGTCGCCGGCACCGACTGCGGGTTTGCGACCTTCGCGGGCTCCGACGAAATCGATCCAGCCATTGCCTGGGCGAAGCTTGCCGCGCTGGTCGAAGGGGCCGAGATCGCAAGCCGGCGGCTGTGGGGCAGCCGCTCGAAGTCGGCGGCCTAGCGTGGCGGTCTACGTCGACGACGCGATCTGGGCCTGGTCGGGCTGCCGGTGGTGTCATCTGTTGGGTGACGACTTCGACGAATTGCATCGGTTCGCCGCGTTGCTCGGCATCAAGCGCACCTCGTTTCAATGCGCCCCGAAGACGGCAACGCCGCACTACGATCTGACCGGGTTCGAGCGCGCGCGGGCCGTGCGGCTCGGCGCCGTCGTGTGCAGCCGGCAACAGATTGTCATCGTCAGCCGGCGGGCGCGGGCGAATTTGCGCACGGGCTAGCGCAATCGCAGCACCGGCCGGGCCGAATCCGGTAGCGATTCCATCGGGATCGCACGCCCGCGCGGGCGTTGTTGCGGTGGCGCAACATGCCCGCGAATTGTACGGCTTTCGGGCGTTGCCCGGGTGCGTTCACGCAAGACGGCACCTAAAATGCGCGCCGGGGATTGGTGGGGGTAACATGCGCACAGCATTGGTGGCAGCGAGCGCGCTTGCGGTCGCGTTGGTCGGGCAAGCGGCGGCCGCCGACTTGCCGGTGGGGCCGGCCTATCGGCCCGCGCCCGTCCTGATCGGCTACAACTGGAACGGCGTCTACATAGGCGCCAACGTGGGTTGGTCGCGCGCCCAGTCCAACGTCTCGTGGGCGCCGAACCTCATGGCGTTTCCGGTCGACGGCACCACCATTGCGGCGGCCTCGGCGAACCGCCTGACGTCCAACAGCGTCACCGGCGGCGCGCAGGCCGGCTATAACTGGCAGGCTGGCAATTTCCTCGCCGGTCTCGAAGGCGACATCAGCTTCATGAACAACAACGCGACGTTCGCCGCGACCGTGCCGAGCCTGTCGGAATCGGCGCAGATGAATTGGCTGGTCACCGTTCGGCCGCGCGTCGGATACGTGTGGGACAATTGGCTGTTCTACGCCACCGGCGGCTGGGCGTTCGGCAAGGTCACCTTCACCGATGCGGTCCTGAGCACTGCAGGCCCGATAGGAACGACGTTCCAGCGAGACAAGAGCGGTTATGCGGCGGGTGCCGGCGTCGAATACGGCATTGTCGGCGGGTGGAGCGCAAAGCTCGAGTACCTGTACGTGAACCTCGGTTCGGTCAATGGCTTTATGGGCCCGGGCGGCGTCCCGAGTTCGCTCATCGGTGTCAACCACAATATGGTCGATCAGATCGTACGGGTCGGCATCAACTATCGGTTCGGCGGCGAACGCGAAGTCGTGGTGAAATATCCGTGAGCCTGCGGCCTCTCCCCGGAACCTGGGAGAGGCGCGGCTGTTGCGCTCACGCGGCGTTGGTCGAGATCGAACTCTCGTAGACCTTGGTGCCCATGCCGCTGTCGGCGAAGATGCCGTGGTCGGCAATCCACTTGAAGGTCTCGTCGAACACTTCCTTGGTGTAGGGCTCGAACACGATGCGTTCACCCGGGCCCCAGCGGCGCGTGTCCATCACAGTGTGATAGCGGGCCGGAAATTCCTTCTTGTAATAGTGCGTGTAGCGATCCGGCCGCAGGTCAATGTCTCGCTGCGCGCGCTTGAGCGCACGGAAGAACTTGCGCACATCCTCTGGGTCGGGACTGCCGGTGATCATGGTGGTGATCATGAAAGTGGCATCGATGATTTTGCGGAAGCCGAGTTGTTCGGCGAAATAGTAAGGCCCGCTGAATAGCGTCGCGGCCGGCACTTTCTTGTCGACCAGCAATTCCAGCCGCTTGAACAGCATGCCGTCGTTGAACGACAGGTTGATCTGGTCAGCCGGCATGAATTGCTCGAGCGCCTGGATGGTCGCGTAATGGCTGCCGGACTGGTAGCCGACCGAGATCGGCACGCCGGTGAGGTCCTCCGGCTTTTTGACCGGCGAATCCGCCGGCACGAACACGCCGGCCGGCGACACCGAGTAGACGTCCGGATAGAGCTTGCCGTGGCCGGTCGAGGCCGCGACCCCGACGGTCCAGTGGCACGCGCAGCTGATATCGGAGGTACGGCCCTTCTCGAACGACTGGTAGGCGCCCTTCTTGTCGCCCTGATCGTGGATCCTGCCGTCGGTTTTTTGCACTTCTTCCTGAAACACGTAGTCCAGGCCCTCATCCTTGAAGTAGCCCTTCTCCTGCGCGACCCATTCCTGCAGCCGGAAGTGCGGCTGGATTACGAATTTCGACATCCGGTCCTCCCTTGTGCTCCGTTGTGCTGCGCTCAGCAGCAATTCCCACGATGCTCGGCGACGCGCCGAGCCTTGATCATCTTGACGTGGTCATCCATTAGCTGCCGCGCGCCGGCGGCGTCACGCAACTCGATCAGCGCGGCTAGCTCCCGATGCACCTCAAGCACGCGCTTTGCAACCTTGGGCGTGAGGGTGCGGTTGCGCCGCGGCCACGACACGTGATGCAGCGAGATGAACTGCGTGACCAGCACGCGGTTGTGCGAGGCCTCCGCCACCGCGAGGTGGAACTCAAGACTGACGCGCGTGAAGGTCTCGTTGTCGCCGATCGTCGCCTCGGCGTCCGCCAGCAGCTGGCGCAGCTTGGCGTGATCGGCGGCGGTGGCGTTGAGCGCGGCGAGCTCCGCTGCCATGCATTCGATCGCGCGCTGCGCGTCGAGGATCTCGGCCGCGGTGACGCCGGTAAGGTCGAGTTGAACGGCGAGCGCCTCCGCGAACAGGCGCGGATTGCCGGGCGCGATACGTGCGCCGCCGCCCTTGCCCATCTTGATCTCGACGATGCCGAGCGCCGAGAGCGTGCGCAGCGCGTCGCGCGCCGCCATCCGGCTCACGTCGTAACGCTCGGCCAGTTCCATTTCGGTGCCGAGGAAATCGCCTGGCTTGATCCGCTTCTCGAACAGGTCGTCGCGCACCTGCGCAACAATGTGGGACGACAGCGACGTGGCGCGGCCGGCGATGAAAAACCGCTTCTCGGTCAGGCTCGGCGCAAGCTTGTCCATTGGGCGTCCTCGGGAGCTTTATAGCCCCGGCGCTAAAGATAGTAAAGATATCATTTTATAAATTTCACCCTATGCGGCGCCATCCGCACGCCCTCTAAACAGCCTCGCAAACACCCCCCGGATCCACGCGTTGCCCGGATCCCGGTGAAAGCGCTCGTGCCAATACTGATAGATCTCGATGCGCGGCAGCTTGATCGGCGGATCGAGGATCGCAAGCCCGAGATCGTCGGCGAGTGCCGACGCGACCGAGGCCGGTAAGGTCGCGATTGCATCGGAATGGCGGGCGACCACCGCGGCCGCGGTGAACAGCGGCACCCGGCACACGATATTGTCCGCCGGCACCGCCGCCTCGACCGCGCGCTCGGCCAGCTGGTTGGCGTGACCGGTGCCGGCGGTCGACACCAACACGTGCTTTTCGGCCGCGAACGCCGCCGCGCTCGGCGCCTTGCTCAGGCGCGGATGCCCGCGACGCGCGACACTGACATAGCGCTCGGTCCACAAGCGTTGCCGCCGCACGCCCTTGATCAGGCCGGGAAACGAGCCCATGGCAAAATCGACGGTGCCGGACTCGAGCCAGGAGTCCAGATGCTGGGCGTCGAGCTGCATCGCACGCAGGCGCACGTGCGGGGCTTCCGCTTCAAGTAGCCGCACTAGCGGCGGCAGCAGCTTGATCAGGCCGGCATCGACCACACAGAAGTTGAACGTACGGCTCGTCGTCTTCGGGTCGAACGGCGTGTGCTCGCTGCGCAGCGTGCGCATCTGCTCGATGATCGCGCGGACGGCAGGCTGCAACGCCAGCGCCTTCGGTGTCGGCTCCATGCGCAGCGAGACGCGCACAAACAGCGGATCGCCGAAGTAGCGGCGAAGCCGCGCCAACGTCTTGCTCAGCGCCGGCTGCGTGACGTTGAGCAGGCGCGCCGCGCGCGTGAGGCTGTGCTCGCGCAACAGGATGTCGAGCACCTGCAGGTGATGCACGTCGATTTCGCTGGCATAACCGCTCGGAATGCCGTTCATATCCATCGATGAATAGTATAGGAGCGAGCCCGGGCGTACGCTAGCTACAAATAAAGTTGGCGAAGTTCACGCCTCTCGTGGGAGGGACTCCATGATGCGGACCGGTGCGCAGTATCTCGCGGCACTCGACGACGGCCGCACCGTCTGGGTCGGCAACCAAAAGATCGACAACGTCGCGACCCACCCGGCGACCCGCGACTACGCGCAGCGCACCGCCGAGTTCTTCGACCTGCATCACCGGCCCGAGCTCCAGGATGTGCTCACCTTCGTCGACCCGCAGGGCGTGCGGCGTTCGATGACCTGGTTCCATCACCGCACCAAGAACGAGCTCGTCCGCAAGCGCAAGTATCACGAATTCATCATGAAGCACTTCGTGGCGGCGTCGCTGCCGCGCACGCCCGATGTGCAGAACTACATCCTGGTCACCTACATCGACGACCCGGAACCGTGGGAGAAGAATGCCATCGGTGCCGACGGGCGTGGGCGCGCCGACAACATCCGGACGTTCTACCGGCACGCGTTGGAGAACGACCTCGTCTGCGCGCCGCATTTCATCGATCCGCAGGTCGATCGCTCGAACGCAAGCGCACACGGCACCTCGCCGGCGCTGCGCGTGGTTGAGACCAACGACGACGGCATCGTCGTCGACGGCGTCAAGGCGA
>DATIPA010000040.1:0-5366 GCA_035472475.1 Xanthobacteraceae bacterium | reverse complement strand
GTCGCTGGCGGCAAGAGTGTTGTGGGCGACGACCTGAACGCCTTGTTTGGCAAGGCGTCCGAGTTGGTCCAGATAGCGGAAGGTGTCCAGGAAAGTCGCTGCCCAGGGATTGCCGCCACAAGCCGCATCCGCCGTCTCGGTGACCCACATCAGCTTGCCCGACTCGAATTCATCCCGAAGAGCGCGATAGAATGCGAGTGTTTCGTCGGTGCGCCGGAGCCAGTCTTCCGACAGCCCCGCCTCGGCGGTGGTCTGATTGCCCATCGACACGCATCGCTGGGAGGACGCGCCGTAGTGGTGATAGGAAAAACGATCCACGCCGGGTCCGGACTCGATCAGCATGTCGCGCGTTTTCAGGACGCCCGAGTTGCCAACCCTCCTTCGCGAGCTGTCCCACATTTCCCTCCACTGTGAATTTCTGCGGAGTGCTCGTGACTGCCCAACCCATCTCTTCGCCCGCAGCGCCTACGTTGCAGAATTGGCGGCAAGAAGCCGGCTGCGGCGACCGCACGGATCGGGCGATATTGTGCGGTTGATGCAAGGGCGCTAGCGGAACAAGCGCCGCGAGGTCGCTCATCACGCGGTCATCGATCGGCACCGGCTCGGAACGGGTGATACCGCCATGGACGACGCGGTGGCCGACGCCCGCGAAGGCCGCCTCACTGCCGAGGTGAGGGCAAAGCAGGCCTCAATACTGCGCGCAGAGACCTAATTGACCAGCGACTGGGCGGCTCGGAGCATTCGCTCATCGCAGGGATTTGGTGCGCTTACCGGGCTCGATCTGAAGCGCGGCGTGAAGACCCGAAGGACCGAAGCCGGTCGGAAGCTCGACCAGTGGCAGATCCATCGCACACAATTGCCTGGCCCGCGCGGGCGTGACGCCAATTCCCTGTAGCACGAGGGTAAATGCGTCGCGCACATGGCTGCGGGGCGCCGCGCCGGACAACACCGACGCGACGCTTTGCATCACGCACCCCACGACGAGGTCGCGCGCCGCGCGGACCGAGGGAAACCGCGCTTTCCCGGCGTCGGACGCCATCTGCAGGTCGCGCGGCAGGTACACGTCGACGAGCTTGCCCATCGCGTCGCCCCGAAGTCCGGCGCGGATCATGAATCCGCCCCAGGTCGGATTGTCGACCGCAATATGCATGTAGAGCAGCGATCCGCAGACGACCCGTTCAACGGGATCGTCGATCTTGCGCACCTCGATGTCGACCCTGAACAGGATTTCGTCGATCAACTCGGCCGTCACGGCCGACAGCAGCGCCTGCGTCGTGTTGAAGTAATTGTAGAAGGTGCCGCGCGCGACGGCAGCTGCGGCGATGAAGTCGTCGATCACCGGCGCGTCGGTGCCTTTCTCGGCAAACACCGCGAGCGCCGCCACGAGGAGCTTCCGGCGCGTCTGCTCGCTTCGCGCGGCGCCGGTGCGCACACGATGATCCTCGTCGGCGGCGGAAGGCGCGACCGCGCGGCGCTGTTTCGGCGCCGCCGGATTTACCGCGGAAGTTTTTTTCATCTTATCTTTCTTTGTCAACTTGACATTACCGTACATATTGTGCTTGATACTGGCAACCACAAGAGCCCCGCAAGGGGGCGATCAAAGGGAGAGCCCAGGTGCCCACACCAACACCGGTCGGCGTCGCGACCGTCGGACATGCTCCGCCAAAACAGGTTCTAGCACTTCTGCCGCGCGCAAGGGTCATCGCGTCGTCGTAGACCGCTGCCCCGACCAGGCAGCAAGCGCCTACGTCAAGACGAGGGGGCCATGCATCCCCTCCGGACGTCAACAAACGCAACCTGACAAGAGGAGGAAGAAGATGACCCCAACAGCAATAGCATTGAAAGATGTAACTGGCGCATCGAACAAGGGCTATGAATTCAAAGCCGTTGCTCTTATGGCGCTGGGTCTCGGCATCGTGGGCTTTGACCGCTTCATCATCAATCCCTTGTTTCCGATCATTCAGAAAGACCTGGGTCTGAACTATCAGGATCTTGGCATGATCTCGGCCGTTCTGGCGTTGACCTGGGGCATTGCTTCGGTCTTTTCAGGTCAGATCGCCGACCGGCTCGGGTACAAGCCGGTGATGGTGGCGGCGACGCTGATCTTTTCCGTGCTTGTGGCGACGACGGGGCTGGCGACCGGGCTGCTCAGCCTCGTCGCGATCCGCGCCGTCATGGGACTTGCCGAAGGGGCGTTCCTGCCGGCGAGCATCGTAACGACCGTCGAAGCGTCCAAGCCGAGCCGCGTGGGCTTGAACGTCGGCATCCAGCAGATGGCGATGCCGTTGTTCGGTCTCGGGTTTGGGCCAATCCTGGCGGTCGCGCTGCTGAAGGTGGTGCCGAGCTGGCATTGGGTCTTCGCCATCGCGTCGATTCCAGGCTTCATCATCGCGGCCCTGATCGCAGTCGGAATCCGCCACGATCCTCCCCATTCCGCCGCCGATCATACACCTGAAAGGAGCATCGGCTTCCTGCATGCGCTCGGCAACCGCAACGTTGTCTTCAGCGTGATCGGAATGTGCTGCTTCCTGACGGCGGGAATCACCATGGCGGCATTCACGCCCAACTACCTCACGGATCATCTCCAGCTGACGCTTGACCAGATGGGCGGCGTGCTCGCCGGCCAGGGCACGGGCAGCTTCGTGGGCATGGTCGTCATTCCGGCCATTTCCGACAAGTTCGGGCGCAAGCCGGTGATGCTGGCTGCTCTTGTGATCGCGTTCGCCGGTCTCCTGGCGCTCATCAACGCCGGTCCCGAGCCCGCCGCTCTTTTTAAATTGCTGTTCCTCACCGCCTTCATGATCACGGGAACGATCGCAATCAATGTCGGTCCGTTGACCAGCGCATCAGTCCCTCCCGCCATCGCTGCCACCGCAACGGGTCTGGTCGTCGGCATCGGCGAGATGGTGGGGGGCGCCATTGCTCCGGCTGTCGCTGGACGGATGGCCGACTCGCTGGGCATTGCCGTCATTTTCAAGATTGCGGCGTTTGCAATCGGCGTCTCGATCCTGGTCGTCGGTTTCGGCATACGCGAACCCGAACGCCGATGAGTCGATCGCGACGCGCAGGGAAGGCTCCCCCCGTCGCCTCCAACGCAAGGCCCCGCAAGGGTCGATAACAGGGAGAGCAGAGGTGCGCGAACCAAAACCGGTCGACGTCGCGATCGTCGGATATGGACCTACGGGACAACTTCTGGCGCTTCTGCTGGGGCGCAAAGGTCATAGCGTCGTCGTTGTGGACCGTTGGCCCGATCTTTATCCCCTGCCGCGTGCCGTGCATTTCGACGACGAAATCGCGCGGATTCTCAAAGCCGCGGGGGCGATGGATCAGGTGCAGGCGATCACGGAAGTGGTCGATTCCTATCAATGGCGCAATGCCGCCGGCGACATCCTGATCGAATTCAGCTCGAGTGCTCGCGGGCGAAGCGGATGGCCGGCCGCAAACATGTTCGCCCAGCCGGAGCTGGAACGGATCCTGGACGCCAAGGTCAAGGCCGAGCCCACCGTGACCGTCCGTCAGGGGTGGTCGGCGTCGTCGCTGTCCCAGGACGCCTCGGGCGTGCATGTCGGGATCGAGCACGGCACCATGCGGGACGGCGAATGGGTCGCCGACGGTGAACGCGATACTCTTCATGCCCGCTATGTCGTCGGCGCCGACGGAGCCAATTCCTTCGTCCGCCGTGCGCTCGGCATCACTATGCACGACCTCGGCTTCGCGTTCGACTGGCTGGTCGTCGACGTCGTCCCCCATACCGCGCGGGTGTGGCAGCCGAAGACCTGGCAGCTCTGCGATCCGCGTCGTCCGACCACCATCGTCCCGGGCGGCCCCGGCCGCCGGCGCTGGGAGTTCATGGCTCTGCCCGGCGAGAAGGCCGAGGAGTTGAATCGTGCGGAGGTGGCCTGGCGTCTACTGGCGCCGTGGGACATTACCCCGCAGAACGCGACGCTGGAGCGGCACGCCGTCTATACGTTCCGCGGCCGTTGGGCGACGACGTGGCATCAAGGTCGCGCCTTTCTCGCGGGCGACGCCGCTCATCTGACGCCACCGTTCGCGGGGCAAGGCCTGTGCAGCGGCATGCGCGACTCGGCGGCGCTGGCCTGGCGGCTCGACG
This sequence comes from Xanthobacteraceae bacterium, assembly GCA_035472475.1. Taxonomy (GTDB): domain Bacteria; phylum Pseudomonadota; class Alphaproteobacteria; order Rhizobiales; family Xanthobacteraceae; genus JAFAXD01. The sequence goes on along the minus strand of DATIPA010000040.1, from coordinate 1,255 downwards.
GGGTGCTGCGCGGCAGTCTGAAACAGGACGTTCTGGAAAGCTACGGCGCCGAACGCAGCGGTAACGTGCAGGGCTGGATCCATTTCGCGGTCGAACTGGGCAAGGTGATCTGCGTCCCCGATCCCGAGGCCGCGGCGGAGCGCGATCGTCAGATGCTCGCCGCGCGCGCAGACCCGAACGCCCCTGCGCCAGCGCGGCCGGATCCGCGGCTCGGGCCTGGCCTTCATCTCGACGAGGCCCCCGGCGGCGGGCTGCTCAGTCCCCAGGGCGAGATCGAAGTGGACGGACGGCGCGGCCTGTTCGACGACGTGCTGGGGGCGCGTTTCGCGCTGATCGCGCGCACCCCCGCCATCCTCGATGGACTTTCGGACGCAAGCCGCGCGGCGCTGCGGTCGCTCGACGCCGCGGTCCTCCACTTCGACGACAGCGCGGGCGGTGTCACCGATGCCGAGGGGATCTACGGTCGCTTTCTCGACGCGTTGGGCTGCGAGGCCGTGCTGGTGCGGCCCGACTTCTACCTAGTGGGCGGCGCCCGCGCCGCGGACGAACTGAACCGCCTGGTCGACGTCATGCGCGTCCACCTCGATGCAACCGGCCGCGCTGAAGGATGCGCAGCGTGACCCCGCGCTGATCGGGCACCCGATCGACGCATCCGACTGTCGACATCAACATCATCTGGGAAGGGAAGAGCCATGCACAGGAAGTTCGATCCGAAGGTCTTTCAACTTGGATACATCGCGCTGCAGACCGCCGAATTCGCCAGGACGAAGGACCACTACGTCGGGACCATCGGAATGACGCAAACCGCGAAGGGCGACGACGGGGCGGCGTATCTATCCCTCGGCTACAACAGTCACGACATCGTGCTGAAGGCCGCCGACGGCAAGGCGCTGCTGCATCTCGGCTATCAGCTCAAGCCGGAGATCGAATTGAAGGAATTCGCCGCCGACGTGGAGAAGCTCGGGCTTGTGGCGAAGATTAAATCCGACAGCCAGCCCGGCATCGCGAGGCTCGTCGAGGTGGAAGGTCCAGGCGGCAACGTCTTCCAGTTCTATTCGCAGATGACGGCGCCCGCGCCCGGCTTCGCCAAGTCGGGGGTATTGCCGCTGCGGCTCGGCCACGTCGCGGTCATCTCCCAGGATGCCGAGAAGCTGATGAAGTTCTACGAGGATTTCCTGGGCTTCTGGCTCACCGACGATATCGCCAAGATCGCGAATTTCTACACCTGCAACCGCGAGCACCACGTCGTCAACAT
>DATIPA010000039.1:0-3162 GCA_035472475.1 Xanthobacteraceae bacterium | reverse complement strand
GCGAATGAGTAACCTGCCTGACGTGCCGGCGGTGCAGGAACTGCTTCACGCGCCGTTCGAAGCAACCGCGTGGTTCACGATCATGGCGCCCGCCGGGACGCCGGCCGACATCGTGCGCAAGGTGAACACCGTCACCAACCGCTATCTGCAAAGCGCCGCCGGCAAGGACCTCATCGCCCGTCAGTCCGCCGAGGCCGGGGGCGGAACGCCGGAGGAGGTTGCGGCGTTCGTGAAGCTCGAGCTCGAAAAGTGGGAGCCGGTGATCAAGGCGGCGAACATTTCGCTGAACTAGTGCGCATCGCGCCCTAAAACGAGACCTCGCCCTTCGGCGTATCGATGGTCAGCCGCAACGCCGACCGCCCGGCCGCAACGACATCGACCGCAATGTCGAGCCCGGAATAGAGCTTCGCCAATCCGACTGCGTCCGGATGCTCGACCGAAAATTTCGCGAGCGTGCAGCCCGCCGCCGCGGTTTGCGAGGGATGCGGTTCGCTGTCCCACTGAATGAAGAACGGCACGCTCCCCTCAAATTTGTCGGAGCCGAGCAGCAGCAGACGCCAGGTCAACAATCCGCCGCCCGGCAGCGCGCGGCTCATCGCGAACGGCCCGCTCGCGCGTGCTCCGCTTGATGCCAGCGGCCACAGGCCGAGTTCGACGGCGCGCTTGTGGGTGGCGTCGACGTCGTTCGTTTGCACGGAATATTTCAACAACACCGGCGCCGCCAAGCGCGACAGCACCTCGCCCAAGTTGTTGACGCGGTCCTGCGCTAGATCGGGGCCGATGATCTCGAGATAGCAGCGCCCGCCGAGCGCGGCGAGCACGTTGCGCGAGCCCTGGCCGGGATGTCGGCCGCCTTGGCTCGGTTTCACGCCGGTGCGGCGTTCGAAATCCGCGGTCGCTGCCTCGAGGTCGGGCGCCGCCAGCATGAAGTGATCGAGCGGATGGACGTGAGATGCCGTCATATCGGGGCGATCTTCGCGAGCTTGACGAACTGCGCCCAGCGAGCGATGTCGCGTTTAAGCAGCGCCGCCATGGCGGCGGCATCGCCCTCCAGCGGATCCATGCCGAATGCGAGCAGCGCCTTCTTGGCGTCGTCGGTGGCACTGATCTGGCGATGCCAGGCGGCGAGCTTGTCGATGATCGGTGGCGGCGTTCCGGCTGGCACGACCAGACCGACCCACGGCGTCAAGTCGTAGTTCGTAAGTCCGGCTTCCTGCATGGTCGGTACGTTCGGAAGCGCTCCGAGGCGCGCGGACGAGGTGACGGCGAGCGCCTTGAGCTTGCCGGCGCGGAGCGGCTCGAACGCAGCGGCGGGATCGAGCGTCACGAAGTCGGTCTGCCCGTCGTAAAGCTCGAGCAGGTTCTCATAGATGCCGTTGTAGAGCACCCGAGTGGTTAGAAGCTTGGTTTTGGCCTTGTATAATTCGGCCGCAACGACGCCGGCGTTGGCGATGGTGCCGTAGGCGCCGTTGCCGGGCTTCTTGCGCAGCGCGTCGGTAAGTTCAGCGATGGTGTTGACCGGGTTCTTTGCATTGACCGCCACCACCAGACCGGACTTCGCGATCAGCAACACCGGGTCGAAATGTTTGACCGGGTCGAATCCGATCCTCTTGAAGATGAAGGCCACCTCGGCGAGCGTCGCACTCGCCGGCGTGATCATGATGGTGTAGCCGTCCGGTTTGGAGCGCGCCACGTAATCGGTCGCGATCGCGCCTTGTGCGCCCAGCTTGTTCTCGACGACCACCGGTTTGCCGGCGAGCTCGGAGAGCCTCGCGCCATACCAGCGGGTCAGTATGTCCATCGGGCTGCCGAGCTGAAAGTTCACAATCGAATGGATCTCGTGCTCCGGATAGTCGTCGGCGCGCGCGGACGAGGCGGCGGCAAAGACCGCACCAAACCCAGCCAGAATGACAGCTAGGATGACTCGCACGCCCTGCTCCGAGGTCCGCTTGCGTGGCGCGGACATTGGTTATGGATAAAGTTTGCCACTCTTGCCGGTCACCAGGAAGCGGTCGCCCGCCACCATGAAGTCACGCAATGCGGCCGCCACCGCTTCCGGGCGCTGGTTCGCCATGTCGTCGTCCGCATCATAGACCAGCATCACATGGCAGTTCGCAATCGCCTGGCGCAGCTGGCGCCCGATCTGCGGCGGCAGTGCGCGAGTGCCAAACAGCGCCAGCACCGGCGTTTTGAGCTCGGCGAATGCGCGGTCAGGAGCCGGCGGCGCCAGCAGCGCGAGTGCGCTGATCAACCCCGGCCGTGCGGCAATGAGTGCAAACGCAACGTGCGCCGCCGCCGCATCAGCGATCATACCGACTGGATCAGTGGTGTGTGACGCAAGCGCGGTGGCAAGCTCATTGCTTGAAGCGGCCTCCGGATCATTGACCGCATAACGAAGAACACGGAAGTGTTGCGCCAAAATCGGCGCGATGCGCGTGGGCGCCGCTTCGGTCTGTAGCAGCACGACGGGTGCGCCGCTTCCGGCCGCGTCGAGCAGGGAGATTCGTTTGGTCGCTGCGTCCATCAGAACTCCATCTCGCGCATGCGGGGCAGGACCTTGGTTCCCAGAAGCTCGATCGCATGCAAGGTCTTGTCTCCCATGTCGTGTGCGATGGTGAAGTCGATGATGCCGGCGCCGAGATCGCGCCCAATCCTCTCGACCTGGCGCACCACCGTATCCGGGCCGCCGAGCGCGACCTGGCCGACGTCGATGCTCTCCTTCAAACCGCGCGGCATCAGCCGCTGACGCTGCTCCTCGCGGTCGCGCCCATAGTAGCCGGCGTCGGCGACCGCGCCTTCGAGCGTGCGGTTCGCCATGGTTAGTCCTGTGCGCGGCCCGCTCTTCATGGCGTTGGTCATATCGTCGAGCGCCTGCTCGTCAGTGTCCGCGACATGCACCAGCACCCGGTAGATCACGTCGTCGGGGGTCGGCGTCCAGCCTGTGCGCACGGCGTGCTCGCGATAATGCGCGACTGCCTTCTGGGCGAGCGGCACATTGGTGAACGCAAAGCCCAGCCCGACGCGGTTGCGTGCGGCGAATTCGCCGGATTCCGGGCTCGATCCCGACATGTAAATCTTCGGATATGGCTGCTGCACCGGCCGCGGCCAGATCGAGATCGTGCGGTATTCGTAGTAACGGCCCTGCCAGCCGAACGGCTCGGT
>DATIPA010000038.1:0-2059 GCA_035472475.1 Xanthobacteraceae bacterium | reverse complement strand
ACCACGGCGTTGCCGACATGGTCGGCTTCCATGCGCGGCTCCATCATCTTGCGGCCATCGGGCTGCAGCACGCCTTCGCCAGTCGCCATGCGTTCGGTGAGCGGCGTGATCGCATTGCCGATATCGACCTGCCCGCAACAGATATCGTACTGCCGGCAATCGAGCGAAGTCGATTTGGTAAGCCCCGTGACCGCGTGCTTGGTCGAGGTGTAGGCAACAGAATAAGGCCGTGGCGCGTGCGCCGAGATCGAGCCGTTGTTGATGATGCGGCCGCCACGCGGTGACTGGCTTTTCATAATCTTGATGGCTTCCTGGGTGCACAGGAACATGCCAGTCAAGTTGGTTGCGACGACATTCTGCCAGGTCTCGAACGGCAAATCCTCCAGCGGCACCGGCGGCGCGCCGATGCCGGCGTTGTTGAAAAGTACGTCGAGCCGCCCGAAGGTGGATTTGACAGTCGCGAAAAGCGAAACGATTGAATCGCGCTTTGAAACGTCTGTCGGCACGGCCAGCGCCTGCGCCCCCGTGGCATTGATCTCGCCGGCGACCTTGTCGAGCATCTCCTTGCGGCGACCGGCGAGCACAGGATTGTAGCCGGCCTTGGCGAGCGCAATCGCGACCGCACGGCCAACACCTGTTCCAGCCCCCGTCACCAACGCAATTTTTGCGGATGCAGCCATCGGATTTTCCTTTCCCGGCGGGACGTGTCAGAGACCCGCATACTATGAAAACGCGCGCACGCTACCACCGGCAGCGCAGCACGTCAGCTGTGGCGGAAAAAGGATTAGCTTGCGAGGGGCACTTCGATGAGCTCGAAGGCATCCGGTGACTGCAGGCGGGCGGTGATCTCTGCGACGGTCACCGGCCTGCCGAAGCGAAAGCCTTGCATGGAATGAACGCCCGCGGCGCGCAGGAAGAGCTGCTGGTCGGCGGTCTCCACGCCCTCGGCGGTGACCTTCATGCCAAGGCCGCGCCCAAGACTGACGATCGCGTGCACGATGGCTGCGGCGTCGGCCGCCTTTTCGATCGAGCGCACGAAACTGCGGTCGATCTTGAGCTTGTCGAACGGGAAACGGCGCAAATAGAGCAAGCTGGAATAGCCGGTGCCGAAATCGTCGAGCGCAAGCCGGACACCCAGCGCCTTGAGCCGCAGCATCGCGACCTCGGCGGTGTCGACATTGCCGAGCAACACGCTTTCGGTCAGTTCCAGTTCGAGCCGTGCCGGATCGAATTGGGTCTCGCGCAGGATTCGCTCGACAACCTCGACGAAATCGATGCGGCGGAATTGCAGCGACGACACGTTGACGGCAACCATCAGGTCCGGCCAGGCCTTGCCGTCGATGCAGGCGCGGCGAAGGACCCAGTTACCGAGGTCGATGATCAATCCGCTGTGTTCTGCGATGGCGATGAATTCGCTTGGGGGGATCTCGCCGCGGGTCGGGTGTGTCCAGCGGCAGAGCGCCTCGACACCGATGACCGCCTCGCCGCTCTTGTTAACGACCGGCTGATAAACGAGTTGCAGGCGGTCATTGTCGATTGCTTCGCGCAGGTCAGCTTCAAGCAGCTTGCGGCTGGATAGATCAGCATCCATTGCCGCATCATAGATGCAGGCGCGGTTACGTCCCTCATTCTTGGCACGGTACAGCGCCATGTCGGCATAGCGCATGATGTCGGTCGCGGTTCCGCACTTGTGGTCGATCATCGCGATGCCCATCGAGGCTCCGATGATGATATTCTGGCTGTTGATGACATAGGGCGCACATATTGCTGCGATAATGCGTTGCGCGAGCCCCATCATCTCGTCGCTGTCGCCTGCGATCGAGGAGATCACCGCGAACTCGTCACCACCAAGGCGCGCCACCAGATCGCCGCTGCGCAGCGTATGCGAAAGCCGCAGGGTGACATTGCGGATAAGCTCGTCGCCGACATGATGGCCGAGCGTATCGTTCACGTCCTTGAAGTGGTCGAGGTCGATGTAGAACACGGCCGCTGGCGCGGTGCCGCCGCGAACTTCCTCAATCACCGCTTCCAGTCGTTCACCGAAGAAGATGCGGTTGGG
>DATIPA010000037.1:0-6552 GCA_035472475.1 Xanthobacteraceae bacterium | reverse complement strand
CCCGAGGTCCCCGAGGGCGCGCGCCAGGTCCAGGAACTTGGCCGGCAGGTCGCTACCGCGCCATGAGCTGGTCGCGTATTTGAGGTCAACCCCATAGGCGGACGTATCCTGGGAAATCACCAGGAGTTCCTTCACCCCGGCGGCGACAAGGCGCTCGGCTTCGCGCATCACGTCGGCGGCCGGCCGCGACACCAGGTCGCCGCGCAGCCTCGGGATAATGCAGAACGTGCAGCGATTGTTACAACCCTCTGAAATCTTGAGATAAGCGTAGTGTCGCGGGGTGAGCTTGATGCCTTCGGGCGGAAGCAGGTCGAGGAACGGATCATGCGCCGGCGGGGCGGCCCGGTGCACCGCGTCGAGCACACTCTCGTACTGCTGCGGGCCGGTCACGGCGAGCACATTGGGGTAGCGCAGCGTGATGGTTTCCGGCTCCGCCCCCATGCAACCGGTGACGATGACCTTTCCGTTCTGCGCCAATGCCTCGCCAACGGCGCCCAGCGACTCCGCTTTGGCGCTGTCGAGAAAACCGCAGGTATTGACGATCACCAGATCGGCGCCGTCGTGCTGGCGCGCGAGTTCGTAGCCTTCTGCGCGCAGGCGCGTGATGATGCGCTCGGAGTCGACCAGGGCCTTCGGGCACCCGAGCGAGACGAAGCTGATCTTGGGCCCGCGCGCGGGCGCGGCTGGTTGCTTCACTGACATCGCGACGTGCGGTTTCAAAAATACAGCAATCTAGTTTGATTGTTTCTCGTCGATCAGTGCTCGGCCGACAGCGTCCAACATTGCGATCCGGCCGTCGGGAACCGCTGATTTCAAAGGCTCGCGCTTCCCAAGCTCGCCCATTTCCAGCTGCCGTCTGATCGTACCCGCCGTCATATGGGGATCGATCCCAAGCTCCTGCAATGTGTCGGCCACTTCCTCCATCTCGTGCGCCCGCCTGATGCCGTGGTTGGCCATGCGTTCGAGGTTGTATTCGACGAGCTTGGGCCAATCGAGCCCGGGGTAACTCTTCGACAATGACGCGATGATCTGGTCTTCGACCCCGGTCCGGCGCGCGGCCAGAAAGCACTCCAGCGTGAGCGCTTCGAGGCCTTTGACCATGACGCTGCGGACCATCTTGATCGCGGCCGCCGCGCCGACGGTTGGTCCGGCGACCGACACCTTCATGTCGAGTGCGAGCAGGATCGGTTCCACGCTCGCCGCATGCGGCCCTGCCAGCAGGGACGGGGTTTGATGGCGCGCCGGATGCACCGGCGCCATAACGGCCATGTCGACGTAACGCCCCGCTTCGTCGATCAGCTTGCCGGTCAGCTGCTTGCGCGCCGGCGACACGGAGTTGATGTCGAGATAGTACTGGTCGCGCCGCAAAAATGGCTTGGCGGTTTGCGCGGCATCGAGACTCGAAGCGGCCGTCACCGCCGCTACGATCAGATCGGCGTCTTTGACCGCATCGCCGGCGGAGGCACCCCGGCGCACCCCAATCCGCTCGGCGGCGGCGCGCAGCGCTTCGCCGGCCGGCACCGGGAACAAGATGTCCCACGCGCTCAGGCCCTGCACGCCCGCGTCGCGCAGGCCAGAGGCGAGCGCCTGTCCGGCTTCGCCGAATCCGATGAAGCAGACACGCGGTGTGTTGGGGCGGGTCATGTCGTTTTAGCTGTCATTCGTGACCGGCTCGCGTTGCCCGATTGGCGTTCGTTTGGTATGCCTGCATCAATCAAATTCAGCAAGGAGGACGGCCCGCGGCCGTAAAGCGTCCATGACCATCGACATGCATGCGCATTGGTTTCCCGACGCCTTGGCCGAAGCGTTCCGCAAGCGCACCGCCAAGCCGATGATCTACACCAAGGATGACGGCAAGGAATACCTGGAAACGACCTTTGCGCCGGCACCCTTGTGGCTGGAAGACCTCGAAACCCGGGTTGCCGAGATGGATCGCACGGGGGTCGAGCGCGGAATCCTGTCGCTCTCGCCAGTCACCGGCATCGAGGGGTTGCCGACCGCGGAGTCGGCGCCGCTGTGCCGCATCGTCAACGACGCGCTCTCGGCGGCCTGTGCGAAATATCCTGGCCGCTTCTCGGCGCTGGCCTCGTTGCCGACTGGCGACATGGGCGTGATGCTGGCGGAGTTCGAGCGCGCGATGGCCCTGCCCGGCATGGTTGGAGCGATGCTCGCGGGCGATGGGTTCCTGTCGCTTAAACGCGCCGAGCGCTTCCGTCCGATCCTGGAGGCGGCCGATCGCTACGGCGCGATCATGCTCGTGCACTACGGCAAGATCGCCAACGATCCCGAACCGGTCAGAATCGACTCCTCGGACAACGGCCACCCGCGGGTTGGCACGCTCGATATGCAGGCCCGGCTGTCGCAGAACATGATTACGTTCTGTCTGACCGATTTTCTGAAGTCGTTCCCGAACGTGACGGTGCTCAGTCACAACCTGGGCGGCAATATCCCGTTCGAGATCGAGCGCATGGATCACCGCACCATGATCGATTTGCCGCCGGGGACTGAATTGCCGTCGAAGAAATTCCGGGCCGCGCCGGTGCTGGTCGACTGTAACTCGCTCGGAGCGCGCGCGATCGAGCTTGCCGCCGAAGTCTACGGCGCCGACAAGATCGTGTTCGGTTCGGACGGAACCGGGTTCGGCATGGAGTGGACCCAGAAGGCAATCAACGAAGCGCGCTTAAGCGAGCACGACCGCGATCTGATCCGCCACAACAACGCTGCCGCTGCGATGGCGCGGGTGAAGCGGCCGATCGCCGCGGCCGCCGAATAGGCGCCCGGGTTTGTTGTTAAAATGGCCGGGCTAGTCCCGGCCATTTGTTTGAGCGCAGCGAGCTGAGGCGATCGGTCACCTCACGGCTCATACAGAATGCTCTTCGGGTCCGGATTGCCCTTGATCACGCCCTGTTCCTTGACGAGATCGATCCAGAACTTGACCTGCTCGGGCGTCACGTCAACGCTTAGATTGGGCGGCGGGAGCGAGGACACCACCGCCAGAGGCAGCTTGGTGTATTTGGCGATCGCCGCGTAGAGCTCGTTCACATGGGTCTTGGCGTAGGCGTTGGCTTCCTTCATCGCCTCACGCAAGCCGATGATCGTGTCCTTGTTCTCGACGCCCCACTTGCGCAGCGTCGCGTAGACGACGGTGAGCGTTCCATCGGGCGTGTCCTTGAGCCAATTCGCGACTTCGTAGCCGGCGCCGGACTGCAGGATGCGAGACGTGAATGGGGCCTGCGCCGGATAAGCATCAATCTGACCGCTCTTGAGTGCGTCAGCCGCCTGCGGAAAGCCCAGCTCGACGTATTTGACTGAGCTCGGATCGACCCCGTTGGCTTTGAGCGATCGGCGCAGCATGAAGTGCAGCAAGGCGCCGAGACCCGGCACGCCGACGGTTTTGCCTTTCAGGTCGGCCGGCTTTTCGATACCGCTTCCCTGCCGCGCGACCAGCACGTCGCCGACCAGCGGGTAGACCGCGCCGCCGGCGAACACCACGATATCGAGACCGGCGTCGTTGGCCTCGAGCACGGTCGGCATGGTCGGGCCGGCGATCTGAACCGAGCCGCTGACCAGCGCGGGCGGGTTGTTGCCCGAGCTTTGCGTCAGGACGAATTCGACGTCGATCCCGCGCTTTTTGAAGAAATCGGCTTCCTGCGCCAGATAAGCGGAGCCGAAGCCGGTCACCGCCGTATAGAGCATCTTGAGCTTGGTTTCGGCGGCAGCCGGTCCGGCAGCAGCAAGTACGGCCGCCATGGCAGCGAACAGAAAACTGGCCGAGCGTCGCATTCGTCTCTCTCCCCTGACGGCAACAAGACTGTGTCAGATGGCCGTATCGTGTTCTGCCAACCGGCGTCAACTTGCGTCGCAGCCGGTTGCCGAACCGTCACACTGCTCGACAAGCCGCTGCCGGATGGGCAATGTGCGCCGCAACGGCGACATTTCAGGGAAGCGAAGCGACCATAATGAATAATGTGGCTCCCACGCCCCGCGCCGGCGCGGCAACCGCAGCACCTTTAATCGCATTTCACGGCGTGTCGCATGTCTTTGGCACCCGGCCGGTGCTCCAGGACATCAACCTGACCATCGGTAAATCCGAGTTCGTGTGCATGGTGGGGCCGTCCGGCTGCGGCAAGACCACCATGTTGCGCATGGTCGGGGGGTTGCAAGCGCCGGCCGCCGGGGAGGTGACGTTCGCGGGTAAGCGCGTGACCGGGCCGGCGCAGGAAATCTCCTTCATGTTCCAGGATTACAGCAAGGCCTTATTGCCGTGGCGCACCGCGGCCGGCAACGTCTCGCTCGCGCTCGAGGCCAACGGTGTGCCGGCCGCGCAACGCGCCGAGCGCATCAAGGATCTGCTGGGCAAGGTCGGCCTTGCCGGCCACGCCGAGCATTTTCCGGCACAGCTCTCCGGCGGCATGCAGCAAAGAGTGCAGATCGCCCGCTGCCTGGCGCAAGAGCCGTCGGTGCTGTTGATGGACGAGCCGTTCGGGGCGCTCGACGCGATGACGCGGCAGGCGCTGCAGGACGAGATCCTGCGCATCATCCAGGCAAGCCGCACCACGGTCGTGTTCGTCACGCACGATCTCGAAGAGGCGATCTATCTCGGCGATCGGGTGGTCGCGCTCTATCCCAACCCAGGCCGCATCGCACAGGTGTTCGAGGTCGATTTGCCGAAGCCGCGCAATCAGCTCACCACCCGCGAAAGCCCGGCGTTTCTGCGTTTGCGACGCGCGCTGTTCGATTTCATCCGCGAGGGCGAAGCGTGAAACTGCTCAAGGCGCTCATCCTTCCGGTCCTGCTGCTCGTCGTGTGGGAAGTCGCGATGCGGGTCAGCGGCATCGAGAGCGACTCGCTTGCGATGCCGTCGCAGATCGCGGTGGCGTTCTACGAGGCGCTACGCGACGGCACCATCTTGCGGCGGACCGCCGAGACCCTGCGCGCAGCCCTGACCGGACTTGCGATCGGCGGCGGCAGCGCGCTCATCGTATCGATCGTGTTCGGCCTCATACCGGCGGCGGCGCGGCTGGCGCAGTTCTCGGTCGAAGTGCTGCGCCCGGTACCGGCGGTCGCCTTGATTCCGGTCGCGATCCTCACGCTAGGCTTTGGCTACGCGATGGAAGTGTCACTCGTCGCCTTTGCAACGTTCTGGCCGGTGCTGATCTACGGCCAGTCCGCGATCGTCAACATTGAACCGCAGCTGCTCGATGTCAGCCGGGTGCTGCGCCTCTCGACGCTGGGCCGCGTCACCAAGGTGGTATTGCCGGCGACGCTGCCGCGCTATTTCGTGGCCTTCCGGCTCGCAACCGCGGTGTCGCTCATCGTCGCGGTCACGGTTGAAATCGCGGCCAATCCGCTTGGTATCGGCTACGAGTTGATGACCGCGTCGCAATCGCTACACCCCGATCTGATGTTCGCCCTCGTGCTGTGGATCGGCATCGTCGGATGGGTGCTCAATGGCGCGCTGCTGCTGGCCCAACGGCGCTTGTTCGGGCCCGCCGCCATGGTGGAGCTCGCGCGATGAACGCGACCGCTCGCATTCTTTGGATTGCCGGCAGCGTCGCGGTCACCGCGCTGCTGATCTTGGGTTGGCAGCTGATTGCGGATTACGGCGGCATTGCTCCGGTTTTTCTGCCGGGTCCCAACCGCGCGTGGGCCGCGCTTGTGTCCGGGTTCGACGGGGGCGAGCTGACGCAACTGACGGGCGCTACGGTCGAGCGCATGATCTACGGCTGGGTCCTGGCCTCGATCGCCGGAATTGTGATCGGCGCGCTGATCGGAACCTCGCGGCTCGCCCGTGAATACGTTGCACCCATGCTGGAAATCGTACGTCCGGTGCCGGTATCCGCCTTCATGCCGGTCGTGATGGCGTTCCTCGGCCTGACCAGCACGATGGTGCTGGTTGTGATCGCAATCGGGTCGATCTGGCCGGTGCTGCTCGCAACCGTGCACGGCGTCTCCTCGGTCGAACCGCGCCTTGTCGAGGTTGGTCAGAGCCTGCGGCTCAACCGCTTCAAGACCATGTGGAAGATCACGCTGCCGAACGCACAAGCCGATATTCTGGCGGGCATGCGCATCGGCCTGACGGTGGCGCTGATCCTGGCCGTGATCGGCGAGATGCTCACCAGCGAAAACGGCCTCGGATGGTATGTGCTGCAGGCCGCGCGCGCCTATCATTCCGCCGATCTCTTTGCTGGCGTGATCGTGCTCGGGGTCATCGGGCTCGTCAGCAATCTCGCGCTGCAGGAGATTGAGCGCTACGTTCTGCGCTGGAAGCGGCGCTAAAAGTGGGAACCGATTTTGCGAAAAAGGACACGCGCAAATCAAAGGACAGAGTAGGATAGCGCCCGCACAACGAGTGACCACGTAGCCCGTGAGGTTCGTGAGATGAGTGATGCCTAAGGCCGACATGGCTCGGCGCGAGACCACCCAACAGGCTGGTTCCCAAAGACTCCCCACGGTCGATCAAGTCCTGCGCACGCCGACCGCCGCACTTGCCATCGAACAATACGGTCGTTCAGCCGTCGTGGATGCCGTGCGCGCCGAGCTCGCGTCCGC
>DATIPA010000036.1:0-69333 GCA_035472475.1 Xanthobacteraceae bacterium | reverse complement strand
AACCAGGCATTGACGAAATCCTCGATCACCCCTTCGGCCTCGCCGAGCACCAGAAAATCCGCGCTGCGATAGTCGCCCGGGCTCGAGGTCGCAGCGGGCCCGCCAACCACCACGGGCTTGCCGAACGACTGCGCGAGATCGATCAGCGCGAGCGCGTCGTCCTGCTGCGGCAGCATGCCGCCTGTCATCACCATGTCGGCCCACTCGAAATCGGCCGCAGCAACGTCTTCGGAGTTGCGATTGAGCAGGCGGACGTTCCAGTCCTTCGGCAGCATGGCTGCGAGCGTAATCATGCCGAGCGGGGGCGCTGGAGCGCGCGCACCCCAGATTTCGCAGACTGGCGCCAAGCTCCAGAACGAATTCGGGTTGAAGCGCGGAAACACCATCAACACGTTCGGGGGCCGCGCATTCCGGGTCATCAAGTCCACCCCTGACAGGCTTCGAGGACGTCTCCTCGGAGAATCACGTGGCCACGACGAGCAATGAGCCTGAGCCACCCGGCTCGAAACATCAGCGCGATTGTCGGGACGCAGCGCAAGCAGATGTGCGCATTACGAGACTCCGCACATTATACCAATGCGCCTGACTTGCAATGATACGGCCAGACCATTAAATTGTTACATCGATATTTGGCCGGACTACTGGGCCGCTCCGCCTCGCACTGCCTGGCGCACGTTTCAGACTCTCTCCAAATTCGACGAACCGGAAGCCGGGCGCAATTGCGTGTCCGCTCCACGTGCATACGTCAGTGAAAGGACGATCAATGACTACGGGAACAGTAAAGTTCTACAACGGCAACAAAGGCTACGGATTTATCGCGCCAGACGACGGCAGTAAGGACGTATTCGTTCATGCCACCGCGCTCGAGCGCGCCGGCATCCATAGCTTGCGCGAGGGCCAGAAAGTGAGCTTCGACGTACAGACCGACGCTCGCTCGGGCAAGATCGCGGTCAGCCGCATTTCCGCTGAGTGAATTTGCCTCCGCAAAGACCTTGTTTTCGGGACGCGCGACCGCAAGTCGCGCGTCTCCTACGATCACCAAATGGCTACGCGGGGCCGTCATCAATGCTATATTGGCCGAAGATTCTGGGTCGGCGATAGGTCGTGATCAATGCCGCATCCGGGACTGCCATCAACATGAGGCACGCATGGCCAAAGAAGAACTGATCGAGCTTGAAGGACTGGTGACCGAAATTCTGCCGGACACTCGGTTCCGCGTGCAGCTTGATAACGGACACGAGATCATCGCCTACGCGGCGGGCCGCATGAAGAAGAATCGAATCAAGACGTTGGCGGGAGATCGGGTTACGGTTGAGATGTCGCCTTACGATCTCGAGAAGGGCCGCGTGATCTTCCGGCATAAGGATGAGCGAGCAGCGCCGCGCAGCTCCCCTGCACGTCCGCAATTCCGGCGCCGCTAATAGACCACCGGCGCGCGCTCCGATCCCCGGCAACCTGTGAACACGCGGATCGGAAGGCGACCAGGTCGGGCACACAACAGTAATTAGGACGCCGGAAGGAGGCGGACCCATGCGCATCTACATCTTCAAGTCCGACGCCAACAAGGAGTTGCGCGCGTTCGCCGGCGATTCGGCAGGCAGCAAGCTGCCGTCGCATTTTCGTCCCTGGCACGCGGTGGGCGTGATCACGCCCGAACGCGCGCCGCCCCACAATTTCGCCCGTCCCACGATCGAGAAGGCGATTAACGAGCAGGGCTTTCAGCTCTGGCGCATGAAGCCGAAGGCGGAATGATCGCCGCGTCCGTCTCGATCATCAGTGTGCGAATGCGCGCCGCGCGCCTGCTCCTGCGGCCGCGAGAAGCGACGCCGCTTTGATTTGAACGACGAGCCTTTTCCGCGCCGCTGACCGTGGCCGTGTTTGCCGCCTGTGGGCCGGCCCGACGCGTGCTTACCGTCATGCTTGGGAGGATGGTGCGGCGAGCGCTGTTCCGGCGCCGCATTCGTGGATCGCGTCGGCGTGGCGCCGCGGGTGCTCGGGATCGCCATGCGGATCAGCTTTTCGATCGCCCGCAGATACGGCACTTCGTCGGCGCTGCAGTACGAGATCGCTATTCCGTCGGCGCCCGCCCGCGCTGTGCGGCCGATGCGGTGCACGTAGCTCTCGGGCTCGTTGGGCACATCGAAGTTGATCACGTGGCTGATGCCGTCCACATCGATCCCGCGCGCCGCGATATCGGTCGCAACCAGCGTGCGCACGCTGCCGTCGCGAAACGCCGCAAGCGCCCGCTCGCGGTTATTCTGCGACTTGTTGCCGTGGATCGCGCTGGCCGAAACTCCGCCCTGGTGCAGGCCGCGCACGACCTTGTCGGCACCGTGCTTGGTGCGGGTAAACACCAGCACCCGATCGCAGGTTTCTCGGCGCAGAAAGTCGATCAGGGTCGGGAGCTTGGCGCCGCGATCAAGATGCACGATGCGTTGCTCGACGCGTTCGACGGTGCTGGCAACCGGTGTGACCGCGACGCGCGCCGGGTCTTTCAAGAACTGCTTGGCGAGTTCCGCGATCGCCGCCGGCATGGTGGCGGAGAACAACAGCGTCTGTCGCGCCGTCGGCAGCTTGCCGACGATGCGGCGGATGTCGGGGAGAAAGCCCATGTCGAGCATGCGGTCCGCTTCGTCGAGCACGAAGACCTCGACGCGATCGAGCCGTACCGCGCCGGTTCTCACGAGGTCGACCAGACGGCCGGGCGTTGCGACCAGAATGTCGACACCGGCCGCGAGACGGCGGACCTGGCCGCCGATCGAAACCCCGCCGATGGCGAGCGCCGCATCGACCCGCAGGTGGCGCCCATAGGTGCGGAAGCTTTCCAGAATCTGGCCCGAGAGTTCGCGGGTCGGGCTGAGCACCAATACTCGGCAAGACTTAGGCTCGCGACGCGCGGGCGAGCCGGCGAGGCGATGCAGAATTGGCAGCGCGAAGGCGGCGGTCTTGCCGGTGCCGGTCTGCGCAATGCCGACGACGTCGCGGCGGGCGAGGACCAAGGGAATGGTCTCGCCCTGGATCGGCGTCGGGATCGTATAACGTTCCTCGGCAAGTGCACGCATGATTGGTGCGGCGAGGCCGAAATTAGAAAACGAGTTCAAAGTTTCAATTCCTTAATTGGCGACAGCCGGCAATGCCCGGATGGGCCGCCGTGTCGCGCGGGGTAAGACATCCCGCCTGAAATGGGTTGTCGTTTGCGTGGAGGTTTTTGCAGCCAGGCCCAGAAAACGTCACGAGACGGAAATGCGGCCTAACAGGCGGCTTGCAAGCGGCCGAAATGGCCGATGCGGCTATGTGGCAGATCGCTACGGTTTTTTCAAGGCCGCATTTCGCATGCGATCAATGCGGCGCCAACGCGTTCTGCATGATCTCGTGCGACGATGCGTTGAAGTCGGCTAACCTACCCGACGCGACGAGACCACCGACAGGCACGGCCGATGCTGGTCGATGATGGTCGCGGAGACGAATGCATCGCCGACCTTGATGGCGTGCTCTTCGCCGCAATGCGGACACCGGATGCGAATGCCGACTGTGCGCATGCGCGCTAACGACAGTTCGTCCGTATAAATGCCGGTCGTCACCGTCCGGTCGCTGACCGGACAGCGAAACGACAGCGCACCGAACTGCGGCTCGGGCCGCTCCTGCGGCTGCTCTGCGATCACTGGGCCGCCTTATTGGTTCTTACTTGAGGTCGCGACATGCACCCACGTACTTGCCGCGAGCTTAGCCCAACGCGCACCAAAATCCAGGGCACAGGTGACGCAGCCGCCTCACGTTTAAGTGCGCTCTCATGCCGCTTCCATAGGCAGGCCGACGTAATTCTCAGCGACGACGGTCTGGGCCGCGCGCGAGCCGGCGATATAGTCGAGCTCGGCGAGCTGGATCCTGCGCTCGAACGCGGAGTGGTCCGGAAAACGGTGTAGCAGCGTGGTCATGTAGGTCGAGTATCGGACCGTCTTCCACACCCGTCGCAGGCACGTATCGGAATAGCGCTCGAGCAGGCTGTCGTCGCCGCGGCGCAGGAACGCCGCAAGCGCGCGTGCCAGCACCCGTACATCGGCGGCGGCGAGGTTGAGGCCCTTGGCGCCGGTCGGCGGCACGATATGGGCAGCGTCGCCCGCCAGAAACAGCCGTCCATGGCGCATCGGCTCGGCCACGAACGAGCGCACCGGCGTGACCCCCTTCTGGAAAATGCGGCCCTCGGCGAGTTCAGCGTGGTCGGCGTCAAGGCGAATGTGCAACTCCTCCCAGATCCGCGCGTCCGGCCACCGCTCCGGGTCCTCATCGGCCGCGCATTGCACATAGAGCCGCGAGATGCGCGGCGAGCGACGGCTCGCCAGCGCAAAACCGCGGTCGTGGTTGGCGTAGGTCATGTCGGCGAGCGGCGGCGATTCCGAGAGGATCCCAAGCCAGCCGAACGGGAAGATATGGTCATGGATCGCGAGCGCGCCTTCGGGAATCGCCTCACGTGCAATGCCGTGAAAACCGTCACAACCGGCGATCACGTCGCATTCAAGCGTGTGCTGCTCGCCCTTGTGGCGAAAGCGAATGACCGGGCGGCCCGTGTCAATTCCCTCGATGGCAAGGGCCTCGGCCTCAAACATCAGCGGGCCCACGGGTAGCCGCGCTGCGATCAGGTCCTTTACCACCTCCTGCTGACCGTAGATGTGCACCTCGCGTCCTCCGGCCAGCCCTGGCAGGTCCATGTGGATCAGCTGGCCCTCGAACCGGATGTCGAGAAAACGATCGATCATGCTCTCGCGCATGAGCCGGTCGGCGACGCCGAGTTCATGCATCAGATCGACGGTGCCCTGCTCGAGCACGCCGGCGCGCACGCGGCCTTCGACATAGTCGCGACTGCGTGCTTCCAACACCATGCAGTCGATTCCCTCGCGCGTGAGCAGCAGCGCGAGAAAAAGCCCCGCCGGTCCGGCGCCGATGATCCCAACTTGTGTCCGCATGCGTTCCCGACCTGAGAGTTCCAATGTGATCTAACTACCCGTCATCTGGTCGGGAGAAAAGTCGATATCGAGAACCTTCCATTCCTTGTACTTGTCGGGTGGCAAGCTGTAGGGCGCGCATTGGCGGAGCGCCCGCATCACGCTCTGCATCAGCTGGTACCCGATCGTAGGGTTTGCGGCGTCCATCACGGCGGGATCCTGCGCGAGTGCACCTTGGCGCGTGAGTTCAACGCGGATCACCATCTTTATGCGCTGGTTGGGCGCGACACCGGGCGGCAGCGTCAGACACTTCTTGACCTGCGCCTTAAACTCCCTAACGCCTTCCGTGAACTTGCTCATCCGCGCGTCTGCAGTCCCGGAGGTTTCTGATTCCCCAACAGGCAAACCCAGCATCCCGGCCAGACGGTTCATGTCAGGGGGCATCTCGCGCGGTCCGGTCAGCTGCGGATCGGGCGCCGGCGGCTGCGCAGCGAGTTGCGGCTGCGGTGGATGCTGATCGGTCGGCAATTGCTGCGGCTGTTGCGGTTTCTGCTCGATCGGTTTCGTCGCCGCGGTCGTGGGCGCCGGCTTCGCCTGCGCAACCTTCGCCTCGGGGGGCTTGGTGTCCGGGACTTTGGTTTCGCTTGGCCCGCTCTCGGTCTTGATGGTCGGCGCCGGGGCTGTCGACGGCTTTTCGGCTTTGGGCTCGGCCGTTGCCTCCTTGGATTGCTCTGCGCTGGCTTCTGCCCCGAGATCCGGCCCAGCGGGAGCTTCGTTGGCGGGTACCAGGTCAACCGTCATGGAGTCGCCGTGTGCGGTCGGGCGCAGATCGCGGGCCGAGAAAGTCACGAACAGCACGTGCCCGATGATCGACAGGATCAGGGCAATGCGCATGATGTTCGCGGAGTTCTCCATATCGGCAGGTTTTACCATTAGCTCGAGGCACGACGCACCATCGATGATGTATAAGGGCTCGTCCGATCCGGCTGCCCAAAACAACCAGGAAACCCCCATGAAGCTTCTCTCGTTTGCCCACACCGGCGGCGCGCACGTCGGTGTCGTCGTACCCGAAGGCATTGTCGATCTGACGATGGCGCTGAACGCGACCAACCCGGATCTGCGCGCCGCCGGCTCGCTCCTCGCCATCATTCAATCCGGCATCGATATCGACGCCATCGGCGAGGCAAGCATCGCGGCCTTGCGCGGCTCGGGCAAACTCGTCGGCCACCTGGTGCGCGATCCCAAATTTCTGCCGCCGGTGCTGCAGCCGCCCAAGATCCTGGCGCTGGCGCTCAACTATCAGGAACACATCGACGAGACCAACTTGTCCTTCTACAACGAACCGATCGTGTTCGAGAAATATGCGAGCAACCTCACACCGCACGAGGGCGAGATCGAACTGCCGCCGTTTCCGCAGAAAGTCGACGAGGAGCACGAGCTCGCCCTGGTGGTCAGCCGCGACTGCCGCCACATCCGCCCGCACCAGGCGCCCGACTACATCTTCGGTTACACGATCTGCAACGACGTCTCCGCGCGCGACCGCCAGCGCGAGCGCCTGAAGATGGGCCAGCCCTACTCCTACGCCAAGAACTTCGCCACGTTCTGTCCGATGGGCCCGTGGGTGGTGACCAAGAAGGAGCTCGGCGACCCCCGTAACCTCAACATGGTGGTGCGCATCAACGGCAAGGTCACGCGCAGCGGCAATTCCAAGCAAATGATCTTCGATCCCTTCGAAGTGCTAGCCTATTGCTCCGACTACACGCCCATGCAAGCCGGCGACATCATCTCGCTTGGCACCTTCGCGGGCGATAAGGCGATCAAAGCCGGCGACGTGGTTGAGCTCGAGGCCGAGCGCATCGGCACGCTGCGCAACCGGGTGGTGGCCTCGAAGACCGCGTGGAACAACTTTGCGGCCGGCCAGGCGACCGGACCGCTGGTGAAGGAAAAGCGGTGAAAACAATCAACGGACTGCAGATCCGGCGCTCGCTGGAGGACGTTTGCGATCCGCGTCACCTCGCGCTCTTGATCTACGACATGCAGGTCGGGATTGTGACCCAGCTCAAGGACGGAGCAGCGGTTGCCACCAAGGTGGGAGAGGTGTTAGCGGCTGCCCGCGCAGCCGGCGTGCGGACATTCTTCACACGTCACCTGTCTTTGCCCAGGGAACTGATGGGCGCCTTTCAATATCGGATGGCAATGGCCTGGCAGCGGACCGACGATCCCAGCAAAGTCGAACCGTGGTTCCTGCGCGACTCGCCGGGCTTTGCCATCGTTCCCGACCTCGCGCCGCTGCCGAGCGAAGCCATATTCGACAAGCTCGCGATGTCGGCGTTCGAAGGCACGCCGCTCAATTTCGCGTTGCGTGACTGCGGAATTTCGGCCATCGCCCTCGCCGGCATCGCGACTGAAATCGGTATCGAGCCGACCGCCCGCCACGCCGCCGATCTCGGTTTCATCCCGGTGATCATCGCCGACGCGTGCGGGGCCGGTCATCATGAGGCCGCCGAGCGCTCGCTTGCCAGCCTTTCGTTCGCAGGCGACGCAATGATAACGGATGTAGCGCAGTTCTCGGCGCTCATGACAAAATCGCGCAACCGATAGCGGACACGGGGTCAATATGCCGATCGCCAACATCAACGGCGTCAACATCAACTACGAGGTTCTCGGCGAGCGCGGGACCTGGATTGCACTCTCGCCGGGAGGGCGCCGGGAGATGGACAACGTGCGCTCGCTGGCGCAGCGCCTGGCGGGCGCCGGATATCGGGTGCTCATTCATGATCGGCGCAATTGCGGCGCATCCGACGTCGCCTTCGACGGCAGCCAGCCCGAATACGAGATCTGGGCCGACGATCTCCACGCGCTGCTCACACGCCTCGATGGGTTGCCGGCCGTGATCGGCGGCGGCTCCTCGGGTTGCCGGCTGGCGCTCCTGTTCGCGCTGAAATATCCGGACGCGGTGCGTGCGCTGTTGCTGTGGCGGGTGACCGGCGGCCCGTTCGCCGCGAAGCGGCTCGCGTATCAATATTACGACCAGTATATCGAGCTGGTGCATCAGGGCGGCATGCAGGCGGTTGCCGAGAGCGAACACTTCCGCGATCGCATCAAGGCGAATTCGGTGAACCGCGAGCGCCTGTTGGCGCTCGATGCCAAGGCGTTCGTTGACGTAATGACGCGCTGGCGCGGCTATTTTGCCGCGAGCGCCGACCTGCCGGTGATCGGCGCCACGGAGCAGGAGCTCAATTCGATCAAGGTTCCGACCTGCATTATCCCGGGTAACGATAAAACCCACTCGCACGTCACCGGCAACGCCGCCCATCGGATGATCAAGGGAAGCGAGCTTCACGATTTGTGGCCGCGCGATCTCGACATTGATCTCTTTCCGGTCGAGGACTGGGCGACCCGCGAGGGTGAGCAGGCCGCGATCTTTGCTGATTTTCTCAAGCGCGCCCACATCGGCTGAGCCAGTTCGCAGGCTCGGGACACCTCATGTCGACCGCTTACGTGCTCCCGCAGCTCGCAGATGTCTACGCGACGCTCGGCCCCGTCGTCGAAGCCCTGCTGCGGGTGATAATCGCGCTCTGTTTGATACCGCACGGCTTGCGCACCTATTTCGGCATGTTTCCCAATACTGGCATGCCGATCAATTCGCTGCCGATGCTGGTCGACGTCCTGGATCAGGGCGGCTATCGGCCGGGTTGGCTGTGGGGTCCGGTCATTGTGGTGACCGAGTTGATTGGCGGTCCCATGCTGGCGCTCGGTTTGTTCACGCGCCTGGTATCGATACCGATTTTCATTCTGCTGGCGCTCTCGGTTTATGAGCATCGCAAGTTTGGCTGGTTCTGGAACACGCAGGGGGCCGAATACCCGCTGATCTGGGCGGTGGCTTCGCTCTATTTCATGGTGAACGGCGGTGGCGTCATCTCGCTCGATCATCTGATCGGCTGGGAGTTCTGAGATCAGGATCGGCGAAACCCATCGCCGAATCGAATGAACCTCATCGCCAAGTCGGATGGTGGATTTCGCTGCGCCCAACACATCCTGCGTCGACGCAATCCAGCCTTGCGCCAGCGCCCCGCTTCACCAGCCAGGGTTGACCGGACCGTTCAACTCCTATCTGCTCGTGATCGATCGACGCGCCGGCGCTGCCGGTGCGTCGCCTCCAATTGCCGCCGGGCCCATGCTTAGTCCCAATCAAACGCGCGCCAGCGCACGCGATTCTGTGAACGTGCCGGATTCGCGCTATTCGTGGCTGCGGCTCGCCATCTGCACGGTGATCAGCACCATCGGTGGCGTCGGCATGTGGTCGTTCGTGGTGGCGCTGCCCGCCGTGCAGGCCGATTTCGGAATCGCGCGCGGCGAAGCCTCGTTGCCCTACACATTGCTCATGATCGGATTTGCGCTCGGGTCGATCGCGACCGGGCGCCTCGCAGATCGCTTCGGCATCAGGGTCACCCTCGTATTCGGAGCAATCGCGGTTGGTCTCGGTTATGTCGGCGCCGGCGTCTCCTCGCAGCTGTGGCAGCTCACGGCGGCCTATGCGCTGCTGGGGCTCGGGACATCGGCCGGCTTCGGTCCGCTGATCGCCGACGTCTCGCATTGGTTCGAACGCTGGCGCGGCATCGCGGTCGGCATTTGCTCGGCCGGCAACTATCTCGCCGGCGCGCTGTGGCCGCCGGTGATCAGCTATTTCATGGCCGGACCGGGCTGGCGCGCGACCCACATCGGCATTGGAATTTTCTGCGTGGTCGCGCTCCTGCCGCTGGCGCTGCTGCTGCGGCGAAAGATGCCGTTCGCGCACGCGGCCGGCGGCGCCCTGCAGCACGCCGGCAGTCTCGGCCTGTCGCCAACCGCGCTGCAGGTGTTGTTGTCGATCGCGGGCGTCGCCTGCTGCGTCGCTATGTCGATGCCGCAAGTCCATATCGTGGCGTACTGCGGCGACCTCGGTTATGGCGTGGCGCGCGGCGCCGAGATGCTGTCGCTGATGATGGCGTTCGGCATCGTCAGCCGCGTGGGTTCCGGCTTCATCGCCGACCGGGTTGGCGGACTGCGCACGCTGCTGCTCGGCTCAGCGCTGCAAGGCGTGGCGCTCGTTCTCTACGCGTTGTTCGACGGGCTCACGTCGCTCTACGTGATTTCCGCGCTGTTCGGTCTGTTCCAGGGCGGCATCGTGCCGAGCTACGCCATTATCGTTCGCGAGTATTTCTCGCCGCGCGAGGCTGCGACCCGGCTTGGCATCATCCTTATGGCGACGCTGTTCGGCATGGCGTTCGGTGGCTGGATGTCGGGATTGATCTTCGACCTGACCGGGTCCTATCGGGCGGCCTTCCTCAACGGCATCGCCTGGAACGCGCTCAATGTCGCAATCGCGCTTTGGCTTATTTCGCGGCCGCGGCGGCTATCGATGGCCATGGCATAGACCGCGTCAGATTTTCAACAATTTGCGGGCGTTGCCGGAGAAAACCTTGGCCTCATCGGCCGGCGCCAGCTTGAGCGATCGGATGATCTCGACGCCGGCCTTCTTGAGCGGCTTGAGCGGCGGCGCGTCGGTGCCGAAGACGAAGTGGTCCACGCCGACCGTTTCCATCGCGCAACGCGCGGCCGGCGCGTGGTAGCAGGTCGATTCAAGATACATCATCTTGAGATAGTGGCTGGGCGGATGCTTGATCAGCATCGGCTCATATGGCCCGAGGAAATATGCCTCTTCCTGGAGATTGTAGGCGTAATCCATGCGGCCGATCATTTCGCAGATGCCGCCGCCGAGGTGGCTCGCCACCAGCTTCAGGCTCGGAAGCTTCTCGAAGATCCCGCGCACGATCAGGCGTGAGATCGCGAGCGCGCCGTCCATTGGGCGGCCGACGCTCGATGCCAGCCGATAGATATTGAGCCGCTCCTCGCCAAAACCGACCGAGGGCGGATGCATGAACACCGGAATGTCGAGTTCGCTGACAAGCTGGAAGAACGGCAGCGCGTCATCGTCGTCCGGATAGTGGCCAGGCAGGCTCGAGAGAATGATCACGCCCTTGGCGCCATCCTGCTTCACGGCGCGCTCGAGCTCCTTGAGGAACGGCTCGCCGCCATACGGCACTGTGGTGGCGAGCGCGTAAATGTTGTCGTGCTTGTGCGCGAGCGAGGCCAGGTACTCATTGATCATGCGCACGGTCTTGAGCTGCTGGCCGGCGTCCATGTGGCGCAGCTCGTGCGCGGGATTGCTGATCACGGTGCGGTCAACGCCGCCCTCCTTGGCGGCATCCAGCACGTTCTCGATCGTCATCGGACACTTGCCGCGCCACACCGGGGCGGCAGCCATCTCGGGGGGCATGACGTGGGTATGGAAGTCGATGATCATCGCAACCTCATTCGGCCGCTGCGGCCGGCCGCTTGGCAAACAGATATCGCTCCAGTGTAAACGGTTCGCCTTCCTGCGGCGGGCGCGTCACGCGCGCGCCGGCGAACGGCGTCGTCTCTTCAAACCAGCTGCGCGGCGGCGGCAGACCCCAAAGGTTGTTGTTACGTCCCGACATGACGTTGTAGCGCATCGGTTCATCGTCGATGTCGATGATCTGGGTGGCCGGCAGCAGCAGCTCGATCCGGTGCCCGTCCGGATCACGCAGATAGACGTAGTAGGAGTGGCCATGTCCATGACGGCCTGGACCGTGCTCCAGGCACTCACCGAGCCCGATGTTGCCGGCAATATCGAGAGCGCGTACGGCGTGGTGCATTTCCTGAATGATGTAGCCGAAGTGATGGAAGCGCGGGCCCGCGCGCTGCAGGAACACCATGTCGTGCGGGTTATTCTTGCGGTAGAGGAAAATTCCGACCAGCCGCTCGGTCCCCTCGACACAGACGTAATCCGAGGTACGAAAACCGAGGTCGAGATAGAACCGCGCCGCCGCGGCGACGTCCGGCACCAGCACCTGGTAGTGGTCCATGCGCAGGGCGCTCGCTCCCTTGTGGGTGTGGGCGCGGGTCTGCACGCGCACGTGGGTCGGCATGCGGGCGACGAGTTCAAGCGGCGTTCCTGTGCTGTCGTCGACGTGCAGCGTGCGGCCCTGGAAGGGCACGTCGACAAAGCGCGCCGGCGTGCCCGAGCGATCGAAATGCGCCTTGGCCTTTTCGAGGTCGGCATCGTCGAACACCCGAAAGCCGACACGCTCGCACGACGGCTCGCCGCGAATCTTCTTCAAGGTCAGACTGTGGTGGCAGCGCTCCTCGATGCCATGTAGCCATAGCGTCGAGTCGTCCTCGGCCCTGACCTTCAGACCGATGACCTCGGTGTAGAACGCCTTGCTGGCCGCAAGATCACGCACCGTGAACACGAGATGACTCGCGCGTGTGACATTGAATGGCGGCTCGAAATTGGTCTGGGGGTGGGCCACCGCAACCTCACGACTTGATCTGCACGCCGGTCTCGCGCACGACCTGAGCCCAGTTCTTGTAGTCGTTCTCGAAGAATTGCAAGGTCTGCTCCGGCGTCAGCCGGCCTTGCTCGTAGGCCCCCTCCTCCATCCGTTTCTTGATGTCCGGCTTGTCCTGGCACACCTGGACTTCGCGGTTGAGCGCAGCCACGATGGGCGCCGGCGTCCCGGCCGGTGCCAGCATGCTGGTCGATACAAACAGGCCGTCGAAGCCGTCGACGCCGAGCTCGCCAAACGAGGGCACTTCGGGCATCACGCTCGTGCGCCCGCTCCCGGTCACCGCCAACGCCCGCACCTTACCGCTTTCGACGAGGCCACGCGCGTTGCCGACGGTGTCAAAGGTGAACTGCAGGTGGCCGGCGGCCGCCGCCAACAGTTGCTGCGTTGTCGCCTGGTAGGGGACGTGCACGGCGTCGATGCCTGCGCGTCGAAGCATCAACGCCGTCACCAGGTGCCCGCCAGTGCCAATACCCGGCGAGCCGTAGTTGAGTTGACCGGGCCGCGCCTTGGCATAGTCGACGAACTCCTTGTAGGTCTTCACCGGCAGATCCGGATTGGCGACCAGCAAAAAACGGAAGTTGAACAGAAGGGCGATCGGAACGAGATCGCGCCGGGTGTTGACCGGAGAGTTGGTGAACACCAGCGGCGCCAGGATCGTTACGCTGTTCGACCCGACCAAGAGCGTGTGGCCGTCAGGCGGCGAGCGCACGACCGCCATCGCGCCGATCGCGCCCGACCCGCCGGGCATGTTCTCCAGGAAGAACGGCTGGCCGAGCACGGCCTTCATGTAGTCTGCGTAAAGCCGAAAGTTCTCGCTCGGCCCCCCGGCGCCAGTCGGAAAAATCACTCGGATCGGCCGATTGGGCCAGCCGTCGACGCCACTCTGTCCGAACGCGCGCACCGACGAACCGGCGGTCAGTGCCGCCGCGCCAGCGAGCAGCCGGCGTCGTGTGAACATGGCGAGCCTCCCGAAACTCTAATCTTGTTTGCCGGCACGAGCCGGCAATTTGCGCAAGAATTGTTTCAGGAGCGGTTCGCGTGGGTCAAGCCCGCATCGTCGCGCATGAGCAATGCGCGATCAATTGTCGAGCTCCGGATAGTGCCGAAACACGCCTTTCTCGTCGAATGGCATGCGACGCGGTGAGGCAAGATAAGCCGCAATGCGCGGGCGCGCAGCGACCGCGTCGTACAGCGCGACCAATCGCGGAAGATTCGGTTCGAGCCGCGCCATCGCGCGCGGAAATGCGTAGCGCAGGCCAGCGACCAGCTGAAACATGGACAGATCCACGTAGCTCAACGCCGTGCCGACCATGTGGCGGCCGCCGTTACGCGCGAGCACCGTTTCGAAGTAGGTCGTGAATTTCGGCACGCGCAGTTTCAGGAAGTTCTCCGTGTAGTGCTTGGCTTCGGCTTTCTGTTCCTCATAGTAGAAGGCCGCGCCAACCGGGTGATGAGTGTCGTGAATTTCCTTGGCGAAATCCGTGACCGAGAGCTGCAATTGGTGCGCCCACAGGCGCCCCTCCTCCTCGGCAGGCGCCAGCCCATGATGGGCTCCGAGGTACATCAGGATGTTGGCGGTGTGGCCGATGATCACGTCGCCAGCCTTGAGGAACGGCGGCGCGAATGGCGGCGTCTTCAACTCGGGTGCGTTGAGGAGCTTGATGATCGCCGGCACGCCGTAGCCGTCCGCCTCCGGCAGGCGCCCAACATCGATGTAATCGGCCGCGGCCTCTTCAAGCGCAAGCCGCACGAATTCGCCGCGGCCCTGGTTGGACGGCCAGTAGTAGAGTTCGTAACGCATCCGCTGTCTCCGTGGCGTCGGCCGTTACGGCTGGCCTATCCCTTGGTCAGCTCGCGCAGCGCGGCGCGATTGGGCTCAAATCCGAGCCCGGGCGTTTGCGGCAATGTCAGCCATCCGGCCTCCGGCGTCGGCAAGTTCAGGTAGATTCGCTGGCAGAACTCGTGCGCCAGATAGTGGTGTTCGATCAAGGTGCCGTTGGCGAGCCCTGCTTGCAGGTGCATGTTGTGGAAGGCCCAGGCCCCTCCATTCGCGATTGGCACGTTGAATGACGCCGCAAGCCCGGCAATCTTGACGCACTGCGTGAAGCCGCCGGTGATCACCACATTGGGCTGCAAATAGTCCACGGCCTCGTTCAACAACAAATCGCGAAAGCGGAAGCTCAGGCCTTCGTTCTGACCGCAGGCGAGCCGGACGCCGCCCTGCTTGCGCAGTTGCGCCATCGAGAGCACGTCGTTCTGGGTGATCGGCTCCTCGAAGAATGAAATGTTGCACTCACGGATCATCTCGACGAGGCGGAGCGCATGATAGAGGTCGAGGCTGCAATTGGCATCGATGAAAAGCTCAACGTCGGGCCCGACCGCCGCCCGCACCGCGCGCACGCGAGCCGCGTCCTCGCGGATGAGATCGATCAGCGGCTTGCGGTCGCGCCGGGCGAGCCCTTCGTGCGCAACCGTCATCTTCAGCCGCGTAAAGCCGTTCGCGACCCAGAACTTTGCCGCCGCGGCGAGTTCCTCGCGATCAAAGAAGTGAAACCCGAACGTGACGTAGACCGGCACGCGCTCGCGCGCACCGCCGAGTAGCCGCCATACCGGCTGGCGGAGCGCTTTGCCCTTGAGATCCCAGAGCGCGACGTCGATCGCGGCCAGCGCGTGCGCCCCGTAACCGGTCTGGCCGCGCGGCAGCATCGTCCAATAAAGCTTGTCCCAGATCCGTTCGTGCGCAAGCGGGTCATCGCCCAGGATCGCCGGTGCCGCGACCTCGTCGATGATGTGTGCGATCACGCCCTCGTCGGTGATGGAGGTGAACCCGTGACCGACGAGGCCGTCTTCGGTCTCGACGTCGACCAGGCAACCCGACATGGCGGCCGGACGCGGCGCGCCGACGAGCGTAATCTTGAGCGGCACGTTGACCGCCGTAGCGGTGATCTTTGCGATTTTCATGAAGCGAGAGACGGCTGCGAAGAGATTGCATCCTGGCGCGCCACGATCGAAATCGCAATGCTGGTAACTGGCTTCGTGCGACGAGCCGACCTGGACCGCGCCTAGGCGCGCGCCTCTCTGAACAAACCCATCTGCCGGATCATCAATCCGAACCGTGGGTGTACCACGTCGAGCGTGAAACTGAAGCGGCCGTCGGCACATTCCGCGTGGGTCACCGACAGCGCGCCCGGAGTGAGCCAAGCTGGCAGCCGGATGCGCAGTCCGAACAGTTCAACAAAATAATCGCGGCTGCGAAAGACGAGTGCGTCGTCCTTGACTTCCACGGTCAGCGTCATGCCGACGCCATGGCCGACGTGCTCCTCGAGCCCGGTCGGGCCCGCGAACCGCTTGGACGAATGCACAATCTGCGGAAAGCGGCGCCGGCGCGCGTAGACGCGGGTCCAGATCTGACTGCCGTTCGCCATGTCTTCGGTCACGCTGACGACGCTCGGCACGTGCGCGTCGCAGCTGACCGGGAACGGCGAGCCGATCAATTGAGCAGCGTGCGCGAGCAGCCAACCGGCGGCGTTGGTGCGGGTCTCGAGAATTTCTCCCACGTAGACCGCCGTGTTGCCGTCGACGAGCCGCCGCGAGAACCGGCGTCGGATCGACATTGGCAACGCAGCCCAGTCATTATCGCTAATGAGTGCCCGGAAACGCAGATCACCGAGGGTCTCGTTCTTGTCGATTGCGGCTCGCGTCGCGATGGGGCTCGCTTTCATCGCTGCCTCCGGTTTCAGGTCTTCTTCTTTCCGACCGGCAAGAGGCTGAAAACCTTGGCGCCGAGCCGCACCAGCGTGGCGAGCTTTGCTCGCTCCACCGTGAGCATCTGGGCATAGAAGCCGTCCATCATGTTGACGAAGTCGAGCATGGCTTTGAGCCGCGTCCGCGCGACCTCGTCTACGCCCGGATCGCGCGCCGCATCGGCGGTGCACGATCTCAGAGCCGCCACTGCCGGATCGATCTCGCGTTCCTTGCGGCCCGCAGCGATGCGCATGAACATTTCCCACAGGTCGATTTCGGCCTCGAAATGATCGCGCCGGTCGTTGCGCACCGGCACTCGCCGGATCAAGTTCCAAGCCTGCAATTCCTTGATCGAATTGGAGACATTGGAACGCGCCATGCCCAAGGTCTCCGCGATGTCGTCGGCGGTGAGCGGGCGGGCGCTGAGATAAAGCAGCGCATGGATCTGGGCGACCGACCGGTTCACCCCCCAGTGGCTGCCCATATCCCCCCAGTGCAGAACGAACTGCTCAACCGGGGCGGAAAGCTGTCCTGGATATTCCGATATTTCTGTCATGACAGAAATATCGGATAAAAGAGGCAAGGTGTCAAGGGATCGGCGCGCGGCCTATCGACGGCATTGCCAAGATCTTGCAGGACGGCGAAGTTCGAATAGCGCTGGCGGATTGAAGCTCGGGCGCGCCGGGGCCGCCCCTACTCCGCCGCTACGCTCGCCGCTTGATTGTGATGCGCGTCGGTCTCGACCCGGATCGTGTCCTCGCGGCGTTTGCGTGCCAGCGCGGCCTCGCCGCCGCTGGTGGCGTGATAGAGATCGAGCGCCTCGAACTCGTCCGCCTTCGGCGGCGTGATCGCAACGTCGGTGTAGGTCCAGCGGTCGGGCGCGGCCATCACCTCTTTGTAGGTCTTGCGCGCCCGCCAATAGACCATCGCGTATTTGGATAGCTTGATCGCCGTCCCGATCCAGTAGCGCGGATAGAACACGAGCGGACTTTCGCGCCGGAAACTCGGCCGCCGGTCACGCCGGTATTTGAGCCGCACGGCGCCGCCTTCGAGCGGGTGCACGCCCTCGAACAGGATCATGAGCAGGAACCACAGGATGGTAGTCAGCGTCGTGTTTGGTCGGCTGACCTTGCTGGCGGCGCAACGGCGCAGGATCGTGCGCAGGTGCTCGGGCGTATAGTAGGCGAGCCAGGCGGCCCGGTAGGCCTCTTCCCACTCACGATCCGACATCTTCCCATGATGTGAAACCCGGTGGTTAAGATCGTACTTGTTGAGATCGCCATCCATCCACACGCTCTTGCTCAGGAGCGTCTTGTGATCCTCGGAGCCCGGCAACGGCGTGAGGAAAAAGAACTCGAGGATATCGATCGGTAGCTCGCGCTTGATGATCTCGATATCGCGCAGGATTGATTCCTTGGTGTCGGCCGGGAACCCCAGGATATAACCCGCATAGGTGATAGCGCCGTGGTCGCGCCATTTCTGCAGCATCACACGGTAGTCGGTGATCTTGTTCTGGCGTTTCTTGGCGGCCAGCAGGTTGTCGGGGTTGATGTTCTCCAACCCGATGAACACGCGCCGCACGCCCGCCCGGCTCGCCTTCTCGATGAAGTTCGGAATCTTGTGGCAGAGCGTATCGACCTGGATGGTGAAGCCGATGTTCATCTTCTCGCCCTCGCGCATCGCGATCAGACGATCGAACAGCGGCTCCCATTGCCGGTTGCGGGCGAAATTGTCGTCAGTGATGAAGAAGCGCTTGATGCCTTGCGCGAAGTTCTCGCGCACGATCTTCTCGAGATCGTCGGCGCTGCGGAAGCGGCTCTTGCGACCCTGCACGTTGATGATGGTGCAGAACGAACACTGGTAGGGACAGCCGCGCCCGAGGTCGATGCTCGACAGCGAACCCGACGTGCGGCTCACATGCTGCGCGGGCAAGATCGGCGCTGGCTCGCCTTCGAGCGAGGGCAAATCGTCCATATAGTTGTAGATCGGCTGCAGCTTGCCGGCATACGCATCGCGCAGGACCGCATCGAGCCGGCCGTCCTCGGCCTCCCCGCAGAAGAACGAGATGCCCATGTCGAGGGCGTCGCGCATCTCCTTCGGCATCTCGGGCAGCATGGCGGTGCAACCCGACACGTGGAAGCCGCCGATGCAAACCGGGAAGCCGGCGTCGAGAAACGGCCGCGCCATGTCGACGGCGCGCAGGAACTGATTCGATTGCACCCCGACGAGGCCGATCAGAACCCGGCCGCCTTGTTGGCGTACCATGCGGATGATCTTGTCGGGTCGCACCCGCCGGTTGGTCTCATCATAGGTATGCAGGCGGATTGCAACGCCTTCGCCGAGCACTTGGCGCGTGCGCGCATCTTCCGCTAACCCATTGAGGCAAGCGAGCGTATTGGATGGGATCGCGGAGCGCAGCCACTGAATTGGATAGCCGTCGTCGTCGTAATGGGTCGGCTTGATCATCACGAAGTGAAACAGCGGCGCGGCGCGGGTCGCGCTCTCAATCCCCATCATGCTTCCTTTGCATCGGCTTGGCTTGGCCCCCAGGGTGGTAGGGACCCTAGCACTGATTGGCAACCCCAACCAGCTTGCACTTCCATGGGGTTACGGCTCAAATAGCTGGAACCGCCGGGGCCCTCGTGGGGCTCGCCATCATCTTCAGGCCAGACGCAGGGGGACGCCGTGGACGCAGTCGTCAGCAAATTTGGTATAGGGCAACCGGTCCGCCGGGTCGAGGATCAACGCTTTCTCACCGGCCGCGGCCGTTTTGTCGACGACATCGATCTGCCGCAGCAGGCGTTCGGCGTTCTGGTGATGTCGCCGCACGGCCATGCCCGTATCAAGCGCATCGACACAGCGGCGGCCAAGAAGGCCGACGGCGTGCTCGACGTCATCACCGCGAAAGACGTCGCCGACGAAAAGCTCGGCATGCTCATTCCGATCATGCCGGAGGATTTCGGCGCTCCCAAGGGCTATCGCGCGTCACGCCCGTTGCTGGCGACCGACAAGGTGCGCCACGTCGGCGACCGGGTCGCGCTGGTGGTGGCCGAGACCGAGGGACAGGCCCGCAGCGCCGCCGAACTGATCGAAGTCGACTACGAGCCGCTGCCTGCCGTGACCACCATCCAGGAGGCGACCAAGTCGGGCGCCACCACGGTGTGGGACGACAACCCCGGCAACATCGCGTTCGTCATGATGATGGGCAACAAGGACGCAGCCGACGCGGCGTTTGCCAAGGCCAAGCACGTCACGACGCTCACGCTCACCAACAACCGCATCTCCGCCAACTCGATCGAACCGCGCGCCGCGATCGGTGACTACGCGGCCGATAGCGAGGGCTTCACGCTCTACACTACCTCACAGAACCCGCACGGCGTGCGTTCGCAAATCGCCGGCCAGATCTTCCATATCCCGGAGACGAAGCTCCGCGTCATCGCGCCCGATGTCGGCGGCGGCTTTGGCATGAAGGGCGGCCCGTATCCGGAAGACGCGTTGGTGTTGATGGCATCGCGCCGGGTCGGCCGGCCGGTCAAATGGACCTCAACTCGCGCCGAAGCCCTGCAGGGCGATGCGCACGGGCGCGATCAGGTCGTGACCGGAGAGCTCGCGTTTGACGAGAACAACAAGATCATCGGCATCCGCGCCCAATCCATGCATGCGGTCGGTTCGCACGTCACCGGCGCCGCGTTTGCGACCAGCATGTTCTCGGTCAAGCTTCTGTCCGGCGTCTACGACGTTCCGGCGGGCGTCATTTTCGCCAAGGCCGTGCTCACCAACACGTCGCCGATGGCGCCTTATCGAGGCGCCGGCCGGCCGGAGGCGACCTACTTGGTCGAACGGCTGATCGACAAGGCGGCGGCCGAGCTGAAGGTCGATCCGATCGAGCTGCGGCGCAAGAACTACATTCCGGCTGCGAAGATGCCCTACACGAATACGTCGGGCGTGGTTTACGACAGCGGCGATTTTGCCAAGGTCACGGAGGAGTGCCTCAAGCTCGCTGATTACAAGGGATTTGCGCAACGCCGCAAAGAATCCAAGGGCAACGGCAAGCTACGCGGATTTGGCCTCGCCTACTTCCTGGAAGAGGCTGCGATCTTCAACGAGCGCATGGATCTGCGCTTTGATCCGAGCGGCCAGGTCACGATCCTGGCCGGCACGCATTCGCACGGCCAAGGCCATGCCACCGTGTACTCGCAGATGGTGGCCGAATGGCTCGGCGTGCCGTTCGAGAACATTCGGTTCATTCAGGGCGACACCAACGAGGTGCCGATCGGGCGCGGCACCTACGGCTCGCGCAGCATGATGGTGGGCGGCAACGCGCTGCGGAAAGCAGCCGACCAGATCGTCGAGAAGGCGAAGCAGATGGCGGCGCGCATGCTCGAGGCCTCGGTCGGCGACATCGAGTTCAAGGACGGCAAGTTCGGCATCGTCGGCACCGACCGGGCGATCCCGCTCACCGACGTGGCCAAGGCGTTTTACGCGCCGATGTTCTTGCCGCCGCAATTCGGCGTCGGCCTCGAGGCCGCGGGCACCTTCGCGGCCGAGCCGCCGTGCTACCCCAACGGCTGCCACACCTGCGAAGTCGAGGTCGATCCCGACACCGGGGTGGTGACCGTCGTGCGCTACACGGCGGTCGATGACGTCGGGCACGTGATGAACCACCTCTTGGCCGAGGGCCAGGTGCACGGCGGCGTTGGACAGGGTCTCGGTCAGGCGCTGATGGAACAGATCGTCTATGATCCCGCCGGCCAGCTCCTGACCGGCAGCTTCCAGGACTACGCGATGCCGCGGGCTGATGATCTTCCCGACATCGCCGGCGATCTCGTCGAAGTGCCGTCGACCACGAACCCGCTCGGCATCAAGGGCTGCGGCGAAGCCGGCGCGACCGGCGCGCCGCCCGCCATCATGGCGGCACTGCTCGACGTGCTGCGACCGTATGGGATCGCGGAGTTCGACATGCCTGCCACACCGGCCAAGGTGTGGGCGGCATTGCACAAAGCCGGCGCCGAGGCGGCGTGATTGGGGGTCAGGGTCAGGGCGACGTCTGGCTCCCGCCCGCCAGCGCCTTAACCAGCCGGTAGAGGAACTCTTTGCTGTCGTAGATTTGCTTGACGCCGACGTGCTCGTTGCGGCCATGCACGCCGCTGGTCGCGCCGTCGGTGAACAGGCCAGAGACTCCATATGCCGGGATTCCGGCGTTGCGCAGCCACCGGCTGTCGGTGTAGCCGCCCGACATGGTCGCGATTACCGGCACGCCTGGCCACATATCGCTGGAAATACGCTCCACCGCCCGCATGACCTCGGGATTGATCGGTGACGGCGGGCTCTCGACCGCCTGGCCGAGGGGTGTGATCGCGACCTTCGGATCGTTGATTGCGCGGTTGAGCGCGACCTCGACCTCGCTCGGAGGCTGGCCCGGCATCAAACGGCAGTTGACGGTTGCGCGCGCCGTCTGCGGCAAGGCGTTCTCGGCTTCGCCGGCGTTGAGCATGGTCGCAACGCAGGTTGTGCGCAGGAGCGCGTTATTGGTCGGGCCGCGCGTGAGCACCGCGAGCGACGGGTCGTCGGTCTTGCCTGCGAGCAACGCCGCGATCGCCGCCGCGACGTCCGGGCGCTCGCTCGCCGCAACGCGTTCGAAATAGGCCCGCGTCACCGCATTCAGGCTGATCGGAAACTCGAACTGGGCGAGCCGCGTCAGCGCTTGCGCCAGCCGGTAGATTGCGTTGTCGGGCCGCGGCACCGCGCTGTGGCCGCCCGGATCGGTCACCTCCAAGCGATAGCTTTGGTAGACCTTCTCGGCCAGCTGAACGGAGAGGCGCATGGGCTGACCATCGCGCAGCGATCCGCCACCGCCCTCGTTGATGGCGAACTCGGCCTCGATCAACGGGCGATGATTTTGCAGGAGCCAATGCGCGCCATCGTGCGGCGAGTCGGAGAGCTCCTCGTCGGTGGTCAACGCAACGATGATGTCCCGGTCTGGGTGAAACCCTTCCTTGGCGTATTCAATGAGGTTGGCGACGAACGCCGACGCCATCGCCTTGTCGTCGATTGATCCGCGTGCCCGGAATTGACCATTCACTTCCTCGAGCTTGAACGGATCGGAGTCCCAGTCCTCGCGCTTGGCTTCGACCACGTCGATGTGGGCAATCAGAAGAATTGGACGGCGCGCGCCGGTACCGCGAAGCCGTGCCACCAGGTTGCCCTTGCGTGGTCCCGAGGAGAGGACTTGCACATCGGCGAGCCCAGCCGTCCGCAGACGAGCCGCCATCGCCTCGGCAGCCTTCGCGGTGTCGCCGATAGAGTCGGTCGTGTTGATCTCAACCAGTTCCTGGTAGATCTGCCGAAAGGCCTGCTGCTCCGGGGTCAATTCGGCGGCCTGTGCTGCCGCCAGCGCCAGAAGCAAGGCGGCCACAACAAGAAACGGCTTCGACGTCACCATGAGCCAAGTCCTCAGCGGGCGCGGGTTGCTACTTCTTGTCGAGCATGAGCTGTCCGCGCGAGCGGATCAACGACGTCGCGCCTTGGGCAAGCAGTGCCAGCGCCCACGGCAGCAGCACTTCCACCCGGACATGATCGTCGGCGACCGTGATCGTACCCGAAGTCTGCTGGGTCAGGACGCTCGCCCGAAACGCCAGGCTGTCGCCGCTCCAGACCTCCTCCTGTACGTTCAGCACATTGCCAAAATGGCTGCGGACGGACCCGAGGCCGACCTCGAGCCGACGTCGCGCTTCCGCCTTTCCGAGGCTGTGCGGAATCGACACGATGACGGGTTTGGACATGGCAGGTTTGCTTTCTTGATGTCCCAGAACGAAAAGGTAGGAAGCCCGCATCGGATGCGCTAGCGTTTTCGACATCTATCGCCACGATCAGCATCCACCTCAGGGATCATACATGCAGGTCTTTGTCTTCGATCTCCTGCCTTACGGCGCCTATCTCGACGACCTCGAACACGGCAAGGCGCTGCCCTATCCGCTCGGCAAAGACTACTTCGACCCCAAGATCGCGGTGAGGACCTACGCGGAGCATCTCGACGCCTGGGAGGAGCTCGATCGGCTCGGATACGACGGGGTTGGCTTTAACGAGCATCACACGTCGCCCTATGGGCTGATGAACTCGCCCAACCTCATGGCGGCCGCGGCCGCACAGCGCACCAAGAACCTCAAGTTACTGATCTACGGTAATCTCATTCCGCTGCACAGCCCGCTGCGGCTTGCCGAAGAGCTTGCCATGATCGACTGCCTGTCGAATGGCCGGCTGATCTCCGGCATCGCGCGCGGAATTCCACGCGAGTATCAGGTGCACAACGTGCCGCTGTCGGAGTCGCGCGCACGCTTTGAAGAAGCCTACGACATCATCGTACGCGCCTGGACCGAGGACGTGTTCTCCTATGACGGCAAATTCTGGTCCTTCAAGGACGTAGCCATGTGGCCGCGGCCGGTCCAGCAGCCGCATCCGCCGATCTGGACGCCGATCACCGGCAGCAAGGAGTCAATCGAGTGGGCGGCCAAACATAACATTCCGATTACGCCGGGCGAGAGCCGCGTCCACGGTCTGCAGCGCGACATCATCCGCTATTACGCGAAATGCCTGGCGCAGAACGGTCATCGCATCACGCCGAAACATCTGAGCATTGCCGGCGCGGCCTATATTGCCGACAGCAAGGCGCAGGCCGTCAAGGAGGCCGGCCCGTACTATCTCTACTTCAACCGGTCGCTGTTCAGCCACGGCAATGTGACCGAGACCAATATTCAGCGCACGCTCGGCTACGTCAGCAATTCATCGCTCGATTACGTCAGCCCGGAGAACATGCGGGAAGCGCAACGCCTGCGCGAGGATTTCCGCAACCTGACGATGAACGACGTCGCCCGCCGCGCTGAAACGATGCCATGGGGCACGGCCGACGAAGTGCGCGATCGCATCATTGCGGCCATCGATCGCACCGGCGCCGACGTGGTGCATCTGCGCATGAATACCGGCGCCATGCCGCATGACATGTTCATGAATCAGATCAGATTGTTCGCCGAGAAGGTGTTGCCCGCGCTGCAGGCGCATCAAGTCAAGGTGGTTCCGGCCGCCGAGGAAGTGACAGCCTAAGTCGCCCGCGACATTCTGCTCCAACGCCCGGTCCGCTTGCGTCCTCGTGCAGCACTGCGCGGGCTGCCTATATCCAATATAACGCTATTTGGATGCGGCGGAGGCGTTCATGGATGCTCAGATCGACGAGATCGGCGACGGTATTTTCCGGTTTTCACTTTACGTTCCCGAAATCGCCCCGCCAGCGGGTTTCACGTTCAATCATTTCCTGATCAGGGGCGACGAACCGCTGCTGTTTCACTGCGGCAAGCGCAAGATGTTTCCATCGCTGGCACCGGCGGTTGCCAAGGTGCTGCCGCTCGATGCGCTTCGGTGGATCACCTTCGGGCATTTCGAGGCTGACGAATGCGGCGCCATGAACGAATGGCTGGCGGTCGCGCCGCGCGCCGAGCTAGCCCATGGCATGCTCGCTTGTCGCCTGTCGGTTGCCGACATGGCCGACCGCCCGCCTCGTGTGCTGGCCGATAGCGAAGTGATGGATATCGGCGGGCGGCGCGTGCGTTACATCGATACCCCGCATGTGCCGCACGGCTGGGACGCGGGGGTGATCTTCGAGGAGACGACGCGCACGCTGTTTGCGGGCGATCTCTTTGCGCACTACGGGCGCGGTCCCGCGCTCACTCGATCCGACATTGTCGGACCAGCGACCGCTTCAGACGACATCAATATGGCGACCGCGCTCGGCCCAACGACGGCACCGACCATCCGCCGTTTGGC
Organism: Xanthobacteraceae bacterium; assembly: GCA_035472475.1. GTDB lineage: Bacteria > Pseudomonadota > Alphaproteobacteria > Rhizobiales > Xanthobacteraceae > JAFAXD01. Next base: position 44,420 of record DATIPA010000036.1, on the reverse strand, counting down.
AAGCCTCGAGCCGGCCGCGCTCGCCGTCATGCACGGTTCTTCGTTTGAGGGTGATGGCGGCCAGCAATTGCGCGCGCTCGCCGATTTCTACGATGGCCGGCTGCGCGCCGCCATGAACGCGGCATGACGGCGCTTCAGCATCACCCGCGCCGCAGCGTGCGCCTTGACACGCTGGTGCGCCTGCGTTGGCTCGCGATCTTCGGCCAAATCGCAGCGTTGCTGGTGGTCGCCGACGGGCTCGATTTTCAGTTGCCGTTCTGGCAGTGCCTCGCGGTGGTCGGCGCTTACGCGGCCTTCAATCTGTTCCTGCGTCTGCGCTTTCGCGGGAATGAACGGCTTGCGCCCGAACGTGCAGCCTGGCTCCTGGCAGTCGACATCGCCGAGCTCGCGATGCTGCTCGCACTCACGGGCGGATTGGAAAATCCGTTCGCATTCCTTTTTCTCGGGCCGGTGCTGATCTCGGCCACCGCGCTGCCGCCGCGCATGACGCTGATGCTCGCCGCCTTCGCGGTCTCGTGCGCGACCGTGCTCGTGTTCGTACACTACCCGCTGCCATGGTCGAGCGACGATCCGTTGGAGCTGCCGCCGATTTACATGCTCGGCGTATGGCTCTCGATTCTGCTGGCGATCGGTTACATCTCAATCTACGCGTGGCAGATCACCGAGGAAGCGCGCCAGCTCGCCGACGCGCTGGTCGCCACCGAACTGGTGCTCGCCCGCGAGCAACATCTCTCGCAACTCGATGGCCTCGCCGCGGCCGCGGCGCACGAACTCGGCACCCCCTTGTCCACCATCGCGCTGGTCAGCAAGGAACTCGAACTCGCACTGGCCGGCACCTCCGACCATGCTGACGATGCGCGACTCCTGCGTGAGCAGGCTCAGCGCTGCCGCGAGATCCTCGCCAAGCTGACGGCGCTGCCGGCTCCCGGCGAGCCGTTCGAACGTATGAAGCTTTCGGCGCTGATCGAGGACGTGGTCTCGCCGCATCGCAATTTTGGGATCACCATCGACGTGCATCAGATGCAGGATGCTCACGACGAGCCGGTCGTGGCCCGCAACCCGGCAATTCTCTATGGGCTCGGCAACTTGCTGGAGAATGCGGTGGACTTCGCACACGAGCGGGTCGAGGTGACGGCGGCGTGGAGCGAGGACACCGTAACGGTGAGCATCATCGACGACGGGCCCGGATTTCCGCCCGAGATCATCGGGCGGATCGGCGAGCCTTACGTCAAAGGACACCGGCCGCAACGCATGCAGGCGGCGAGCCAGAGTGCGGGCCTCGGCTTGGGGTTTTTCATCGCCAAGACGCTGCTCGAACGTTCGGGCGGACAATTGGCCATTGAAAATCGCGTTTTTCCGCAACGTGGCGCTGTCATTCGGGTCACTTGGCCGCGAGCCGACTTCGAGCGCCCGTTGTCGGAGGCGGCTTGAATCTACCGGGGGTAATCTGAAAGCGTCGAGGCCGAGCCTTGATGCGGCCATTCAGACGCATACCTATAATGCAGGAAGGTCGTACTCGCGAAAGTTGCAATCCACATGAACACACCCGCACCGACGGCAGATCGCTCTCTGCTGATCGTGGAAGATGACAAGCTGTTCCTGCAGCGGCTGGCGCGCGCGATGGAAACGCGCGGGTTCACGGTGCGAACAGCCGAGAGCGTGAGCGAAGGCTTGCACCAAGTTGAAGCCGCGGCGCCCGCCTATGCGGTTGTTGACATGCGGTTGGGAGACGGCAATGGCCTCGACGTGATCTCGGCGCTCAAGAAGCGCCGACCCGAGGCGCGCGGGATCGTGCTGACGGGGTATGGCAACATCGTCACCGCCGTAACGGCGGTGAAGCTCGGCGCGGTGGACTATCTCTCCAAGCCCGCCGATGCGGACGAGGTTGCGGCCGCCTTGTTGGCGACTGCAGAAGGCAAACCGGAGCCGCCGGAAAACCCGATGTCGGCCGATCGGGTGCGTTGGGAGCACATCCAGCGGATTTATGAGCTGTGCGGGCGCAACGTGTCGGAGACCGCGCGGCGGCTCAACATGCACCGGCGCACCCTGCAGCGCATCCTCGCCAAACGCGCGCCGAAATGACCGCACGAACGAGCGGGGCGTAGCCGGATTTGGCCCCGCCAGCACACGACTTAGCGAATAAATTGAGATAGCGCCTGCGTCGGTCAGAATTCCGGCCGCGTCGCGCTTCCGTCAACGGTCGGCTGCACGGTTACGTTCTGGTCTCTCTTCGCATCCGGCAAGGTCACGATCACGTCCACGCCTTCGACCCGCACCTTGATCGGCTTGAGCCGGTAGCGCGGGTTGCCGTGATGACGCCCGGTGCGGATGTCGAACTCAAACCCGTGCCATGGACAGACCACGTTGATCTTGGTCTTGGAGAATTCCAGGCCCTTGCTGGTCCGATCGTCGGCGACCACTTCTTCGACCTTGGCAATGATCTTGCCCTGACAGGCCGGCCCACCCATGTGTGGGCAAACGTTTTCGTATGCGAAGAATTCGCCGCCCAGCTTGAATACGCCGACCTCGACACCATCCGATTCGATCAACTTGCGACCCGGGTCGGCGAAGGTCGAGGCCGGCCCAACGTTGATCTCACGCATGTGTCTCTCCCGGTGATTGTTTCTGATGTGAAGGCCGCCGGCTCTATGAATGCGGACGTTGGAACCACATGGACAGGTCCCACAAGTTGAGCCCGACTGCCCGAACCATGGCGGTGACGGATACGACCACATCGGTCGGCGTGAGCTTGTCGGCCGCGACCGGGCTGATCAACTTGCCGTCGAGATCAACCTTGGCGGCGTAAAGCCGAACCGCCGCCGTCAGCACGCGCTCAAGCTCCGCGTCCGCCACGAGATCGAGGTCACCCGAGGCGAGCGCTCGCTCAGCCGCTGCGACGAACGCATCGCCGCAGGCCGTGGCCTCCGTCGCAGTGATTTGCTCCGCCCTTGCTTCGATCTCCGCCATCGGCTCGCTCAGGAGATGCCCGGGCGGGCAGCAAGCACATCTTTGGCCCGCGGCCGCATCCGCTTGACTTCGAGGTTGAAGAGGCGCGCGGCATTGAGCCCGAGAATATTGCGCTTGGCCGGATCCGACAGGAACGGCAGGGTCGTGATCGATGAGGGCGGATCGAAGTCCCAGTGCGGCCAGTCCGACGCGAACAGCAGCTGGGTTTCAGCGTGGAACGCTTCCAGCGTGCACTGCAGGATCTTCAGGTTGGAACGCTCGAGCGGCTGGGTCGTGTAGTACATGTCGCGCATGTATTCGCTCGGCAGCCGCTTGAGCGCCGGCGCCTCACAAGAGCGCATCATGTACTCGTGGTCGAGCCGTTGCATCAGGAACGGAATCCAGGCGCAACCGCTCTCGACCCACAGCAGCTTCAGCTTGGGAAACCGCTCCGGCAGCCCGTTGATGATCCAGTTGGTCATGTGAATGAGGCTGTAATGCACAAACGAGAGCGAGTGCATCGAGATGAAGCGATTGAGCTGAGCGAATGACGGGTCGCCCCAATTGAAGCCGGAGTGCCAGGCCAACGGTTTGCCGGTTGCTTCGATCGCCGAGTAGAGCCGCATATAGCGATTGTGATGGATCGGCCGATTGCGGGTCGAGGTGACCGTGAAGCCAATGATGTTGGGATCATTGGCGTAGCGCTCGACCTCTTCGACGCAAGCTTCCGGGGTGTTGAACGGCAGATAGGCCAAGCCCTTGAGACGCGCATCGTCGGGCAGGATGCACTCTGTGGCCCAGCGATTGTAGGCTTTCGAGAGTGCTACCTCGATGTCTTCCTGCGGATGCATCCCCAGCAGCAGCATCGGCGTTGGGAACACGATCTGATAGTCGATGCCCATCGCGTCCATGGCGCGGCGGGCAAGTTCCGTGAAATGGTGACAACCCTTGGCCTCGACCGGTTCGAGCAATCCGGCCTGGTGCGGGATGCGTCCGTGCAGTGGCTGATAGGTCATCCCGGGAACGGCATTGAGCAGGGCGGTATTGCCTGCTCCGGGGCGCATGAACTGAGCCTCGCCCATCTGGCGAATGACGTCATTGTCGACGCGCGCAATGATTTCCGGCCAGAACTGGGTTTCGGTCACATGGGCGTCGATGTCGACCAGAAAATAATCTTCGTAGCTTTCGGATTGCTTGGTCGCGTGCGAGAGAATGTCGCGAGTATCGGTTTTGATGGTAATTTCGTCGAGTTCACGAAAGGCCTTGGGCGATCGTTCCAGCATGGATGGCGTTCCCGCATAGGCCGCCGGGCGACGGCACCGGCGTGTAGCCGCAAAAGTACACCTTCGCGTGATCAAGCGGCAAGGCGGCGAACCGCAGAGCTGGGCCGTCCACGGTGCGGCTTGCGGCCGGGCTGGCACATCAAACGCAGAAAGCCCCGGAGCAGAACTCCGGGGCTTTTGGCCCGCCATCAGTCCTCGCTGGGAGGACGCTGACAGTTCGTGCGTTAGTAGCCGTTGCCGTTGTATTCGCTGTCGTCCTTGAGGATTTGGCTGCGAACGTTCGGATCGGGGTCGCGGCCGAGGTATTGGCCGGCTTGGTTGACGGTGTCGTTCTGGAACACGCCCGGAGCCGGGCTGTACTGGAAGGTATGCGCCGCCCGCCGATGGTTGGGTTGGGCCGAAGCCGGAGCGGCCAGCAGCGCGCCGCCCGCGGCGGCCAGAAGCATCAGCTTGATCGTGGTCTTCATGGTCAGGTCTCCGTCAGGTCTCGCCGCCCTGCATGCGCCTACAAATGGCGCGCAGATGAGCCTAAAAAAGGCCACGTGTTCGCACTTGCAAACACAACGACGTGAGTGCCGCACGGCCTTCGCGCACACATGATATATTATTACATTTCAGTGAGTTGCGAGATTACGACAAGCCGCACCGATATTGGCTTGGCGCCGCCGCTGGGCTGTCCTGCCGCATCGCACTCAAATCCCGCTGAGTGTGATCTAGCGCTTCACCGCAGCACAGCGCATGGCGCACCGTCACACTTCGGCCGCGTAAGGCCCATGCGGGTCAGCCAACTTCTGCAATCGGTGTGCGGCCGCGCGTGCAATCAGCAACAGCATCGTCTTGCGCGTCGCCGCGTGCAGCCGATGCTCGGGAGGCTCGCGTACGAGATCGGCGCCAAACTCGTCCGCAACAATCAGCCCCGCATCATCAGGAAAAATATGACGTGGCACGTCGGCAGCGGTTGCAAAGAGCAACCGATCGCAGTGCATTCGATAGTCCCGCCATTTCTGATCGGCGCGGAAATCGGCGACCGATGATTTAACCTCGACGATCCAGATCTCGCCGTCGTCCGCGAGCGCAACGAGGTCAGCCCGGCGCCCGGACGGCAAGGGAAGCTCGCACACGCACGAGCGGCCAAGCGATGTCAGCAGCCGCTGACTGCCGCGCGCGACCGCGAGCGCGGTCACCGATTGCCGGCCGTCGTAGAGGGGTGATTCGCCGAACTTCGACACGCGTTCAACATGGCATGCCGGCGAAGGCGCGCAAGGGTTCGTCGTGGGAACGATATTACTCGGCGGCTGCGGTCGCCCGTGTAATGGCATTATTGAGCTGCGGCATCACCTTTTCGGCCATCAGTTGCATCGAGCGCCGCGCCAAGGCGGGACTGCGCCAATCCTTGCCGGCATAGAGCAGCGTTCCGAAATGGCCGACCTGTTCGCGAAATGCCAGAAGTTCGTCGACGACTTTGGAGGGCGAGCCATGGACAATCAGCGCGTCGCAAACTCCGTCCAGGGTCACTTCCTCGTCGGGCTGATCGCGCCGCGTCTTGAACAGATCTGCCCGCCCATTGCGAACAAGCTTGGTGAGAAGCTGGTGATAGTAATACCGGTACGGGCTGTCGGGGTCGGTCGCATAACGACGCGCGGTTGCGTCGTCATCCGCGACAAAGATGCTTTTGGCAACGCGCCAGTTGGCCGGATCGGCCGGGCGGCCGGCGCGCGCGCAGCCCTCGACGTAGTTCGGCCAATGGCTTTTCACCCACGCCGGCATCAGGAAGTTGGCGGAGATCGGGTCCCATCCCCGCGCCGCCGCCTCGGTCACACCCTTGGAAAACGGCGCTACCACCGTCACTACGATCGGCGGATGCGGACGTTGCAGCGGCTTTGCGATGAATCCTTGCCCGATTCCAGGCATGAAGTGGCGTTCAACCGATACGTTCCAGAATCGGCCCGCGAGCCCATAGGGCGGGTCGCCTTGCCAAATTGCGAGCACCTGATTGATCGCCTCGACAAACATCGCGTTGCGATCGGCGTCGAGATTGCCATAGGCCTCGGCATCCGAGAGCAAGCCGCCCGGGCTGATGCCGAAAATGAACCGGCCGTCCAGCAGGTGATCGAGCATGGCGATCTGCGAGGCGACCGTCACCGGATGTGAGTTCGGCAAATTGACGGTGCCGGTGCCAAGTTTGATGCGCCGGGTTGCGTCGACGAGGGTCGACAGGAACATGACGCATGAGGTGATGTTTTCGGCGCGATCGGTCGCGTGCTCGCCGCAATAGGCCTCGCTGAAACCGAGCTCATCGGCAAGGATAAAGGCCTCGCGATCTTCGGCGAGCGACTGGCGCCAATCCTTGTCCAGCGGATGGATCGGCATGGTGAAGAAGCCGAGCTTCATGTGTCCCCCGTTCCTGCTAGCCCTTGCCTAGTCCAGTCTCGGCCTGCAATCCGGCGGCCGCTATGCCGGCGACGGCGCACGCCTCGTCGTTGTCCGACGTGTCGCCGGAAATACCGACCGCCCCGACGGTATCGCCCTGCGCGTTCTGGATCAGGACGCCGCCCGGCACCGCCATGACCCTCCCTTGGCTCACCATGCCGAGTGTCGTGATGAACATCGGGTTTTTCTGGGCACGTTCAAACAGGCCGCGCGACCCAAAGCCCATGCCGAGCGCGCCGTAGGCTTTTCCGGAGGCGATTTCGAACCGCAGGATCGCCGATTTGTCCTCGCGCTTGTAGGCGACGAGATGCCCGCCCGCGTCCAAGACCGCGACAACAAGCGGACGCAGGTTGAGCTCCCGTCCCTTCTTGAGTGCGACATCGACGATGGTGCTGGCTTGCGCGAGCGTGATTGACATTGTCCCTCTCCCCGTTGCGGCCCACGATAGGCGATCTCATCGCGGCGAGAAAGGCCGCAACGGAGGAGTAGAATGCGCAGCGGCAAGCAAACAGTCGGCATCGTGGGCCTCGGCATCATGGGGGGTGCCTTCGCCAAGAACATCGTTGCGGCGGGTTTCCGGGTGATTGGCTTCGACATCGATCCGGCGCGCCGGCGCGCTGTCCGCAAGATAGGGGTCGAGCTGGCGGCGGACGCCGCGGCGCTCGCCGCGCAGGCACCGGTGATCATCACGAGCCTGCCGCACCCGGCAGCACTCGGTGCGACCGTCGCCGCCATTGCCGCCGCCAGGCTGCCGCGCCGGGTCGTCATCGAAGCCAGCACGTTCACCCTCGCGGACAAGACGGCCGCGCAGGGCGCGCTGGCGCGCGCTGGCCACGTGGCGCTCGATTGCCCTGTCAGCGGCACCGGCGCGCAAGCCAAGGTCAAGGATCTGGTGATCTACGCCAGTGGCGACAGCTGCACGATCGCGAAGCTGCGTCCGGTGTTCCTCGGCTTTGCCCGGGCTGTTCACGATGTCGGCGCCTTCGGCAATGGCAGCCGCATGAAATATGTCGCCAACCTCCTGGTCGCGATCCACAACGTCGCGAGCGCCGAGGCCATGGTGCTCGGCATCAAGTCCGGGCTCGATCCCGCTCGCGTATTCGAGCTGGTGAAGTCAGGAGCCGGAAACTCGCGCGTCTTCGAGTTGCGCGCGCCCATGATGGTGCGGGATCGCTACGAGAGCGCCACCATGACGATCAAGCTCTGGCAAAAGGACTTGGCGGTGATCGGAGATCACGCGGCGTCGCTCGGGTGCCCAACGCCGCTGATGAGCGCAACACTGCCGATCTATGCGGCGGCCCTGTCCATGGGGCACGGGGCGCATGACACGGCGGCAGTCTGCGCGGTGCTTGAGGAGATGGCCGGGGTGAAACGCAAGCGGGCGCCTCGCAGGCGCTAAGTAGTGAGAAAATCCAAGGTTGCGGTATCCACCAGGACCGCGTCCGGCTCGCGGTAACGCGCCGCCATGGCGCGCTCGCGCTCGCTGGTGTGCCTAGCCTGCATGGCAGCGCCGAGATCGCGGGCGCGCATAACGATGCGCCGGCCGATCGGGAGCCGGGCGGATTCAAACGCACGCAGCGCGGATTCAACGTCGGAACCCGTGGCGAGCGCGTCTGCCAGCACCATCGCGTCCTGCGCCGCCTTGGCGACGCCTGCCCCGACATGCGGACGCGCCACGAAGGCGGCATCGCCGATCAGCGCGATCCGGCCCGCGCACATGCGCGGCACTTCGATGTCGTAGATCGGCTGCAGAAACGGTCTCTCTGCAAGTGAAACGACGTCGCGAAATTGCGGCGCCAGCAGCGCGTCCGCCGCCGCGTGGAGCGCCACGACGACCGCCTCGGCAACCAGCGGCGGCGGGATTGAAACCTCGTGACGTTGCCCGGTAACGTCAGTCAGGAGCCGCGCAAGCGTGACCTCGTCCGCCGGCCGGTACCAGACGATGTTGTAGCGCCGATGGCCTGGCCGCAGGTCGTTGCCAGGACCAGCAACCGGATAGCCCACCATCTGCTCGCCTGGCGGCAAGCAGAATCCCAAGGCGTCGAACAGATCGCGGTGCAGCGCCGGCGGAAACGATTGCTCCGGTGCGAGCGCGCGCCATGCCACGTACCCGGCATAGCGCAAAGGGTCGTTCGCAAGCATCGCGGCGCGCACGGAAGAACGCAAACCGTCCGCTCCAATCACCACGTCGGCCGTGGCGGTACTCCGGTCGGCGAAGTGAGCGGTCACTGCCCCGCCACGCTGCTCCGCTCGAATGAACTCCTGCCCCTGCCCGTAGCAACTGCCTGGCAAGTCGGCGCGCAACAGCGTGAACAACCGATCCCAGGATGTCATGACTTGGCGCCGCCTATGCTCGGCAACCAATTTCCCGTCGCGGCCGAACATCCGTCGGGCATCGATCGTGATGCCCAGTCCACGGGTGTCGAGTCCCAGGAGCTCCAGCACGTCAAGGATCTGCGGATGCGTCGCAATCCCGGCGCCTCGTCCGGATAGCTCCGACCTGGCGCGCTCGCACACCACGACATCGATGCCGCGCCTGCGCAGCAGCAAGGCCGCGAACAGCCCGGCAATCGATCCCCCGATGATGAGCGCTTTCATGCTCCGTCCCCAGCCCGCGTCCTAGGGCTAGCCAAGCCGCAAACCTTACTGCACACTGGCAAAAAACTGCGGTCGGGCACGCGCCGGGCGGGGCCAGAGGGGACGCACGTGTTTTCGTTTGAGCTCGTCATCAACGCGCTGATCGCTGGGCTGTTGCTCGGCGGGTTCTACGCCGCAGTGACGATTGGTATCTCGATTTCGTTCGGCATTCTCGACATCGTCAATATCGCGCATCCGGCGTTCATCATTCTTGGGTCGTATATTGCCTACATGCTCAATGCCCAGTTCGGCATTGACCCGATTGTGGCGGCGCTGATCGCTCTCCCGGCATTCTATGCACTCGGCGCGGCAATTTATCAGATCTACTACCTCGCGTTCGAAACTCGCGGACGCGAGGCGTTGAGCGGCTTGGCGTTCTTCTTCGGCCTCCTGTTCATCACCGAAGTTCTGCTGATCCTCGTGTTTGGCGTCGACTATCGCTACGTGCAGGCGAGCTATATCGACCAATCAATCAATATCGGGTTCGTCAATCTGCCCAAGCGCATGCTGATCCCGTGCATGATCTCGATATTGATGTTCATCGTGCTGCAGGTGTTTCTGTCGCGGACATTCATGGGGCGCGCCATCATGGCGGTAGCCCAGGACCAGTTGGCCTTGCGGCTCATGGCGGCGAGCCCGACCCGCATCAAACGCACCGCATTTGCGATTTCGATTGCGACCGCATCGCTTGCCGGCGCGTTCCTGATCATCATCCAGCCGGTCGAGCCTTCGGTCGGCCGTGAATACATCGGCCGCGTGTTTGCGATCTGTGTGCTCGGCGGCCTCGGCAGCCTGCCCGGGACCGTCATCGCCGCCATGCTACTCGGGGTCGCAGAAAGTCTGACGGCCACGTTCTACGGGCCCTCCTGGGCGCCGGCCGTCTCATTCGGAATCCTCCTCCTGACGCTGGCATTTCGGCCGGCGGGCATTCTGGGACGCTGATGCGCTGGGGAGCTTTTTTTCTCGTCGCCTTGGCGGTCGCTGCGTTGATCTTCGGCTGCGCTTTGGCAATCAACAATGACTACGTGTTCTTTGCCGGCTACACGGTGCTGCAGTTCATTGTACTGGCGACCGCCTGGAATATTCTTGGTGGCTATACCGGGTACGTTAATTTCGGGAGTGCGGCCTTTTTTGCGATTGGCGCTTATTCGACGGTGTTCTTCTACAAGTTCTATCCGATGCCGATTCCAGCGCTGATCCTGATTGCGGCGGCGGTTTCCGGATTGATCGGCCTTGGCACGGGTTATCTGACCCTTCGGTTGCGCGGGGCATTCTTCGCGATTGCCACGCTGGCGCTTGCGGTTGTGCTGCAGACACTGATCGTGAATTGGAACTACGTCGGCGGATCGCGTGGCGCCTACATCATCCGGCCGAGTTCGATCGACTACATCGGCAGCTACGTGCACTACCTGTTCTTGATCATGCTAGCGTTGGCGGTAATCGCACTCACGATCGCGTATGCGATCGAACATTCCGCGCTTGGATATGGGTTTGCCACCATCCGGGACGACGAGCTCGCCGCCGAGGCGTCCGGCGTTCCCACGCTCAAGCTCAAGCTGATTGCCACGACGTTGTCGGGCGCCCTGATGGGGATGGCGGGCGCGCCATTCCCGTACTACATCGGCTACCTGCAGCCCTCATCGGCGTTCGGGCTGGAATACGCCGTCAATTCGATCGCGATGCCGATCATCGGGGGGACCGTCAGCTGGGCCGGACCGCTGGTCGGTGCCATTTTGCTTGGAACGCTGCAGCAATATGTGACGGTCACGATTTCAAGCTCGGTCAACGTCCTGATCGTCGGCGTCCTGCTCGTCGCGTTTGTGGTGGTTGCACCAAATGGAATCATCGGATTGATGACGTCAATCGCACGCAGGGGGCGCCGTGAACGCAAACCTGCTTGAGGTCGAACGGCTCGGCAAGCGCTTCGGCGGGTTCGTCGCGCTCGACGGCATTGATCTGACCGTCGCGGCGGGAGAGCGTGTCGGCCTGATTGGTCCGAACGGCTCGGGCAAATCAACACTGGTCAACTGTCTGTGCGGCACGCTCGGCAACTACAGTGGCGCGGTTCGCTTCGAAGGCCGCGACGTGGCCGGGTTGACCGCTCATCAGCGCACGCGGCTCGGGATGGCGCGCAGTTTCCAATTGCCGCGGCCGTTCCCCAGCATGACGGTCACCGACAACGTGCGGGTCCCCTTGCTCTACACGGTCAACGCCCGGCGCGGTGCGCGCCTGACCGGTGAAGAGGTAGCGGCGCGTGCGGCGGAATTGCTGACGCTCGTCGGCTTGGCCGACAAAGCCGGACAGTTCCCGCGCGACCTCACTCAGGTCGAGATGCGCAAGCTCGAGCTCGCGCGCGCCATGGCGGCGGAGCCGAAGTTGCTGATCGCCGACGAAGCAATGGCCGGGCTGTCGCACTCGGAGGTCGAGGACATCGTGGCGCTGCTGATCCGGCTCAATGAGGGCGGCATCACCGTGATCCTGATCGAGCACATCATGCGGGCGGTGATGACATTCTCGCAGCGCCTGGTCGTCCTGGTCTCGGGCAAGAAGATCGCCGACGGCAACCCCAATGAGGTGATCCGCGATAAAGAGGTGGAGCGCGCCTACCTTGGCCAATAGCATCACCATCGCCGGGATCAACACCGGCTACGGGCACGTTCGCGTGCTCGAGGACGTGTCGCTTACTGTCGGCGGCGGCGAGACCGTGGTGCTGCTCGGCACCAATGGCAATGGCAAGTCCACGCTGATGAAGAGCATCATGGGGATGGTGCGCCCGAGCGCCGGCAAAATCGAAGCCGAGATCGACGGCGAGAGCTACGATCTGATCGGACGCTCCACCGAGGAGATCGTCGACCTCGGCATCGCGCTGGTGCCCGAGGGACGCCGGCTGTTTCCTCGGCTGACCGTGCACGAAAACCTATTGCTCGGCGCGTTCCGTAAGAAGGCACGCGCGCACATTAAGGACAACCTCGCCTTCTGCCTCGAATGCTTCCCGCGGCTGGCGGAGCGGCGGGCGCAGCTTGCCGGCAGCATGAGTGGCGGCGAGCAGCAGATGTTGGCGCTGGCGCGCGCGCTGATGCTGGCGCCCCGCATTCTCTTGATCGACGAACCCTCGGTCGGGCTCGCCCCTGTGCTGGTCAGCCGCACCATCGAGAAAATCAAGGAGCTTAAGGACCAGTACAACCTGACCGTTCTGATGGCCGAGCAGAACTTCACCCAGGCGCTGCGCATCGCCGACCGTGGCTATGTCATCGTGCACGGCAAGATTGCGTTCGAAGGGCGTTCCGCGGACGAACTCAACAACAACGAATTGATCAGGAAATTTTACTTGGGGTTATAAAAAAGCGCCGCGCAAGTGGCGCGGCGCTCCGCCGAACCCGGCGTCGGCGTTGTTCTACATCTTTGCCTTTTCGTAAGGGTAGATCACGTTTCCGGTCTTGTAGTCGCTTGGCGTCAGGACCGTCTGATAGTCCATGCCCCGCCACGTATCGAGCCCGGCGCCGGGCTTGATGTCGTGATATTGCACTTGCAGCATGCGGGACTTGTCCCATTCGCCGCCCTTGCCAAACTTCACGTCTCCCATGATGGTCTTAAACGTCGTCTTGCCAAGGTATTCGGCAAGCTTGTCGTCGTTGAGACTCTTGGTCGCCTGGATCGCGTCGGCCAGGACCTGAATATAGGCATAGCCCCACCCACCGAGATAGTAACCGAGCGGGTCGACGCCTTCGGCGGCGGCACGGGCCTGATATTTTTTGAAGAACTCATCGGTGCCGGCGAACGTCAGTTTCTTGTCGGGAACCCAGGTTTCGTAGTTGACGATGCCGTTGAGCAGCGGACCGAGCTGATTCTTGAACGCCGTTGCCTGCAAGCCGACCATGGCACCGCCGATCATCTTCGGCTTGAATCCGACCTCGTTGACGGCCTTGACCATGCCGACCGAGTCGAGCGGATACGAGCAGACCACGACGATGTCGGGATTGGCCGCCTGCACCGCGCGCACGATCGGCGTGAAGTCCGTCGTCGAGGGCGGGTAGGTCTTGTCGTAGACGAGCTTGAAGCCATACTTCTTGGCGTTCCCTCGCGCGCCCTCGCACGCATTGTTGGAGAATTCGGCATCCGCTGCCACCAGCGCCGCAGTCTGCGGCTTCGGGTTCTGCGCGGCGGCGACTTGGAAGAAGCCGTCCGTAAACGCCGCCCTGGCATCGGGTCCGGTCGGCAGGAACGCGAAGTATTTCGGATATTGGAAATCGTGGTTCACATCGAGCCCGAACAAGGTGATGAAGGTCTTACCCTTCTGCATCACCACCGGCATTGCCGGGGCCATCATGTTGGTCCCATAGGGGCCGAGAACGAGATCGACTTTGTCGACGTCGAGGAGCTTGGTGTAGATGCCCGGCACCGTCGACGGGTTGGATTGATCATCGTAGTAGACGAGCTTGACCGGCCGCCCGAGCAGCCCGCCCTTGGCGTTGGTCTCTTCCTCCCAAATCTTCATGCCGACCAGCGCTTGCTTGCCGTTGGCGGCGAGCGGGCCGGTGAGCGCCATGCCGAAGCCGATCTTGATCGGCTCGCCGGATTGCGCGGCCGCGCCGCTTGTCATCGCCGCCGCCGCTACGAGCGCGAGCAGGCAAGCTCCAATGCGTTTGAGCATCTAGGGTTCCTCCCAGTGTGATGTTCGTTGCGGCATCTTATGCGCAATCCACTTCGGCGCGCCAGAGCCAGCTACCAGCCGATTTAGACCCTGACAACCGGTCGGGCGTTTTGCCGCGGCCATCCTGGACAGCGCCAGGACCTTGGACGACACTGCCCTGCAAGGGCACGGCACCGACGCAAGATCGGCTAGTGCCCCGCTTCCGACGTTCGTGAAACCGTGCGGCACCCTCGGGCACAAACTTCGGAAGCAAAGGGGCACAAGCAAATCCATGAATCTAGTGCCGCTTTCCGATTTGAAAGTTCCTAAACGAGCTTGCCGCGACCGCTGTAGGAACTTCAAATCGGCGGCACTAGTCGGAGGGAGGACGAGGTGAACACTTTCGACAGACGCAGTTTTCTAGTGGGCTCGGCAGCGGCCGTGGCGCTCTTCCCTGGGCGCTCAATTGCGCAGGACGCCTACCCGACGCGCACGATCACCGTGATCAACCCGTTCCCGCCGGGCGGAGCCTCCGATGTGGTGTCGCGTCCGCTGGTGGCGGCGATGGAACCGATCGTCAAGCAGCCGGTCATCATCGAGACCAAGGCCGGCGCGGCCGGCGCAATCGGCGCGCAATTTGCCGCCAACGCCAAACCGGACGGCTACACGCTGCTGTCGCACATCACATCGATCTCCGGCTTTGCCGAGGTTGACCGGCTGTTCGGCCGCCAGCCAAAGTTCACCAATGCCGATTTCATTCCACTTGCCCGCGTCGTCGCCGATCCGTGCGTGATCATCGTCAACGATCAGCAAAAGTGGACGTCGCTGAAGGATTTTATCGACGATGCCAAAGCTCATCCCAATCAGATTATCTACTCGTCGTCGGGTCTCTACGGCGCGCTCCACATCCCGATGGCGCTGTTTGCGAAGGCGGCTGGCGACCTCAAGCTGCGCCATCTGCCGACCGCCGGCGGCGGCCCGGCATTGACGGCGTTGCTCGGCAACAACTCGCAAGCCCTGGTCTCGTCGGTCTCCGCCTGCCTGTCGCAGGTCAAAGCCGGCAAGGCGCGCGCACTGGCGTCGTTCGGAGGCGAGCGCTCGAAGGCGCTGCCCGACGTGCCGACCCTCAAGGAGCTCGGCTTCAACGTCGAGTATTACCTGTGGGTCGGCATGTTTGCCCCGAAGGGCACACCTGACGCGGTCGTCAGCAAGCTGCGCACTGTGCTGAGCGAGGCCGCGCATACCGAGTCCTTCAAAGCCGCACTGGTCAACCTAGGGCAGGATCTCGCCTATCTTGATCAGCCGGAGTTCGCGAAGTTCTGGGATGCCGACGCCCAGCGCATTCAGGACGCCGTTCGCCAGATCGGCAAGGTGGAGGGATGATCGCAGGTGGCGCCGTGGAGTGCCGAGCGTGATTGTGCGCACCGACCACGTTGCCGGCGCGGCGGCGATCATCCTCGGTTTGCTGGTGCTAGCCCTCTCCGGTGATCTGCCGTTCGGCAGCCTGTCATTTCCAGGCGCCGGCATGTTGCCCAAGCTGATCTGCGTTCTCATGATCGCGCTGGGCATTCTTCTGTGCGCGCACGCCAGTGCCAGCAACCCGGTGGGCGAGATCGATTGGCGCGATCTGCAGCACGCCGCGATCGTGACGGCCGCGACGGCGGCTGCGATCGCGCTCTACCCCACGCTCGGCTTCATTTTGGCGATCGGCCTGCTACTCGCCGGCCTGACGTTGCTCGAGCGCGGGAAACCGTTGTTCGCCATAATGTACGGCGCCGGCATCAGCGTCGCGGTCTATGCGCTGTTCACGATCTTGCTGAAGTCTCCGCTCGAGCGCGGGTTGATCGGGTTTTAGCGTGGAAGGAACGTTCGACAGCCTGTTGCTCGGCTTCTCGGTCGCGTTCCGGCCCGACGTGCTGTGGTACGCGTTCCTCGGATGTTTGGTCGGCACACTGGTTGGCGTACTGCCGGGCATCGGGCCGCTCGCCGGCATCAGCATCCTGCTGCCGGCGACGTTCGGGCTCGACGCCACCAAGGCCGTGATCATGCTGGCCGGCATCTACTATGGCTCGCAATACGGCGGTTCGACCACATCGATCCTGATGCGCATACCGGGCGAAGCCTCCTCGGTCATGACCTGCATCGACGGATACGCCATGGCCCAGAAAGGCCGCGCCGGTGCAGCGCTGTGCATCGCGGCCGTAGGATCCTGGATCGCGGGCACGTTCGGCGTTCTGGTTCTGACCTTGATTGCGCCGCCGCTCGCCGCCTTGGCGCTGCGCTTCGGCCCGCCCGAATATACGGCGCTGCTGGTGCTCGGCTTGATCTTCCTCGCCTACATGTCGTCGACCGCGCTGCCGCGTACATTGTTGATGGCGGCCGTCGGCCTGCTGCTCGGGACCGTCGGCATCGACAACATGACCGGACACTTCCGCTACGCGTTTGACATTCCGGAGCTCGGCGACGGCATCGGCATCGTGCCGGTCGCGGTCGGACTGTTCGGCCTCGGTGAAATTCTCTCCACGCCGAGCGCCGCCGTCCTCGGCAAGGTGATCGCACCGAAACTGCGCGAGCTGCTGCCGAGCCGTACCGAATGGCGGCAATCGGCCATGCCGATCGCGCGCGGCTCGGTGCTCGGCTTCCTGGTTGGGCTGACCCCCGGCTCCGCCCACATCATCTCGAGCTTCCTCTCTTACGCCGTGGAACGCCGGCTCTCCAAGCATCCGGAAGAGTTCGGTCACGGCGCCGTGGCTGGCGTCGCTGGACCGGAATCTGCCAACAACGCCGCCTCGACCGGCGCGTTCGTTCCGATGCTGGCGCTCGGATTGCCGACCGGACCGGTAACCGCCGTGCTGATGGCCGCGCTGCTGATCCACGGCATTCCGCCCGGTCCGGCGTTGGTCAACGACCACCCGGACGTGTTCTGGGGCTTTGTCGCATCAATGTATGTAGGCAACCTGATGCTGCTTGCGCTCAACCTGCCGCTGGTCGGCGTGTTCGTGAACGTCTTGCGGATCCCTTATGCTTATCTCTATCCGCTGGTGATCATGTTCTGCATCGTCGGCGTCTATGTGGTGAACAGCTCCATCGTCGACGTGTGGGTCATGCTGGCGATGGGCGTTCTCGGCTATCTGCTGCGCAAGTTCGGTCTCGATCCGGCTCCGCTCGTGCTGGGGCTCGTGATCTCCCCGATCTTTGAAATGAGCCTGCGTCAGTCGCTGATCATGTCGAACGGCAACTGGACAATCTTCTTTACCCGGCCGATCGCCCTCGTGCTGATCATCATCGGGGCAGTGTTGTTGGCGTGGTCAGTGCTCGCGTTCGTTCGCAAGCGGCGCGATTGGCGTAGCCAGCTCGCCGAGGTCGAAGCGAGCGAGTAGAGCGTGTCCCGCAAAAGTGGGAACCGGTTTTGCGAAAAGGACACGCTCAAACAAAAGGGCAGCGAGGGATGATAATTCGAAGAAAAATAATCCCGCTCTAGGTTCAGGTCGTGAGCCCACCCTTGGTCTCGACAAAGCGTGCGATCTCGGCGATGCCGTGGCCGTCCCGCAGGTTGGTCATCACGAATGGGCGGGTCGCACGCATGCGGCGAGCGTCGCGTTCCAACACATCAAGCGATGCGCCGACGTATGGCGCGAGATCGATCTTGTTGATGACCAGGAGATCCGAGCGAGTGATGCCGGGTCCACCCTTGGACGGGATCTTGTCGCCAGCCGCAACGTCGATGACGTAGATCGTAAGATCGGCGAGCTCGGGCGAGAACGTCGCTGCGAGGTTGTCGCCGCCAGATTCGATCAGGATCAGATCGAGATCGGGAAATTTCCGGCGCATGTCGGCGATGGCGGCGAGATTGATCGAGGCGTCCTCGCGGATTGCAGTATGCGGGCATCCCCCGGTCTCAACCCCCGCGATGCGCTCCGGCGCGAGCGCGCCCGAGCGCACCAAGAATTCGGCATCCCACTTGGTATAGATGTCGTTGGTGATGGCGGCGATCTCATAACGATCGCGCAAGTGCTTGCACAGCGCGTCCATCAGTGCGGTCTTGCCGGAGCCGACCGGGCCGCCAACGCCGACGCGCAAAGGACCATGCGGGCTTTTCATCGTCAGCTCACCATGCGCCGAAACACCAGCAGCGCGAAAGCCGCCGCCAGTAAAAGACTTAACGGCCCGTAGCAATACCGATCAAGCGTGGCGAATGGCTGCTGCGAAAACCTGAGCCGCCACGCCGGAACATAGGCGGCCACACCGCGCAGCGCGAAAACGAGGGCGATGAAGGAACCCAAGACGGTCACCGCGGCGTCGACAGCGCGGCTATCGGTTGATTGCGCGAGCATCAGTGCGACAACCCCGGCGATAAAAATAGCCGCTGCCGCCTGAAGGCACGCAAACATCGGTGGCAAGCGCGTGCGCGCGGTGGCACCGACCACCAACGCGACCAGGCCCCGCTCGTCGTGCGCCGGCCACCGAACCCCGAACCCCCAGGCGACGTGCAACGCGGCAATCGCCGCCAGAATGACGAACACGATCAGCGCGATTGTGCTCATGATCGGAACAGCCGGGTGTACTGGGTCTCGTGCCGCATTCCGGCGATATCGGCCCGGAACGCGGCGGCGCCAACCTCATCAAGCGGCGTCGCGAACGCGCGTTCCGCGGCCTCTGCGACCACGGACGCCAACGCGGCCAGCACGCGCTGCCCATCGGTCTGGCCGAGCGGTATCAGACGTACGCCGGCGGAAATCAGGTTTGCGGTCACGGCGTGCAGATAGGCGTGCAGAGCGGGTGCGGCGGTGATGCCGTGCCCGGCGGCTGCGATCGCGACCGCGACCGGATAGGCGACGGGTTTTGTCGGGACTGAACGCAGCCGTTCGAATGCGGCGCACGGCCAGGCGGCATGCGTCGCGTCGAAGAACGCGCCGCCCTGCGCAGTCGTTTCCAGGTGCCGTTCGCGCGAGGCCGCAAGCGCGCACGCAAGTTCGCTCACCACGCTTAGTGCACCATCGTCCTCGGCGCGGACGGCGGTATGCGCATGGACGAAGAAGACGGCGTCGCAAAAGCCGGCCCCCTGCGCGAGGAGTACGCTCAGCCAGTCCCGCAGCGTATCGGCATCTTTGACGTCGCCCGCTTGCACGGCCCACTCGAGGCCACCCGAGTAGGAGTACGCGCCGACCGGATAGGACGGCGAGAGCCACGACATCAGGCGATAAAGCGCGGCCGGATCGCACGTCTGCGTGTCCCGAATTCGCTCCTTACCCCCCATGATCGTTGGTCCCATGGTCGGAGTGTGCGCCCGGCTCCGGATTGAACGGCGCCTCGACCGGCGTCATGACCGCTCCCAACTGCTTGAGCATTGCTTCGATCACGTGATCGCTGCGGATCCGCAGCGTTTGTTCCACGACCTGCAATCCGGCGTGGCGATTGCCGATGTGCCAGGCGAACCGCACCAGATCGAAACCGCTCTTCCCGGCGACCTCGGTCAATTGCTCGGTAATTCCCCGCACCGCCACGATCGAGCCGTCGTCGAGCACAAGCCCATCGCCGTCGCGCAGCATGACAGGACTTTCGAGATCGAGCAGGAACGTCGTGCCGTTCTCTCCGGTCAGAACGATCCGCCGCCGGCGGCGGCCATCTGCATCGAGAACCACACAATCGATGGCTTCGACAGCGTTCCATGCACCGGCAGGTTTGATCTCGGTTCCGCGCCTCAACTGCGCCAACACTGCTCGAAGTCCGCGCCGACGTGATGCAGCCTAGAACAAAAAGTACCGCTGTGCCATCGGCAGCACGTGCGCGGGTTCGCAGGTCAGCAACTCGCCGTCGGCGGTGACTTCATAGGTTTCGGGGTCGACCGTGATGTCGGGCGTCGCGCTGTTGTGGATCATGTTCTTCTTGGAGATTTTGCGCGTGCCCTTTACCGCGACGAGTTGCTTCTGAATGCCGAGCTTGCGGCCGATCCCCGCGGTCACAGCGGCCTTGGAGGCGAACACAACCGACGAGGCGGTGAGCGAACGGCCGAACGCGGCGAACATCGGGCGATAGTGCACCGGCTGCGGCGTCGGGATCGACGCGTTCGGATCGCCCATCGGAGCGGCGACAATTGAACCGCCTTTGATGACGAGATCGGGCTTGACCCCGAAGAATGCCGGCGACCACAGCACGAGGTCGGCGAGCTTGCCCTTTTCGACCGAGCCGATGATATGCGAGACGCCGTGCGCAACCGCTGGGTTGATGGTGTATTTTGCGACGTAGCGTTTGGCGCGCACATTGTCGTTGTCGCCCTTTTCTTCGCGCAGGCGCCCGCGCTGCTTCTTCATCTTGTCCGCCGTCTGCCAGGTACGGATGATCACCTCGCCCAGCCGGCCCATGGCCTGGCTGTCGGACGACATCATCGAGAGCGCACCGAGATCGTGCAGGATGTCTTCGGCCGCAATGGTCTCCTTGCGGATGCGGCTTTCGGCGAACGCCAGATCCTCGGCGATCATCGGATCGAGATGGTGACACACCATCAGCATGTCGAGGTGTTCATCGATAGTGTTGCGGGTGAACGGCCGCGTCGGATTGGTGGACGACGGCAGCACGTTGGGCAACCCCGCCACCTTGATGATGTCGGGCGCGTGCCCGCCGCCGGCGCCTTCGGTGTGGAACGCGTGAATAGTGCGGCCCTTGAAAGCTGCAATCGTGTCTTCGACAAAGCCCGACTCGTTGAGTGTGTCGGTGTGGATCATGACCTGGATGTCGTAATCGTCCGCGACCGAGAGACAGCAGTCGATCGCCGCCGGCGTGGTGCCCCAATCCTCGTGCAGCTTGAGCGCGCAGGCGCCGGCCTTGACCATTTCCTCAAGCGCGGCCGGGCGCGACGCATTGCCCTTGCCGGCAAAGCCAAGATTGACCGGAAATCCGTCCGCGGCCTGGATCATGCGCGCGATGTGCCATGGGCCGGGCGTACAGGTGGTGGCGTTGGTCCCGGCCGCCGGCCCGGTGCCGCCGCCCAGCATCGATGTGACGCCGGACATCAGGGCCTCGTCCACCTGCTGCGGGCAGATGAAATGGATGTGCGTGTCGAAACCACCGGCGGTGAGGATCTTGCCCTCGCCGGCGATCGCTTCGGTGCCGGGGCCGATGACAATATTGACGTTCGGCTGGATGTCGGGATTGCCGGCCTTGCCAATGGCGAACACCTTGCCGTCCTTGATGCCGACGTCGGCCTTCACGATCCCCCAATGATCGAGGATCAACGCGTTGGTGATGACGGTGTCGACCGCGCCCTGTCGGTTGGTGAGCTGGCTCTGCCCCATGCCGTCGCGGATGACCTTGCCGCCACCGAACTTCACCTCCTCCCCGTAGGTGGTGAAATCCTTCTCGACCTCGATGATCAGATCAGTATCGGCAAGCCGCACCCGGTCGCCGGTCGTCGGGCCGAACATCTCGGCGTAGAAACTCCGCTGCATCGCGTGCGGCATGACCGACTCCTCACAGCTTGCCCATGATGTCTTGCCGGAACCCGTAGACGGTGCGCTTGCCGGCGAGCGCGACCAGGGTGACGCTGCGCGTCTGGCCAGGCTCGAACCGCACGGCCGTGCCGGCCGGAATGTCGAGCCGCATGCCGCGCGCCTTCTTGCGATCGAACTTGAGCGCGGGATTGGTTTCAAAGAAATGATAGTGCGAGCCGACTTGGATCGGCCGGTCGCCGGTATTGGCGACGCTCAGCGTGACCAGCTTGCGGCCCTTGTTGAGCTCGATCTCGCCATCCTTGATGAAGAACTCGCCGGGGATCATGCGAACCTCGCCCTAACGGATCGGCTCGTGCACGGTGACGAGCTTGGTGCCATCCGGGAACGTCGCCTCGACCTGGATCTCGGGGATCATTTCGGCGATCCCGTCCATGACCTGCGCCCGCGTGAGGACATGCGCACCGGCCTCCATCAGGTCAGCGACGGTGCGGCCGTCGCGGGCACCTTCCAGAATGAAATCGCTGATCAACGCAACCGACTCCGGATGATTGAGCTTCACGCCGCGCTCGAGCCGGCGGCGTGCCACCATGGCAGCCATGGCGATCAGCAGCTTGTCCTTTTCACGCGGGGTAAGATGCATGGCGCCCTCAGGTGAGCCACAGCCGCGGCAGGCGCTCGCCCATCGCGGGCAGCACCCGCGCAAGATCGCGCCGCAGGTCCTCGCCGTTGCGGGCGACCAGGCGCGCAAGCGCAAACCCGTTCCAGGCGGAGACGCCGACCTCGCCGCGAAAATCGAGCGCGCGCACGCGATCAGCTGTGGCCGCATCGGCGGGCATCGCCATCACGGTTCCGATCGCGCATGCACCGGCTGCCACTGCGGCGTGCGCGAGCTGCGCTCCAATAGCCCCGTCGAGCAACACGGTGTCAGCGAACACAAGCTCGGCCGCGCGCCGAACGCGCCAACGGTCCATAAGGCGTCCGTGCGAAACGATCTCGCCCATCGCTGTTCGACCAAACACGAGCGCTTCGGCGAGCACCAGCCGTGCATCGGCTGCCGCATCGAGGTCGATGCTGCGGCTGAGTCGCGCCCCGTCGAACAGGATCGTCTCCTGTGGCAGCCAGGCGAGTGTCGCACCGGCGCCCAGCTTGAGCCTGACGTCGATGGTCGCATCATCATCGAGCGCCCGATAGACCTTTTCGGCGGCCGCGGTGGTCAGCGTCAGTTCTGCGCCCGCGCCAACATTGACGTCCAAGGAGAAGCGATCGCCTCCGGCAACGCCGCCCGCGGTGTTCACAATCACCGCCTCGAGTGATGGTCCATGCGGGAAACGCGCGCGCAGCGGGCCGTCTTCGTAAAGGCGGGAACGCAGGCTGCGCCGTCCGTCGTTTTCGACGGTCAACGTAATCCGGCCGACCGCGCGATTGGCCGCGAAGGTTTTGCGCCGCTCGTCAACCGCCAACCCGCCTGCCAAGGTCCGTCGTCCTAGATCGCCACCGCGCGTTTGAGCGCGCCTTCGTCCAAATCCGCACGGGTGGACGCATAGACGATAGCGCCCCTTTCCATGACCGCGAAATAGTCGCCGAGCTCGCTCGCAAAGTCGAGATACTGTTCGACCAGGACAATCGCCATCTCGCCCAGCCCGCGCAGGTAGGCAATGGCGCGGCCGATATCCTTGATGATTGATGGCTGGATACCCTCAGTCGGCTCGTCGAGCAACAGCAACCGTGGCCGCATCACCAGCGCCCGCCCGATTGCGAGTTGCTGCTGTTGGCCGCCCGACAGGTCGCCGCCGCGACGGCGCAACATGTCGGCGAGCACTGGAAACAACGAAAACACGTCCGGGGGGATTTCGCGTTGCACGCGTGGCAGCGGCGCGTACCCGGTCTCCAGGTTCTCCTCGACGGTCAGCAGCGGAAAAATCTCGCGCCCCTGCGGCACATAAGCGATACCGCGACGCGCACGCTCGACCGGACGCAGATGAGTGATGTCCTGACCTTCGAATGTGATGGTGCCCGCGCTCACCGGGTGCTGGCCGACCAGCGCGCGCAGCAGGCTCGTCTTGCCGACGCCGTTACGCCCGAGCACGCAGGTCACCTTGCCGCTCTCGGCCTTGAGCGAGACGCCGCGTAGCGCTTGCGCGGCGCCGTAGTGGAGGTTGATCGCGTTGATTTCGAGCATGATTAGCGTCCCAGGTACACTTCGATCACGCGCTCGTTGTTCGAAACCTGGTCGATCGAACCTTCGGCCAGCACTGAGCCCTCGTGCAGCACCGTGACCTTGACGCCCAGCTCGCGCACAAACGCCATGTCGTGCTCCACCACGACGACGGTGCGGTCGCGATTGATCTCCTTGAGGAGCTCGGCAGTCTGGCGCGTTTCGGCGTCGGTCATGCCCGCGACCGGCTCGTCGACCAGCATGAGCTTCGGCTCCTGCGCCAGCAGCATGCCGATCTCAAGCCACTGCTTCTGCCCGTGCGCCAGGCTGCCGGCGATGCGATCGCGCAAGGGCGCGAGCCGGATGGTCTGCAGGAGCTCGGCGAGCCGGCGCTCCTCGGCCTCGCTGTCGCGCCAGAGAAGCGTGGTGCGCGGCCGGCGATCAGCCTTCAGGGCGAGACGCAGGTTGTCCTCGACCGTGTGCATGTCGAACACGGTCGGCTTCTGGAACTTGCGACCGATGCCGAGCTCGGCAATCTGCGCCTCATCGAGCCGTGTCAGGTCGTGGCTGCCGTCGAATGTAACGTCGCCCTCGTCCGGGCGGGTTTTCCCGGTGACGACGTCCATCATGGTGGTCTTGCCGGCGCCGTTCGGCCCGATGATCGCACGCATCTCGCCGGGCGCGACCACGAGCGACAAATTGTTGAGGGCTTTGAAGCCGTCGAACGAAACGCTGATGCCGTCGAGGTAGAGCATCGCGGTTGTTGTTCTGGGCTCGTCCATCCCCCCTACTCCGCCGGCCGTGCCGCCGGTTCGGCCTGGACGGCCGCTCGCTGCCGGCGCTCTGCGAGAAAATGGTTGATCGTGCCGACAATCCCGCGCGGAAGCAGCAGCGTGGTCCCAATGAACAGGGCGCCGAGCAGGAACAGCCAATAGGGCGCGAGCGGGCCGCTGGTAAACGAGGTCTTGGCGTAGTTGACCAGAATGGCGCCAATCGCGGCTCCGATCAGCGTGCCGCGCCCGCCGACCGCGACCCAGATCACCGCTTCGATCGAGTTACCAGGTGCAAACTCGCTTGGATTGATGATGCCAACCTGCGGGACGTAGAGCGCACCGGCGACTCCGGCCATGCAGGCCGACAGCACGAACACAAACAGCTTGTAGGATTCGACCCGATAGCCGAGGAAGCGCGTACGCGCTTCGGCATCGCGGATCGCGACCAGAACCATGCCTAGTTTCGAGGTAATGACCGCGCGGCAGATGAAGAACCCGATCATCAGCGCGCCGCACGAGATCGCGAACAGCGCGCCGCGCGTCGCCGCCGCCTGCACGTTGAAGCCCAGGATGTCCTTGAAGTCGGTCAGTCCATTGTTACCGCCAAAGCCGAAATTGTTGCGGAAGAACCCGAGCATCAGCGCGAACGTCATGGCCTGGGTGATGATTGAGAAATAGACGCCGGTGACCCGGCTGCGGAACGCGAACCAGCCGAACACGAATGCCAGGACGCCCGGCACCAGCACGACCATCGCCGCTGCGTACCAGAAATGATTGAAGAAGTACCAGTAGAACGGCAGTTCCTTCCAGTTCAGGAATACCATGAAATCAGGCAGGATCGGATTGGCGTAGACGCCGCGACTGCCAATCTGGCGCATGAGGTACATGCCCATCGCATAGCCGCCGAGCGCGAAAAATGCGCCGTGACCGAGCGAGAGGATGCCGCAATAGCCCCAGATCAGGTCGATCGAGAGCGCCAGCAGCGCGTAGCAGATATATTTGCCCCACAACGCGACCAGATAGGTCGGCACATGCCACGGCGACGCCGGCGGCAGCGCGAGGTTGAGCAGCGGCACCATGACGGCGATCGCCCCCAGCACGATCAGGAACGTGGTCGAGGCGCGATCGAGCGCGCGGATCAGGGGCGCGGGACGAAGCGCGTAGCTCACGCTTCCACCGCCCGGCCCTTGAGGGCGAACAGCCCGCGCGGACGCTTCTGAATGAACAGAATGATGAACACCAGAATGGCGATTTTGCCGAGCACGGCGCCCGCGTAAGGTTCAATGAACTTGTTGGCAATCCCCAGCGTGAACGCCGCCACCAGCGTGCCCCATAAATTACCGACGCCGCCAAACACCACAACCAGGAAGCTGTCGATGATGTAACCCTGGCCGAGGTTGGGGCTGACGTTGTCGATCTGCGAGAGCGCAACGCCGGCGATGCCGGCGATCCCCGAGCCGAGCCCGAAGGTGAGCGCGTCGATCCGCGCGGTGCGAATACCCATGGCGGCGGCCATGGCGCGGTTCTGGGTCACGGCGCGCATCTCAAGGCCCAGCCGCGTGAACCGCAATAACCCGAGCAGCGCCACGAACACCGCAAGCGTGAAACAAATGATCCACAATCGATTGTAAGTGATCGTGATTCCGCCCAGCTCGAACGCGCCGCTCATCCAGGACGGCGCGCCGACGTCGCGGTTCGAGGGTCCGAAGATCGTGCGCACGGCCTGCTGAATGATCAGGGACAATCCCCAGGTTGCGAGCAGCGTTTCGAGCGGGCGCCCATACAGGAACCGGATGATCGAACGCTCGATCAATACGCCGCAGATCCCGGCCACCAGAAACGCCAGCGGCACCGCAAATACCAGTGAGTAATCGAATAGCGCGGGATTTTGCGCGCGGATGACCTCCTGCACCACGAAGGTCGTATAGGCGCCGAGCATCACCATCTCGCCGTGCGCCATGTTGATGACGCCCATCACGCCGAACGTGATGGCGAGCCCGATGGCCGCGAGCAGAAGCACCGAACCGAGCGAGAGGCCATACCAGGCGTTCTGCACGGCGCTCCAGGCGGCGAGCCGGGCATCGGCTGAGTTGATTGCTTCGGCTGCTGCGTGTTTGACCGGCTCCGGGGTCGCGTCCGGCAAACCGGCCAACAGCCCGCGCGCTTCTTGGTCGCCGCGCTCGCGAATGACCGACACCGCCTCGAGCTTGTCGGCGCTCGACGCATCGCGAAGATAGAGGACGACGGCAGCGCGCGCTTCGACCAGCGCGCGCTTGATCCGGGGATCGGTTTCCTTGGCGATCGCGGCATCGAGGGTCTTGAGGGCAGCAGCATCGCGCGATTTGAACACCGCCTGTGCGGCGTCGAAACGCTTGCCGGGATCGGCGGAAAGCAGCGTCAGTCCGCCGATCGCGGCGTCGATCGCACGCCGCAGCCGATTGTTGAGACGCACCGTCTTCAGCCCGGCTGGCGCAGGTCCCGCCACCGGCCGCCCGGTCGACGCGTCGAGGAACTCGCCTGACGGCTGCCGGATGTAGATCTTCTTGTCGGCGGGATCGAACAGCAGGCGCCCGTCCTGCAGGGTTTCGATCACCCGCTCGGCCAACGGATTGCCGCTTGCCGCGACCGCGTTGATCGCCGTCTCGGTGTCGCTGAAGGAGTCGTTGGCAAAGCTCGCGAGCGCGGCCTCGTAGCCCTGCGCGTGCGCCGCGCCGCCGGCAAACAGCAAGGCGAGGGCGATGACGAACGCTATCAAGCGATCGTGGAGCACGCGCATGTCTGCTAATCCCGGCAGTTCGAAAAGGGGCCGCCGATTAGCCGACGGCCCCCAGATTATGCGGCGTCAGCTACCGCACTTGTTGGTCTTGGTGTTGAAGTTGCCGCAGTTGAGCTTGACCCAATCGGCGACCAGATCCTTGGAGCCTTCGAGGTAGGGCGACCAGGCTGCGCCCGGCACCAGGCCTTCCGTCTTCCACACCACGTCGAACTGACCGTCATCGCGGATTTCGCCGATGAACACCGGTTTTGTGATGTGATGGTTCGGGAGCATTTCTGACGTGCCGCCGGTCAGATTGGGCGCCTTGGTGCCCGGCAGTGCGGCGATGACCTTGTCGGGATCGGTCGTGCCGGCCTTCTCCACCGCCTTGACCCACATGGCAAAACCGATCACGTGCGCCTCCATTGGATCGTTGAAGGTGCGCTTCGGGTTCTTGGTGAAGGCCTGCCACATGGCGATCTCTTTCTTATTTTCCGGCGTATCGATCGACTGGAAGTAGTTCCAGGCGGCGAGATGGCCGACCAGTGGCTTGGTGTCGAGGCCGGCGAGTTCTTCCTCGCCCACCGAGAACGCCACCACCGGGATGTCCTTGGCCTTGATGCCCTGGTTGCCGAGCTCCTTGTAGAACGGCACGTTGGCGTCGCCGTTGATGGTCGAGACCACCGCGGTCTTCTTACCGGCCGAGCCGAACTTCTTGATATCGGCCACGATCGTCTGCCAGTCGGAATGCCCGAACGGCGTGTAGTTGATCATGATGTCGGAATCCGCCACGCCTTTCTGCTTGAGATAGGCTTCGAGAATCTTGTTGGTGGTGCGCGGATAGACATAGTCGGTGCCTGCGAGCACCCAGCGCTTCACGTTCTCTTCCTTCATCAGGTAGTCGACGGCGGGGATCGCCTGCTGGTTGGGAGCGGCGCCGGTATAGAACACGTTGCGCTCGCTCTCTTCGCCTTCGTACTGAACCGGGTAGAACAGGATCGAATCGAGTTCCTTGAACACCGGCAGCACGGACTTGCGCGACACCGAGGTCCAGCAACCGAACACCGCGGCGACCTTGTCCTTGCTGATCAGCTCGCGTGCCTTCTCGGCGAACAGCGGCCAGTTGGAGGCCGGGTCGACGACGACTGCTTCGAGCTTCTTGCCGAGCACGCCGCCTTTCTTGTTCTGCTCATCGATGAGCATCAGCATCACGTCTTTGAGCGTGGTTTCGCTAATGGCCATGGTGCCGGACAGGGAATGCAAAATGCCGACTTTGATGGTGTCCTGGGCGCTTGCCGGAACGGCTGTGAGGCCGAGGGCAAGACCGGCGGCGGCACCGAGCCATCGGCGGGAAGGCGGTCGAGCGACCGCACGCGCGAATATGTTCATTGGAGCTCCTCTGAAATTGACGCCAAGGAACGCGCTGACTGGCGTTTCCGTACCAGACGACCGCAAACTTCGTGCCAAGCCGCCAGGATCGATAAGGCTTTGGTCCTGCAATGAGATTGATGGCAAGCCGGGCGCGCCGGGGACCTCGATCAGCCCGGACGCCGCATTAATGGGCGGATCGCCTACAATTTAATCGGCCGCAACGGCTCTCTGAGGCAAATGCCCCTTTTGTGGTCATATGTGACAGCCATGCATACCGCGACAGAGTGTGTGGGCCCTCTCGAAACGCGTTATCGTGACGCCGGTGTTTAATCGTGCGCGAAAAACACTGACCGGAGGAAGCCATGGGGGCGGAGCTGCGCTGGCCGGCGTCGCCGGGCGCGATCGCGCAAATCCAGCGCGAGCGTAAGCGGCGGGCCGTCGAACAGGCCCTGCGCGCGCCGTTCTTTCGCGAGCGCCTAGCGGGCGTCAGGCCGGACCGGCTGGATGATCCCGACGAATGGGCGAAAATTCCGTTGTTGACCAAGGATCAGCTGCGGGCAATCCCGGCGGCGCGCTTTCACGAGGAGTTCTGCGTCGCGCCGCGTGCCGACGTTGTCGAATATTGGCGCTCCGGCGGTGTGACCGGGCGGCCGTTGTTCTACCCACGTTCGGCGCGGGACATGGACATGAGCATCATGTGCTTCCGGCGCGCGTTCGAGGTGATCGGCGCGACCCGTGACGACCTGGTGCACGTGTCGTTTCCCCTTGGCATTCATCCGGTGGCGCATCTCTACGCACGCGCCGCCGAGGATCTCGGCGTCGGCACGATCTGGTGCGGGTCGGGCTCGAACACGCCCTCCCTCACCCAACTCGAGCTCATTCGCGATCTCAAGCCCACAATCTGGGCCGGCATGGGCAGCTACGGCTTGCATCTTGCCAACCTGGCCGAAGCCAACGGCTTCGACCTCGCGGCGAGTTCAGTAAAAAAAATCATCGTTGCGGCCGAGCCGCTCTCGCCGGCCAAGCGCCAGAAATTGGAGCGATCATGGGGCGCGGTAGTGTCCGATCAATTCGGCATGACCGAGGGCGCATTGGTTTCGGTCCAATCGCTCGGACACGACGGGTTGCACGTCTGGTCGGATCTGTTCTTTTGCGAGGTGGTCGATGAGGCGACCGGCGCGCCGGTCGCGGACGGCGAGGTCGGATCGCTGGTGATCACGGCGCTCGCCAACAACGAAGTCACGCCCTTTCTGCGCTGGAGCTCCGGTGATCTCATCAGCATCACCACGCAGGGCCACGGTGAGGGCCCGTGGTCGATGTTTCCGGTGATGCGTCACGCGCGCCGCACCGTCGGGTTCTTCAAGGTGCGCGGCGTCAACATCAATCACAACGAGCTGGAAGACCTGATGTTTTACAATCAAGGGATCGCCGACTTCAAAGCCGAGGTCTATTGCGCCGACAGCGGGCTCGATTGCCTGCGCCTCTTGGTCGAGCCGCGGCGCGGGCTCGACCGCGAGGGCGTCGGACGCAGCATCGATGCGAGTGTGCAGAAGACTTTCGAAGTGGCGCCGGAGATCGTGTTTCTCGAGCCCGGGACGCTTGGCAGGGAGTTTGAAGCGAGCATCAAGGCGGCACGCTTCGTCGACAAACGCGGTTGAGTACGGCGGAGCGTGCCATGACGTCGAAGCAAACTCCGCCGTTTCGGGCCGAGCATGTCGGCAGCCTGCTGCGCCCGAGCGAACTCAAGGCTGCGTTTCGTGACGCTGCGCAGGGCCGGATCGACGCCGACAAGTTCGCCGAGATCCAGGACCGCTGCATCCGCGACGCGATCGCCATGCAGGAATCGGTTGGGCTCTCGTCGATCACCGACGGCGAGTTTCGCCGAGGTTCCTGGTTCTACGGCTTCGTGCAGGCGGTCGACGGGCTGACCACCCGGGACTCGATCTTCGACTTCCACGACGCGAGCGGCGGTCACGCCACCTTCCAGGCGCCATATGTCGAAACCAAGATCAAGCGTACCCGGGGCATTACCACCGACGAATTCGCGTTCGTGCGCCAGGCGACCTCGCGCACCCCGAAGGTCACGATGCCGACGCCGAGCTGCCTCCACTTCTTTCGCGGTAATGATAGCGTCAATCGCACGGCCTATCGGCACCTGGAGGATTTCTGGAACGACCTGTTTGCCGTCTATCGCGAGGAGATCGCGGCGCTCGCAGCAATGGGCTGCACCTACATCCAGCTCGACGAGGTCGCAATCGCCATGCTGTGCGACCCGAAGATCCAAGCGCACGTGAACGCCGCCGGCTTGGAGCCGGCGCGGCTACTTGAGACCTATGTGTCCGCCATCAATCTCAGCGTCGCGCCGCGTCCGCCCGGCATGATCGTCGGGCTTCACCTCTGCAAGGGCAACTACAAGGGCCACTGGATGGCGGAAGGCAGCTATGACGCGGTCGCCGAACAATTGTTCGGCGAGACCGACGTCGATGCGTTCTTCCTCGAATACGAGAGCGCGCGCGCGGGCGGCTTTGCTCCCCTGCGCCACGTACCGAAGGACAAGACCGTGATCCTCGGGTTGATCAGCAGCAAACGGCCCGAGCTCGAGCCACTTGACGTGCTGCGGCGGCGCATCGACGAGGCGGCCCGCTACATTGCGCTCGATCGCCTCGGCGTCAGCCCGCAATGCGGCTTTGCGTCGAGCGTGGGCGGAAATCCCTTGAGCCTCGATGACGAGCGGCGCAAGCTCGCGCGCGTCGTCGAGCTGGCTGACGCGGTGTGGGGCTGACAGACGCCTTTGTAGCATTCCGAGTGATCGATGCCGCCTCCTCTCTCCTCCAAGGCTTTGTCCAACCTGCGCGTGCTCGATCTCACGCGCGTGCGCGCCGGGCCGACCTGCGTGCGTATCTTCGCGGATTTCGGCGCCGATGTTCTCAAGATCGAAGCGCCGCCGGGCGTCGATCCCAACGAAGGCATGGGTGGCGACAGGCACGGGTTCGACATGCAGAACCTGCATCGCAACAAGCGATCGCTCAGCCTCAACCTCAAGGCGCCGGAAGGGCTCGCAATCTTCAAGCGGCTCGTCGCAAACGCCGACATCGTGGTTGAGAACTACCGACCCGACGTGAAGGCGCGGCTTGGCATCGGCTACGAGGCGCTGCGCGCCGTCAACAAGCGCATCATCCTAGCCTCGATCTCGGGCTTCGGCGAAACCGGCCCGTACCGCACGCGCGCCGGGTTCGATCAGATCGCGCAGGGCATGGGCGGCCTGATGTGGGTGACCGGACGCCCGGGCGACGGCCCGATGCGCGCCGGCGCGGCGATCGCCGATTCCTCCGCCGGGCTCTATGCGGCGATCGGCATC
The DNA here is from genome assembly GCA_035472475.1 of Xanthobacteraceae bacterium. GTDB lineage: Bacteria > Pseudomonadota > Alphaproteobacteria > Rhizobiales > Xanthobacteraceae > JAFAXD01. Next base: position 12,634 of record DATIPA010000036.1, on the reverse strand, counting down.
CTGGTCGCGCTCGCCGAACGCGAGCGCTCGAGCGAAGGCCAGTGGGTCACGACCTCGCTGCTCGCCGCGCAGATCGCCATGATGGATTTCCAGGCCGCGCGCTACCTGATCGACGGCGAGGTGCCGCCGCAAGCCGGCAACGACCATCCGTACGTCACACCGACCGGCGCGTTCGAGACCGCCGACGGCTTCATCAACATCGGGCTCGGCGGTCCCAAGCAATGGAAGGTCTTCTGCGAGACGCTCGGGCGGCCCGATCTCGCCGAGCATCCGGACTTCGCGACCCAGAACCTGCGCTTCAAGCACCGTCCGGCGCTCAACGCCGAGTTGGCCAAGGCGTTCAAGACCCGGACCTCGAAGGACTGGAGCGCGCGGCTGGAGGCGGTCGGCGTTCCGGCCGGACCGATCAACCACATGGATGAAGTATTCGCCGACCCGCAGGTTCAGCACCTCGGCCTGGCGGCCGCCGTGCATCATTCGGTGCGCGGCGATATCCGGATCGTGGCCGAGCCGGTCGCACTATCGCGCACGCCTGCTGCCATCACGACGCCGATCGCCGAGCTGGGCGAGCACACCGACGCGGTCCTGGCCGAGCTCGGGTACACACCGGCCGAGATTGAAAAACTGCGCGCACAGCACGTCATCTGAGGCAACCAATGAAAATGAGCAGCGAGCGGATTCTCACCACCCATGTCGGCAGCCTGCCGCGGCCGGATGACGCGGTCACGCTGCTGCTGCGCAAGGACCGCGGCGAGCCCTATGACCAGGCCGAATTCGATCGCGTGATGCGGCGCGCCGTAACTGACGTCGTCAAGCGCCAGGTCGATATCGGCCTCGATGTGGTCAGCGACGGCGAGGCCAGCAAGATCGGGTATGCGACCTACATCAAGGATCGGTTTACCGGCTTCAGCGGCGAGTTCACCCCCAAGCCACACCTCGACCTTGCGGACCATCCCGAGTTTCGCAAACGCATGACGGCGTTCCTGGGGTCGCAGACCTTCCGCCGCATGACCTGCACCGCCCCGGTCAGCATCAAGGACGTCAACGCGGTCAAGATTGATGTTGAGAATTTTCGCGCCGCGATCGCATCGTCGCACGCGGTCGAAGGTTTTCTCAACGCGGCGTCGCCCGGCGTGGTCTCCTCGTTTCAGCCCAACCGCTATTATTCGAGCCACGAGGCCTACATCGAGGCGCTGACCGCCGCCCTCAAACCCGAGTACGAGGCGATCACCAGCGCCGGGCTGCTGCTGCAGGTCGACTGTCCGGACGTCGCGATGTCGCGCCACACCGGATTTCAGGACCTGACCGAAGCGGAATTCCTCAAGCGCGCCGCCTTCGACACTGAGGCGCTCAACTCGGCGCTCGCGAACGTCCCGGCCGCGCAGGTGCGCATCCATGTCTGCTGGGGCAACTACGAGGGGCCGCACGATCACGACATCGCGCTCGAGAAGATCCTGCCGATCGTGCTGCGCGCCAAGGCGCAGGCGATCTCTTTCGAGGCGGCAAATCCCCGGCACGAGCACGAATGGGTGGTGTGGCGGGATGCCAAGCTGCCGGACGACAAGATCCTGATTCCGGGCGTGCTCGATTCGTCGAGCAACTACGTCGAGCATCCCGAGCTGGTGGCGCAGCGCATCGAGCGGTTTGCGAGCTTCGTCGGCCGCGAGCGCGTCATCGCAGGCACCGACTGCGGGTTTGGCACGTTCGCAGCCTACGCCAAGGTCGATCCGGCGATCGCCTTCAAGAAGCTGCGCGCACTGGTCGAAGGGGCGGCAATCGCGTCCAAGCGGCTGTGGAATTGAGCCAAGGAGGGCGTCCCGCGCGACCAAAGTCCGCTCCTTGGCTTGGATGAGAATTTGAACGGAACGTGAGATGCGCCCCGCCGTGATTTTCAACCTAAGCGCGGACGCTCGACGATGAGCGCGCCCGACTACATCATTGTCGGCAGCGGCATCAATGCGCTGGTCTGCGCCGCGATGCTCGGCCGCAGGGGCCGCCGCGTCCTCGTGCTCGAACGCAACGCGCGCATCGGCGGCTGCATCCGCACCGAAGCGGCGACCGCGCCCGGTTTCATCCACGACGTGATGGCGACGACATTCGTGCTGTTCATCACCTCGCCGGCGTTTGCGGTGCTCGGCCCCGAGCTGCAAAAGCGTGGCGTGGCGTTCGTAGACAGCGACCGGCCGACCGGCGTTCTTTTGCCCGATGGCCGCCATGCCGTTCTGACCAAGGACCGCGCCCGCAATGTCGCGGCGTTCGACGCCCTGGCGGCGGGCGATGGTGCGAGCTTCGCCGCGCAGATGGACCGGTTTGGAGCCGACGCCGGACTGGTTTTTGGTCTGCTGGGTGGATCGCTGTGGTCGCTCGCGACCGCGCGCCTGTTGCTGCGCGAAGGATGGCGGCGCGGCGTGCGCGGGCTGGCGGCGTTTTTTGGCGAGGTCTTGGCATCCGGCCGCGCCCATCTCGAAACGTCATATCGGTCCGAGGTGACGCGCGCCTTGTTCGCGCCGTGGCTGCTGCATACCGGGCTCAATCCGGAGAGCGCCTATGGCGCCGCGATGGCCGACGTGATCGGCTTTGCGATCGAAGCTGCCGGCTGTCCGATCGTCACCGGTGGCGCCGACAAATTGCTGGCAGCGTTCGAAGCGCTGATCGCCGATCAAGGCGGCCGCATTCAAACCGGTGCCGACGCCGATGCCATCATCCTCGATCAGCAGGGACGCGCCAGCGGCGTGCGCCTTGCGGACGCCAGCACGTTTGCCGCCGAACATGGCGTGATCTGCTCGGTCGGCCCCGGGCAGCTCTATGAGCGTTTCCTGCGCGGCCAGCCGCTGCCGCCAGACGTGCGCCGCGGTGTTGAACGCTTTCGCTACGCCAAGGGCAATCTGCAGATCCACTATGCGCTCGCCTCCCCGCCGCGCTGGAAGGCGCCCGAACTCGCAGGCGTCGCGCTGTTGCACCTCACGCCCGGGCTCGATGGCGTCTCGCGCGCCGCCAACGAGTGCGAGCGCGGGCTCCTCCCCGCGCTGCCGACGATCTGCGTCGGGCAACCGACCGCGCTCGACCCGAGCCGCGCGCCTCCCGGCAAGGCGATCCTCTGGCTGCAGCTCCCGGAAGCGCCGCGCGTGATCAAGGGCGACGCCGCCGGCGAGATCGCAACGCCTGCCGACGGGCGCTGGACCGAGCCGGTGCGCGAGCGGTTCGCGGATCGGGTGGAAGGGATCCTGGCGGCGCATGTCGATGGACTGCGCGAGAGCGTGCTCGCCCGGCGCGTATACTCGCCCGCGGATCTCGAAGCGATGAACATCAATCTGGTCGGCGGCGATCCTTACGGCGGTTTTTGCGGGCTCGATCAGTTCTTTGTGTGGCGCCCGTTCAAGACCTCGCTCAATCATCGCACGCACGTGGCGAGGCTCTACCACATCGGCGCCTCGACCCATCCCGGGCCCGGACTGGGCGCGGGCTCCGGATTTCTGCTCGCGCAAAGCCTCGCGTGAGCCGTAAGATATCGCTCGATCTTTTCAGTCTCACTACGAACGGGGCTAACGAGGAGCGAGGATCATGACCAATTCACGCATTCTGCGTCTCGGCGGCGCTGCGTCCGTGGCGCTGCTGATCGCCGTGGGTATCGCACGTGCTGACGGTATTCCGACCATCGTCGGGGTCGATCACATCGGCATGACGGTGCCGAAACTCCAGGACGGGATCGACTTTTTTACCAAGGTGTTGGGCTGCCAGTACGTCTACACCGCGGGTCCGTTTGCCGACCCGAAGGGCAAATGGATGGAGACCAATCTCGCGGTCGACGCCGGCGCATCGACGACGCTCGCGATGGTACGGTGCGGGCCGACCCAGAATATCGAGCTGTTCGAGTACGAGGCCAAGGATCAGGTGAAGACGCCGATGAAGAACAGCGACGTCGGCGGTTTCCATCTCGCGTTCTACGTCAATGACCTCAAGCAGGCAGTGGATTACCTGAAGACAGTGCCGGGCGTGCAAGTACTGGGCGACCCGACGCCGGTGAGCGGACAGCCCAATGGCGGCGAAACCTTCGTCTATTTCAAGACGCCGTGGGGCGCGAACATGGAGCTGCTGACCTATCCCAAGGGGCTCGACTACGAGAAGACAACCGACAAGCGCCTCTACGGGGTCATGAAGCAATAGGTACACTGCACACAAAGGAAGCGACCAAGGCCGCGCGCTCGCCCACACTATGAACTGGCAGTGCTCCGGGATTTTCTTTAAGCTTAAAACATTCCGTGGGCCGCGGGTTGCAGCCCACGGGTTATGGCGCGCGGGGTCCGGTCGGATTGCGCGCGAGCGACGATGTCCCAGCGAAGGGGGATGATGATGCCAAACCGAATCCTCACACCAACACGTCGACAGACTCTCGCGCTCACCGCCGGCGGGCTTATCGCCAGCCTGATCGGCCCGCGCGGCAGCGCGCAGGCCGCCGCCGGCGACACGCTCACCATCGCCTACAACGTCAATCTGCCGTCGTTCGACCCGACCGTTGGGCCGTCGGCGGTCAATCCCACCATTCAGGCAATCTACCGGTCGGTGTTTGACCAGTATATCGGCCAGAAGCCGAACCTCGCGTTCGAGCCGGGCCTGCTGACCGCCTGGGGATGGAACAACGACAAGACCGGGATCTGGATGGACGTGCGGCCTGGCGTGACCTGGCATGACGGCTCGCCGTTCACCCCAGCCGACATCGTCTGGTCGTTCGAACGCGCCGGCAAGAAGGAGACCGGCAATCCGATCGAGTTCGTCTGGTCGACGCTCGGCAATTTCAAAGTCGATGGTCAGCGCGTGACCGCCGACATGAAGCAGTTCGACCCGACGATCTTCAAGTGGATGGCGTTCCTGACGGGCTACGTGCTGCCGAAGAATTACTTTGAGAAGGTCGGCCCGGAAGGGTTCGAGAAGAAGCCGATCGGCACCGGCCCCTACATGGTCGACGCCTATCAGGGCAACGCATTCCTGCGGCTCAAAGCCAATCCCAAGTACTGGGGCGGCAAGCCGGCGTTCGAGACCGTGGTGTTCAAATTCGTGACCGATGCGACCAGCCGGGTCGCCGAGCTCGAAAGCGGGTCCTCCGACCTGACGTTGGAAATCCCCTATGAGGAGTTCGACCGGCTGAAGGGCAAGCCCGGGCTGGTCGGCGTCGCAACCCCGATCTCCGACATCGGAATGATTTTCATCAACAGCGACGGCAACCTCGACAAGAACGTCCGGCTTGCCGCGCATCACGCGATCGACAAGCAGTCGATCGTCAAGCGCCTGCTGCGCGGCTACGGCGTTCCGATCAACACGCTCGAGGCGCCCGAATACGAAGCGTTCGATCCGACCATCAAGGTCCCCTACAACCCCGACCAGGCCAGCAAGCTGTTGGCGGCCGCCAGCTACTCGCCGCAGAAGCCGTTCAAGACCACGATCCAGACGACCCGCGGCTTCAAGCCGAAGGACTACGAGATGATCCAGGCGATCGTCGGGATGTGGCGCAAGGTCGGCATCGAAGCCGATATCGAAGTCTACGAGATCGCCAAGCATTTCGAGCTGCGCACCAGCCACAAGCTGGCGCCGCTGGCGTTCTATAACTGGGGCAACGCGATCGCCGATCCATCGACCTCGACCGGGCATGCCATGTTCGGCCCGTCGCCGCACTCGAGCTGGAAGAGCAAGGATCTCGACGCCATGATCGGCCCGCTGTGGGGCGAGAAGGACGAGGCTAAGCGCATCGCGGGCTACAAGGCGGTCGATCGCTATATCGCGGAGCAGGGTTATGTAATCCCGCTGCTGCAATACGTTCAGCCGATCGTGTACAAGGCCGACCTGAAAGTGACGCCCAACGTATCGGGCGCCATGCAGCCCACCCTGGTCACCAAGAAGACCTGAGACGAGGCGTGGGAGCGCGCGGCCGCCAATGAGGTTCGGCCACTGCCGTGATGATCGCGTCCGCACTGCTCAGGCGTGTCGCCATGGCGATCGTGACGCTGTTTGGCGTCGCGGTCGTGGTCTTCCTGCTGCTGCGCGTTGCTCCGGGCGATCCGGTCGCGATGATGATCGCGCCGGGTGCCAGCGCGCATGACATTGCCGAACTGCGCGCCCGCTACGGGCTCGACCAGCCATTACTGGTGCAGTTCGGCATCTGGCTCGACGGTATTCTGCACGGCAATTTCGGCATCTCGATCTCGCTGCGCCGGAATGTCCTGGAGTTGCTGACCGAACGGCTGCCGGCGACACTCGAGCTCGCGATCGTCGCCTGTGCGCTCGCGGTGCTGCTCGGGGGCGCAACCGCCATTGCGGGCACGCTGATCCGGCGCACTCGTGGCGAGGCGGTGATCGACGCCGTCAATGGCCTTATGCTGGCGGTGCCGGACTTCGTCTGGGCGCTGGCGTTCGTTCTGGTGCTCGGTGTGCTGTGGCCGGTGCTCCCGCTCTCGGGCCGCTCCGACCCGAGTGTCGATGCGGCGCTCTCCACCCACTTCTATCTGTTCGAAAGCCTGATCACCGGCCGCTTCGGCATCGCCCGCGATACGGCGGCTCATATGGTGATGCCAGCGCTCGCCCTCGCGCTTCCGCTCGCCGCGGTCATCATCCGCATCCTCAAGGAAGCCTTGAGCGAAGCGATGATCCAGGACTACGTGCTGGTCGCGCGGGTCAAGGGCATGACGGAACTTCGCCTTGTTGCCGGCGAGGCGCTGCGCAACGCGGTCGGCCCGACCTTGGCGCTGACCGGCGTCCAGTTCACGTTCCTGATCGGCGGAACTGTGATCGTGGAACGTATCTTTGCCTATCCGGGGATCGGCTCGATGGCGATCGACGCGGTGATCAATCGCGACCTCCCGCTTATTCAGGGCTTGGTGCTGGTGTTTGGCGCGCTGTTCGTGCTGATCAACCTCGCGATCGACGCCGGCGTCGCGGCCCTCAACCCGAGGCTGCGCCATGGCTGAGGCGTTGCTCGATGCGCCGACCCCGATCGCCACATCGCGGCCTGCGGACCGCAACCGGATCCGCGCATTGCTGGCGCAGCCCAAGGTCGTCTTCGCGGGTGGCTTCATTTTGTTTTTGATCATGCTCGCGGTGTTCGCGCCGCTGATCGCGCCGCGCGACCCGCTCGAGCAGGATCTGCTGGCCGGCACGCTGCCGCCGATGGGCTTCACCGGTGCGGAGCCGGGCTTTGTTCTCGGCACCGACGATCTTGGTCGCGATGTCCTGTCGCGCCTGATCTTCGGTACGCGCATCGCGCTGATTGTCGCGTTCGTCGCGTCGGCGCTGGCAGCGCTGCTCGGTACCCTGCTCGGATTGTTTGCGGGCTATTTCCGTGGGGCGACCGACGCGGCGGTGTCGCGACTGGTCGAGATCTGGATGGCGTTCCCGCCGGTGCTGCTCTCGATTCTGGTGGTCGCGATCATGGGTGCGGGAGTCGGTTCGGTGATCGCCGCCATCGCGATCATCGACTGGACCCGCTTCGCGCGCGTGGTGCGGGCGGAGACCATGGCGCAGGCGCAGGCCGACTACGTGGTCGCGGCCCGCGTGCTCGGTTTCGGGCGGCTTGCGATCCTGTTTCGCGAAGTGCTGCCCAACGTGGCGCCGGTGCTGCTGGCGTTGCTCACCCTCGAGATGGGGATCGCGGTGATCGTCGAAGCGATCCTGTCATTCGTCGGCCTGTCGGTGTCGTCCGACACACCGACCTGGGGCGGCATGATTGCGCAGGGGCGTCAAATCATCCATCAGGCCTGGTGGGTGTTCGCCGCGCCGCTGGCTGCCCTGTTTGCAACGGTGCTCGCGTTCAATCAGGTCGGCGATGGCCTGCGCCGCGCACTCGACCCGGTGATGCAACGATGACCGCGCCGCTGCTCTCCGTGTCGCATCTGAGCGCCGTGTCGAGCCGCGACGTCGAAGGCGCGATCCTGCGCGACGTGTCGCTCAGCGTCGCGCGCGGCGAGGTGCACGGAATCGTCGGCGAGAGCGGCGCCGGCAAGTCGACGATCGTCAAGGCGATCCTCGGTATCCTGCCGGGCGGCATCCGCCTCACCGGCGGCGCGATCGCACTCGAAGGACGCGATCTGCTCGCGCTCGACCCGGACGGGCGGCGGCATGTGCTCGGCGCCGAGGTCGCGCTCATTCCGCAGGATCCGCTGACCGCGCTCAATCCGGGCCGGCGGATCGGGGCGCAGCTCACCGACGGGATGCGGCTGTGGCGCGGCCTCTCCGGCGCGGCGGCCGAAGACCGCGCGCTCGCGCTGCTGCACGACGTACAGATGCGCGAGCCGACGCGCGTGATGCGTGCCTATCCGCATGAACTCTCGGGCGGCATGCGCCAGCGTGTGCTGATCGCGGCCGCCTTTGCGCTCGATCCCAAGCTGGTCATCGCCGACGAGCCGACGACCGCGCTCGACGTGACCGTACAGAAGCAGATCCTGCGGCTGATCCGGTCCCTGCAGGAACAGCACGGGACCGGCGTGATCTTTGTGACGCATAATCTCGGCGTCGTCGCCCAGATCTGCGACCGCGCGACGCTGCTCTACATGGGCCGGGTGATGGAGCAGGAAGCAACCGCCACGTTGTTGGAGAGGCCGCGCCATCCCTACACCCGCGCGCTGATCGCAGCGTGCCCGCGCTACGACCGGCCCGGGCAGGACCTCACCCCGATCCCTGCGGACGTGATCGCGGCCTGCCGCGCCGAGATCGCATCACTCGATCCCGCCGAGGCAAGCCATGGCTGACGTGCTGATCGATGCCCGCGGCGTCGTCGTTGCTTATGCGGGCCAACGTACCCTGTCTGGACGCCGCCTGCCGCCGCGGCCGGTGCTGCACGGTGTTGACCTCACGATCGGCCGCGGCGAGACCATCGGCATCGTCGGCGAATCCGGATCGGGCAAGACCACGCTCGGCCGCGCCCTCATCGGGCTGCTCCGTCCGGCCGACGGGAGCATTCGCTTCGATGGCAACGACATTGTCGGTCTGGCTGAGATGGCGATGCGGCCGATGCGGCGACGCATGCAGATGATCTTTCAGGACCCGATGTCGTCGCTCAATCCGCGGCGCACGATCCGATCGATTCTCTCCGATCCGCTGTTGCTGCATGCGATCGCCGCCGATCGCGCGAGCGCCGAGCGGCGGGTTCAGGCTGTGATGGAACGCGTCGGACTGCCGCTCGCGCTGCTCGACCGTTATCCCCATGAATTGTCCGGCGGCCAGCGCCAGCGCGTCGGCATCGCGCGTGCTGTGGTGCTGCGGCCGGATTTCGTGCTCGCCGACGAAATCGTCTCTGGTCTCGACGTTTCGACCCAAGCGCAGGTGCTGAAACTTCTCGGCGAGCTCAAGCGCGAGCTTCATCTTGCCATGGCGTTCATCAGCCACGATCTCTCGGTCGTGCGCGCGGTGTGTGATCGGGTTTATGTTCTCTCCGCCGGCCGCGTGGTCGAGCAAGGCCGTTGCGAAGCCGTCTTCAAGGCGCCCGCGCACGCCTATACCCGCGCGCTGATCGATGCGATTCCGCTCCCGGTGGTCGATGCGGGCTGGCTGACGCGGCAAGCGGCCGTGTCTGGATAGGTGGCGTCGGTCCAGCTACTGCTGAATCGGGAGACCTTCGATGGCGATCAACCGAAACTTGGCGCCACTCTGCCGAACCTTTGCGGCTTCTTGGTTTTCTGGCGACGTATACCACTGCCGTACGGCTTCCAAGCTTGGGAACTGGAGAATCGCAATGCAGCACGGTGCAGCACCATCTCCTTCAAGCAAGGTATTGCGCTGGCTGCGGGCGAGGTAACGTGCGCCATATTTCGGCAAAATCTCGCGCGCCAACTTGGCATACTCTTCTTGAACGGCCTCGGGGCCTGTCGTCGCGATCCGCTCCACAATGACGAACGCGGGCCGCCCCTCCTGCTGCGCGTACGAGGGCCCAACGAGCATTGCAGCGAGGATGACCGTATACCGAAATACCGATGCCGGGCGAAAACGCACACAACCCAACGATTTGAACATCGCGTCTTTTCCTACCAGGATTGTTGAGCTGATCAACTAAAGTTGCAACTTTTCGGGAACCGAAAACAACGCAGAATTGGCGCCGTTGTTCCAGAGTGCGCCATCCGCCAAGCCACCGGGTCGATTTCCCATGTACGACGCCATCGTCATCGGAGCAGGACACAACGGCCTCGCGGCGGCGGTTCATCTCGCCGCCAAGGGTTGGAAAGTCGCCGTCGTCGAACGCGCCGACGAACCGGGCGGCGCGGTCAAGACACGAGCCGTCACGCTGCCGGGATTTGCGCACGACCTCTTTGCGATGAACCTCGGCCTGTTCGCCGGCTCGCCGTTCTTCGCCGCCTACAAGGACGGCCTCATCAAGCACGGGCTCGCGTTTGCCGGAGCAGACGATTGCTTTGCCAGCGCCTTTCCGGACGGCAGCTGGCTCGGCGTCAGTCGCGATCTGAACACGACGACACGGCGCATCGGTTTATTTTCGGCGAAGGACGCCGAGCGCTGGCGCACCATGGCCAGTGCATTCGGCGAGGAGGCTGCGCACATCTTTCCGCTGCTCGGCACACCGATGCCGTCATGGGCCGCAGCGCGCCGCCTGTGGGCGACATACCGCGCCAAAGGTAGAGCACGGTTCGGCGACCTGATCAGGCTGGTGCTGTCGTCGTCACGCGAGTTTCTCGACGCGCAGTTCGAGAGTGAGCAGCTCAAGACCATGATGGCGGCCTGGGGCATGCATCTCGACTTTTCGCCCGACGTCGCCGGCGGCGCATTGTTTGCCTACCTCGAGTCGATGGCGGAGCAAAGTTTTGGCATGGCCATCGGACGCGGCGGCGCCGCAACCGTTGTCAACGCGCTCGTTGCCTACCTGAAGGAACTGGGTGGCGAGTTGCATCTCGGCCGCACCGTCGAACGGATCGAACTCAACGGCGGACGCGCGAGCGGCGTGCGGCTGGCCGGTGGCGAGCAGCTCGCGGCGCAGCGCGCGGTCATCGCCAACGTGCATCCCCGCCTTGTGTTCGATCAGCTGCTCGCCAAGGACGCGGGCCGCGCGGCGTTCGATGCGCGCATCGCACGCTTCCGATCGGGGCCGGGCACCATGATGATTCACCTCGCGCTGTCGGATCTGCCGGATTGGACGGCAGGGCACGAGCTCAAGCGTTTCGCCTATGTGCATCTGGCGCCGAGCCTTACCGCGATGGCGGCAACCTACACCGAGGCGATGGCGGGGTTGTTGCCACAGGAGCCGCTGCTGGTCGTTGGACAGCCGACCGCGATCGATTCCTCGCGCGCGCCGGACGGGAAACACGTGCTCTGGGTGCAGGTGCGGGCGTTGCCGGCAACGATCCGCGGCGATGCCGGCGGCGCGATCGCGGCGACGAACTGGGACGGAGCCAAGGACGCCTACGCGGCGCGCGTTCTCGCATTGCTCGAGCGCTATGCGCCCGGCCTGTCGGGCAAGATCCTGGGACGCGCCGTGTTCTCGCCGCTCGATCTTGAGCGCGACAACCCGAACCTGATCGGCGGCGATAGCATCTCGGGCAGTCATCACCTCGACCAGAACTTCCTGATGCGCCCGTTGTTCGGCTGGTCGCGCTACAAGACTCCGGTGCGCGGCCTCTACCTGTGCGGTGCCTCGACATGGCCGGGCGCCGGCGTCAACGCGGCCTCCGGCTTCATGCTCGCCAAGATGCTGGCCGGCGATCCAGGATGACATCACACTGCGCGCGTGCGACAACCAATGCGTATCCAAAACACGCATGGGGAGATCAGCATGGATCGGCTGCTTCGAATGTCGGTTGCGACGCTCATCGCGCTGTTGGTCTTCGGCGCACTGCCGGTCAGAGCCGATCCGATCACCTTGAAGTTCAGCCAATTCCTCGGTCCGACCAGCTTCTTTCAGGTCGACGTGGTCGAGCCGTGGGCGAAGGAGCTCGAGGCCAAGACCAACGGTCAGGTGAAGGTGGAATTATTCGACGGCACCTCGCCGGTCGGCAAGGTCACCGAGCAGGCTAAGAACGTGCAGGACGGCAAGGTTGATATCGCGCTCGGCCTGCGCGGCGCTGAAAGCGACCGGTTCCCGGGATCGTCGGTAATCGAACTGCCATTCCTGGTACCGAATGCATTGCGCGGCTCGCAGGCGTTATGGGGACTCTATAAGGACGGTACGCTCGCCGACGAATACAAGGACTATAAGGTCCTGGCGCTGTTCGTGCACAACCCCGGGCTCATCCACACCAAGGACAAACGCGTCGTCAACCTCGCGGACCTCAAGGGCCTGCGGCTGCGCGTCGCCAACAACACGGTGGCGGCCGCACTCAACTACGTCGGCGGCGAGCCGGTGGTGCTGCAGGTCAACGACGTCATGCCAGCCGTGAAGGACGGCCGCCTCGACGGCATCGTGACCAACTGGGGCAATCCGCTTCCCGGTTTTAACGACTACATGAAATTCCATACCGAGACGCAGTTCTACGCCTCGGCGTTTTTCATCGTCATGAACAAGGCGAAGTACGAGAGCCTCCCGCCCGACGTTCGCGCGGCGATTGATTCAATCTCGGGCGACGTCTGGGTCGCGAAGTTCGGGCCCTACTGGGACAAGTGGGACAAGCCGGTGCGCGAGGGCGCGAACGCCCCCGGCCACGAGGTCATC
>DATIPA010000035.1:0-2559 GCA_035472475.1 Xanthobacteraceae bacterium | reverse complement strand
CTCAGTTTGTTCGAGCAACGTGCGCGCGGTCTGAAGGTCCTGTGTAAACGGCACCTGGATGTAGGCCTTGCTGCCAAACAGGATCAGCGCGACGCGATCGCCACGGCGGTGTGAAATGAAGTCGCCAAGAACCTGCTTGACCCCGTCGAGGCGCTTGATCGTCCTGCCGTCGGATGTGCGAAAATCGGCCTGCTCCATCGAGCCCGAGATATCTACGGCAAGAATAAGATCGCGCGCAGATATTTCGTGGGTCACGGCATCGCCGACCTTCTGCGGCCGGGCAAGCGCCGTCACCAGCAGCAGCCAGATGACAGCGGCGGTGAACATCTGAACCGCTCGCCGGCGCAGCACCACGGCACCGGGTTGCGGGGTCTGCCCCGTCGCTTCCGCAAGCCGGCCGAAAAATGGCACGTGCACCGAGGTCTGCCTGTCGCGATAAGGCGGCAGCAGCCACCACGCCAGAAGCGGCAGCGGCAACAGCAGGAACGCCCAGGGCCATTCGAACTCAAGCATGGTGTGTGCGGATCCAGCGACGAACAAGGTCGGCCAGCGGCCCGATGTTCTCGATTGTCTGAGCCGGCGCGTACGGCGCGGTTGCGAGTGCGCGGCCCGCGCCCTTGGAAAATTCGTCCCCGCCATAGCTGCGGTCCAGAAACCTGAGCCACGCCTGACCGGTCAGTGGCGCGATGACATCGCGCGGGAATGCCGCAAGCGCGGTGCGACGAACCAGCAGCTCCAGCCCCCCCGCGGTCGGCTGCGGAGCACGAGCAATCTGATCAAGCTCGGCAAGGGCCGCACGGCGGTAGCCGTTCGCGTGCCACCAGCGCGCAAGCCACCAGACCGCCGCGATCAGCCCCAGGACAACGAGCGCAATCGCAATCCGCGACGTCCAGGTCTCGGGCCACAGGCCGATTTGCGCCGGCAGTGGAATGTCGATCAGGTCGGCGACCGGGTCTTTAGGGAGCGTCTTATCCATGGGGCGCTCCCACTTGCGGGCCGCGCCGGCTCACTTGCGGAAGCAGTCCAAGCAAATGTTGCAGTTGATTGACCGGCTCCACGGCCGTGCTCAGCGGCAGCACCGGAACGCCGAATTCGTGCGTCCAGCCCAAAACAGCGCGCAATCGCGCCTGAGTCATCTCCAGAATATTCTGCCGCGTATTGCCGTGAGTGATGTCGAGCGCGATCTGCAGTTCTCCGTCGGTGACGGTCATGCGGCCGGTTTCCGGCAATTCGCTCTGCAACGGGTCGTGCACCAGAACCGCAACAACGGTATTGTGCGCGGCAATTGCCGCAACCGCCTGGCGCGTCACCTCATCCGCGCCGTCGAAGTCACTCAATATGACGACGGTTGCGTCGTGCGCCGAAAGGCGGCGCACGCGGTCAAGCGCGCGGTTCAGCATGGCCGGATCGCGCCTGACGCCACGCCCGATGCCGAGCGCCCGGTTTTGGGTGACAATGTTGTTGAGAAACTGCAATACGATGCGCCGGCTTCGCTGCGGCCGCACCTCCGCAAACTCACGATCATTGAACACGATGCCGCCGACGCGATCGCCGACGTTGAGAATGCGCCAGGCCAGGATCGCCGCAGTCTCGGCTGCTGTGACCGATTTCATCGCACGCCGGCTTCCGAAAAACATCGACAGGCGCTGATCGACCACCAGCAGCCCCTGCCGGTCCCTCTCTTCGTTGAACACGCGGACATGCGGGCTTTGCAGCCGCGCGGTGACCTTCCAGTCGATGGAGCGGACGTCGTCGCCGGTACGGTAGTCCCTGATCTCCTCGAAGTTCAGACCGCGCCCGCGCATGCGCGAGGCGTAGCGGCCCGACAGCAGGCTGTGTACCGGCTGGCGCGGCAACAGCGAGACCTTGCGGCCTTTCTGCTCGAGGCTAATGAGATGTTCGAGATCAACGTAAACACCAGAGTCTGTCGATTCGGTGCCGGGCATGGCGCCCTCATGCGGACGCGACAAGAGAGGCGATCTTGTCGATCGCCTTGTCAGCGGTGATCCCCTGCGACAGCGCCTCATAGCTCAGGATCATCCGGTGGCGCAGGCAGTCATGCATCACCGCGCGCACGTGATCGGGGGTGACGAACTCACCGGCGTCGAGCCAGGCGCGCACGCGCGCGCAGCGATCGAGCGCCAGGCTGCCGCGCGGGCTGGCGCCGATTTGCAGCCACTTGGACAACGGTTCGCCGTAACGATCCGGAAAACGTGTCGCAAAGACGATGTCGACGATGTACTTCTCCGCGAGGTCGGAGACGAAAATCCTGTCGATCTCGGCTCGCGCTTCGAAGATCGCTTGCTGCGGCACAGCGGCCGGCTCGGAAGCGGCGACCTTTGGCGTCTGCGCGTTCTCCTCGCGGTTGAGCCTGATGATCTCGCCTTCGGTCTCTTCGTTCGGATACGCAATAACCACGTGCATCAGGAAGCGATCGAGCTGCGCCTCCGGCAGCGGATAGGTGCCCTCCTGCTCGATCGGATTTTCGGTTGCGAGCACCATGAAAAGCGCGGGCATCTTGTAAGTCTTGCCGGCGACCGTGACCTGCCGCTCCTCCAT
>DATIPA010000034.1:0-6451 GCA_035472475.1 Xanthobacteraceae bacterium | reverse complement strand
GTGAAACCCATCCACAGCACGAACAGCGGCGCGAACGCGACCTTGGGCGCGATCTGCAGCGCGAGGATATAGGGCGAGAGCGCAAGCTCGGCCGACGGCGACATGCCGAGCAGATAACCGATGATCGCGCCCAGCAGGCTGCCGATCGCAAAGCCGACGATCACCTCCGCGAACGTCACGCCGGTGTGGAACATCAGGTGGGTGACGTTGAACATGCGCACGCCTTCGGCCGCGACCGCGGAAACCGGCGGGATGATGAATGCCGGAATACCGAGCAGCGCCGGTCCCCACTCCCACGCTGCAAGAAACACCACCAGCAGCGCGAGACTCGCAATCGCGCCGCGGCGCGCGGTTGGATCACGCGCGCCGCTCATGGGGCGCTCCCAGGCTCGGCGAGCGGCTGCCGGCCGATATCCAGCCGATCCATCAGCGCCGCCACATAGTCGCCGACCCTGGCGTACTGGCGGCGCGCGATCGGATCGTCGCGGTGCGGGAGTTCGATCGTGATCTCGTCGATGATGTGGCCCGGCCGGTGACTCATCACCAGCACGCGATCCGACATCAGCACCGCCTCGTTGAGATCGTGGGTGATCAGCAGCGCGGTCTTGCCGGCGCGCTTCAGCGTGCCGGCGAGGTCGCGCTGCAGCACGATGCGGGTCTGCGCATCGACTGCGGAAAACGGTTCGTCGAGCAGCAGCACGGTCGGATCGACCGCGAGCGTGCGCGCGAGCGCCACGCGCTGGCGCATGCCGCCGGACAACTGATGCGGGTAGTACCTGGCGAATTCGGCGAGCCCGAAGCCTGTCAGGAGCTCGTGCGCGCGCGCCAGGCGCTCGGCCGGCCGGCGTCCCTGCATCTCCAGGCCGAAGGTGACGTTGTCGATGATGCTCCGCCACGGCAGCAGCAGGTCCTTCTGCAGCATGAACGCGACATGGGCGTTGGGCGCGGTCACGCGTTCGCCGTCGACGTAGGCCTCGCCTTGGCTCGGGCGATAGAGGCCTGATCCGATATTGAGCAACGTGCTCTTTCCGCAACCGCTCGGACCAATCAGCGCGACGACTTCTGTGTCGCGCAAAGCAAAGCTGACGTCGCGAATGGCGATGATTTCGCCGGAGGTGCGCTTGCCGGCAAAACGCATTGTGACGTTGCGATATTCGAGCCGGATCGGGGTCGACATACGATCTGAGGTTGTTAGTCCGCGGAGAGTCCCGACGGCTGACGCTGCTGACAGAACGATACTTGGTGGATAATGTAAAGTTAGGATGGTTGGCGCCGACGTTTCGATCACGCCGTTGATGCGGACGAACACGGCGCTCTTAATTCGGGAGATGAGCATGCGCTGCACGCGACCTCGGCCCCTGTGGGCGATGGCGAAACTGGCGATCGGTGTTGTCGGTCTTGTGTTTGCGAGCGCGGTCGCGCAAAGCGCCGAGACGATCACCTACCTGTTTCCGGCACCGCCGATTCTGCCGGCGTTCGCGCCCATCCAACTCGCCAAAGGCAAAGGCTATTTCGCCGAGGCCGGGCTCGACGTGAACTACGCGGTCGGACGTGGAGGGGTGGACGTTGCCAAGCAGGTCGGCGCCGGCAATGCGCCGGTCGGCGGCATCGTCGCCGACGGGCCGATCGTCGTGCGTCAGAACGGAGTGCCCATCAAGATTGTGGCGGTGTTCGGCGGCCGCGGCTTCATGCAACTCGTGGTGCGCGCCGATTCCGGAATCGAGAAGCCCGCCGATCTCAAGGGTAAGACGATTTCGGTGATGTCCTATCAGGACACGACCTTCTATGCGCTGCTCGGGTTGTTGGCGAGCGCCGGGCTTTCCCAGGACGACGTCAACATCCAGGCGGCCGGTCCGACCGGCGTCTGGGAGTTTGTAGCGACCGGCAAATCGGTCGGGATGGCGGGCGTGCCGGATTGGATTCCGCCGGTCGAAGCCGCCGGCGTGAAGGTAAAAATCATTCCGACCGAGCAATACTTCCCGCACATGGCGCAGGCGATCGGCGCGTCCGATCAGATCATCAAGGAGAAGCCCGAGTTGGTGCGCAAAGTCGTGAAATCGGCGCTGCACGGCATGAAGGACGTGATGGACAATCCTGATCAGGCCGCGGTCGATTTCGTGAAGTTCGTGCCGGAATGGCAGGGCAAGGAAGGCGCGGTGAAAGCCGCGCTCAAATATTACGCGGACCTGGTTTATCCCGGCCAAACCGTGCTCGGCGCGGTCGATCCGGAACGGCTGGCCAAGTTGCAGGACTTCTATCTCGCGAAGGGCATCATCACCAAGAAGTCGCCACTCGACGACCTCTACACGAATGAATTCGTGAAGTGAGCACGGACGTCGTCATGCCCGCGCTTGTCGCGGGCATCCACGTCTTGGCGATGACCGTTCAATGAAGACGTGGATGGCCGGGACAAGCCCGGCCATGACGCTAGATGTTTCCGATGGAACGTGACGCTACGGCTTCTGCTCTTCGGTTCCGAGCCAGCCGCGCTCGGAAATGTCGAAGATGATCCCGTCCGGATCCTTGAACTTGCGCTCGAAGTTGACTTTGTCCTTGCTCTCGCCGAGGTCGAAGAAGAACGTGCCGCCGGCGTCTTCGATGCGCTTTTGCGTCTCGGCGATGTCGTCGACGATGAACCCGAAATGGTGCGCGCCGGCGAAATTCTTGGCGTCCTTGAGGCCGGAGCCGCGCTCGCCCTTGAACGACAGCAGCGCGAGGTTGATGACGCCGTCGCTCAGGTAGACGCCGGAACCGATCTCCAAATCCTCGCGGCCGACCCGCTTGAGCCCGAAGACGTTCTCATAGAACGCCGCCGATTTTTCCAGATCGCGGACGGCGAGCGCGAAATGCCGTAGCTTGGCCATGAACTCCTCCTTGCGGAACGCACTGCATTATAGCACTGGAAATCGTTGTCCACGACGTAACGTAGGGGTTCCGAGCGCGCATGGCTAACGAACGGCGTGCCGAAATCGCGGGCGGCGGATTCGCCGGATTGGCGGCCGCTTGCGCACTGGCACAGCGCGGCTGGCGCGTGCGCGTGCACGAACGCGCGCCGGTTCTGCGCACCGCCGGTGCCGGCATCTACATCTACGAGAACGGCCTGCGCGTGCTCGAGGCGCTCGGGGCCTACGCGGATGCGGTCGCCGGCGCCCACATCGCCCACACGCGCCAGGTGCGTGACGATCGCAACAACGTTCTGTCCATGCACCGCTGGGACATCAGCAGGAGCCGCGTCTACAGCATCGTGCGCCAGACCGTCATCAACGCGCTGGCGGCGGCGGCAACACGGGCCGGCGCCGAGATCGTGACCGGATCCGCCGCGCAAGCCGCGACCGCCGATGGCGAGCTCATTTTGGCCGACGGCACGCGCCATCGCGCCGACCTGATCGTCGCCGCCGACGGCGTCAATTCCGAGGTGCGCGATTCGCTCAAGCTGGTCCGCTCGCGCCGCCGGCTGCCGGACGGCGCCATCCGCATGCTGATCGAGCAACGCTCCGGCGAACCGCGGCTCGCCGAGCCTGGCGTGACCATCGAATACTGGTCGGGGTCGCGACGGATCTTGTTCACGCCATGCAGCGAAACCGAGATCTATATCGCGCTCACCATGCTCGATCGCGACGAGGCCGCCAAACGCGTTCCGGTCGACAAGGCGGAATGGACGCGGTCATTCCCGTATCTCGCCGATCTGATCGCGCGCTTCGGCAATGACGGCCGCTACGATCCATTTGAGCTGATCAAGCTCAAGCGCTGGTCCGCAGGAAGAGTCGCGGTGCTCGGCGACGCGGCGCATGCGCAGCCGCCCAACATCGGGCAGGGCGCCGGCTGCGGCATGATGAACGGTCTGGCGCTTGCTGTTCACCTCGAGCGCAGCGACGAGGTCGCGCAGGGGCTCAACGTCTGGGAGGAGCGCGAGCGGCCGATGACCGAGCATACGCAGCGGGTGTCCTACCTGCTCGGGGTCCCGACCACATGGCCGCCGTTTTTCCGCAATCTCGCGCTCGGGCTCGCCGGACGGTCGCAGTGGATCGTCAATCAGCGGATCAAAACAGCCCTGCACGTCCCGACCGGAACGAGCGCGCGCTAGAACGAGGACCTCAACAGCGAACGCAGATGGTCGGCAGGCCTTCGAGCCCTGATCGATCCTGCTGCTGCGACGGCGGCGCATTGGCGTTCTCTTCGCGTCTCACGTTCGACGGCAGGTCGGACGGGCGCGGCTGACGATGGCCGACCGGGGCTTCCGGAATGCCCGCAGACGGAGCCTGCGCACCGGGAGACAGCGGCAAGGTGCCCGGCGAGTTCAGGGTGCTCTGGGCCAGGACAGCGCTCGGGAGGCCGGGCGCGACCCAACTCAAGGCGGCGCAGGCGACCAATGCCAGCGCGCGGGCGCGCGTGCGGCCCGGCGCGCAAATTGGGGTGCTTCGGCTCATGGGTACTCCTTGGCAAGCGTGCCCATCCCCCGCCCTCATGTGGATCGTCCGTGCCCGTGCCGATAGGCCGGATTGTCGTTCTTCCAGTGCTTTTGCGCAATATTCAGGTTCGACGACCGATATTCAGGTCCAACGACCGTTGGTCGTAGAATCGCCCACTTCGCGATTCAGGTTGGCGGTGATTTCACACCTCCGGGGGGAGTGTGACCCGAACTGGGTAGTCCTGGGGCAGCAATCGAGCCGTAATCCATGATGACACTAGGCCGCTGTGGCGGCGCGCTTGTGTTCTGCACGGCGCTCGCCTCGACTGCGTGGGGTGGTTCCGTGCCAACTCCGGCCAAGCGGCCGGCAGCGGCGCCCGCATCCACGCAAGCTCAAGCACATGCAAGCTGCGACCGCGGACAATTCCGCCTCGTGATCGACGTCGGTCACACCGCCGCCTCGCCCGGCGCCGTGAGCGCGCGCGGGGTCAACGAGTATGATTTCAATAAACGGCTCGCCACCCGCGTGGTGCACAAGCTCCGCGATCTGGGTTTTAGCCGCACAATCCTGCTGGTGACCGATGGGCCATCGCGCCGGGGGCTGGTGAGCCGGGTGATGCGGTCCAACGAATCGGGGGCCGACCTGTTTCTCTCGATCCATCACGACTCGGTGCCGGATCGCATGGAGCAGGCCTGGGAGTTCGAAGGTAAGAAGCAGCACTACAACGACCAATACCCGGGGCACTCGATCTTCGTATCGGTCGACAACCCGCACTATCAGGCGAGCCTGCTGTTTGCGACCATCATCGGCAAGGAGCTCAAGGCGCGCGGCATGCTGTACACGCCGCACTACACCGACGCGATCATGGGCAGCCGTCGGCGCCTGCTGGTCGATGCGGACGCCGGCGTCTATCGCTATGATCAGCTGATCGTGTTGCGCAACACGCACATGCCGGCGGTTCTGTTGGAAGCCGGCTCGATCATCAACCGGAGCGAGGAATTGCTGCTCGCTGGGTCTGAGCGCCAGGCTGTGATCGCCGCCGCGGTCGGAACCGCCGTCGATCGTTATTGCCAGCTGCACCCGCCCGCGCCAAAAGACGACGCCGTGGCGCGCGCTCCGCAGCGCAACCGTCCGTTGGCGGAACCCGTGCAGGTCTCAGGCGCAGCTGCGGACGATCAATAAGCGTTTCTATTCGTTGATTGCATGGTACCCAGGGCGTGCATCGTCGCAACGTCGGTGCTCGGGTTCGCACTCGGTCATGCGGCTGCCCAGAGCCCGTTGCCGCCCGGGTTCGTGTATCTGCGCGACATTGATCCGACCATCGCGCAGGATATCCGCTACGCCGGCTACAACAACTTCGTCGGGCGTCCGCTCGACGGCTACAACGCCGCCGAATGTGTCCTGCGGCGCGACGTTGCGATGGCGCTGAAAGCCGTGCAGGCCGATCTCGCGCCGTCAGGCCGCGGGCTCAAGGTCTACGATTGCTACCGGCCGACCCAAGCCGTGCGCGCGATGGTGCGCTGGGCGCGCGACGGGGCGCCGGCCGGAGCAACCAAGCGGTTTTATCCGCGCGTGCCGAAGACTGCGCTGTTTGCGCTCGGCTACCTCGCGTCGGTGTCGCGTCACTCGACCGGCACTGCGGTCGATCTGACGCTGATCGATACGTCGGCGCCGCCGGCCGCGCCGTTTGATCCGTCGGCAGTCTACGGCGCCTGCACCGCCCCGCTGGCGGAGCGTGCCCCCGACAACAGCCTTGATATGGGCACCGGCTACGATTGTCTGGATGTCATGAGCTATACCCGCAGCCCGGCAGTCACGCGCGACGAGCGCGAGCGGCGCGCTGCGCTGGTCGCCGCCATGGCCAGGCGCGGGCTGGTGAACTATTTCCGCGAATGGTGGCATTTCCAATTCGCGGGAGCGGGTCCGATCGGCTACTACGACGTGCCGATCCGCGCGCGCTAGACCGCCTAGGCCGGGAGCTCGGCCGCCGCCACATGGGCGGCGAGCAGCGCCGACAGCCGCGCCGGATCGCCGCGCGCCAT
>DATIPA010000033.1:0-14114 GCA_035472475.1 Xanthobacteraceae bacterium | reverse complement strand
TGAAGCTGAAGGTGATCTCGGGCCAGCCGCCGACGCCGTCCATGCCGGCGAGCGGCGGCACGATCACGCGCACGATGTTAGGTGCGTAGTGCAGGGTGTGGCGCACCTTTCCGTTGGCGCGCTTGCCGAAACGCAAAATGCCCCAGTCCTTTTCCTCGGCGCTGATGATCGGCAGGTCCTGCGACAGCCTGGCGTGCGAGCCGCCCGGCGCATGGGTGAAGGCAACGTGCACCTCGTCCATGCTGTTCTCGAAGCATTGCAGATAATTGCAGGGTACCTGGTAGACCGGCCAGGGATCGATGACGCCTTCGCCGGCAGACTCGGTGTAGGGCGGAAACGGTGGCGGTTCGCCTTCGCCGAAGTACGCGAAGATCAGCCCCATGTGCTCGCGCGTCGGATAAGTCGCGATCTTGACCTTGCGATTGTAGCCGGCTTCTTCCGCCGGCTGTTCGATGCACTGGCCGGTGCAATCGTATTTCCAGCCGTGATAGACGCAGCGGATGTCATCGTCCTCGACCCAGCCGAGATGCATCATAGCGCCGCGATGCGGGCAACGCTGGGCAATGACCTGCGCCTTGCCGGACGCACCGCGGTAGAGCGTGTAATCCTCGCTCATGATGCGGATCGGCTTGGCATGGCCGGGCGCGAGGTTGGCGCTATTGTCGAGCGCCATCCAGAACTGGCGCATGAATGTTCCGCCCGGCGTTCCCGGTCGCGTGGTGGCGATATCGACGTCGGGGGCGCGCACGCGCGAGACGCGCGGGGCATCGGCCTTCGGTTCCACCAAAGTCATGATGCAACCTCCCTGAATTTATTCGACGCGGGCGTGCAGCGACCCGCCGTTGTTGGGGTCAGTCTATATTCGAACATGTTCGATCGACAAGGCGCCGCGGGGAATGATCCACGCGCGCTGGGCGCAGCTCCTACGCTTCAGCGCATATCGATTGGCGCCAGATATTCCATCCGTTCGACCGGGAAAGCGTCGTCGATGTCGGGCCGCTGCCAGTTGAGGTCGATCGGGTGCGACGTCTCCATGAACGCGAGCGCGAGGTTGTAGAGATTGCGCTCGGGCGGCGGCAGGTCGTCCGGATCGGCGCCCGGAAAGCTGGAGAGGTGCGCAATGATGTCGTGAATGCGCGGCGTCATCGCTTGATAAAAGGTCCGCACGTCGTCGAGGCGTGAGCTTACGCGCTGGCGATGGCGCTCCTTCTCGGTCGCAAGGCCCCAATGCGCCACGAACGGCGCGAGTTCCTCGAAGCCAGCCGGTAATTCCTGCATCGGCGTCGCTCCTAAGCGTTGAGCATCTGCTCGGAGACGCGGTAGTGATGCGCGAGCACGAGTTCCTGCTGCGACAGAAAAACCTCCGGCAGCACGCCGGTCGAGATCGCCGCGTGCTGGGCTTCGAGCGTGTTCATGTCCTCGCGCGCAACTTCACGCAGGCGGGTGCGGAAGAACTCGAGCGAAATGCGCTGCGCATAGTTCTGCGGCGGATAGGCATAGGCCGTCATGGTGATGTCGGTCTCGTTCGCCGATAGCGGCCAGAACTCGAGTTCGACATGATAGTGCTTGCCGGGCAGCAGCAGCACGTTCGGGAACCATTCGATCACGTCGAACAGCCAATGCTCGGTGCGTCCTGGATTGAGCGCCGGCGCGAGCCCGGTGTAGTCGAAGTCGGCGGCCGGAAACAGCGTCGGGCCATAGTTCCATGCGATCGCTTCGGCCGGGCTCAGCTTGTGCTCCGGATTGGCCGGGGCCGTATAACGCGCATGGCGCGCCAGCAATTGCATGAACGGCCGGTGGCGCTGCGGGTTCTTCTTGCCGCCCTGATAATCCGGCGCGGTGTTCCGGTGGATGTAGGCGGTGTGATAGCCCTCGGTGAACGAGTTGATCGCGAGGTTCCAGTTGCAGCGTACCCGGATGCGATAGCGCGCGTATTTCTGCTGGCTCTGGAAATAGCCGTCATAGCCGTGCGCGAGTTCGCCAAGCCAATCCTCGAGCGACACCGCCGCCGGGTCGAAGTTTACGAAGATGAAGTCTTGCCAGGTCGCGGTCTTGACCTCGAGCAGGCCGAGCGCGGGCTTGTCGAGATTGTGGAACTGGCTCTCGTCGGTGACCCCAAGCAGCTCGCCGGTGTTTGACCAGGTCCAGCCGTGAAATCCGCAGGTGATCGTCGACTTGCAACCCTCGCCGCCGCGAATGAGCTTGTTGCCGCGATGCCGGCAGACGTTGTGGAAGCTGCGGATTGCGCCGTCGCGCCCGCGGATCACGATCAGCGACGTGTTGACGACCGGGAGCTCACGCACGAAATAGCTGCCGGTCTCCGGCAGGTCGGCGACGTGGCCGATCATCAGCCATGATTTCTTGAAGATCTTGTGGCGCTCGCGCTCGAAGGTCTCGGGCGTGATCTTTTCGCGCAGCGGGAGGATATCCTTGAGCCCGGCTCGGTTGCCCTCGAACTGCGTCTGCACGAATGTATTCATGGCGCCCCTCCCGACGTGTTGGGCGGATACAGGCTCCCACGGGCCGAGAACCGCGGTCAAGGTGACATGAACAGGCTGACGACCTCATTTCTCAAGGACACGCTCAACCAGCTCGAAGACGGCAGCCGTTTCGGGCTTTCGCCCGACCGGTTCGCCGAGATCTTTCCGCCCGGCCACCAGAACGAAACGACGTTCGCGCGGGCGCGCGAATTCGCGGCCGTCCATCGCTGCACGCTGGATTACTGGCTTGCCACCAACGAGGTGTTTTTCACGAAGATCCCAAGGAACCTGCTACGATGAGCGCTCCCGACTGTCCTTCGCGATTTGCTCCGCGCTCATGACGTCCGTCGCCGACCGACCGCACCGAACGCCGATCTGGATTGTCGTGTGTCTGACACTGGGCTCGTTGCTGCTCGTTGCGTTGCTGCTGGTGCGACCGTTCGGGTTCCAGCCATTCAACGTCCCTTCGGGTGCGATGCAGCCGACCTTGCTGATCGGCGATTATTTCTTCGTCTCAAAGTACGCGTATGGCTACAGCCGCTATTCACTGCCGTTTTCGCTGCCGCTGTTTTCCGGCCGGATCTTCGGCGCGCAGGCGCGCTACGGCGATGTCGTGGTGTACCGCTACCCGCGGGACACGTCGGTCGATTACGTCAAACGTGTTGTGGGGCTCCCGTGCGATCGCATTCAGATGATCCAGGGGCAGCTCTATCTCAACGGCGCACCGGTCAAGCGCGAGCGCCTCGCAGACATCATCGAGGAGGGCAGGCCCGCAAAGCATTGGCGCGAAACGCTGCCCAATGGCGCGAGTTACGAGACGCTGGATATCACGGACAACGGTTTTCTTGACAACACGCGGATATATGTCGTGCCAGCAGGCGCCTATTTTGTTCTGGGCGACAACCGCGACAATTCCCAGGATAGCCGCGTCGCCGCGCACGGCTACGTGCCGTTCGATAACCTCATCGGCCGGGTCGACACCATTTTCTGGTCGGTCAATCCCAACGCACCCGCCGGGGCGGCGCCGGTGCGGGTCGAACGCATCGGGATGCGGGTGCGCTAGCGCAGAAAGCCTGAGTTCACCGAGTTATCCGATTTGGCGGCGGGCGCGCTTGCTCGCATACATCGCTTCATCGGCGTGAGCGATGAGCTCTTCCAGCGTCTGCTCGCCCTTGAACGGACAGCGCCAAACACCGGCGCTGGCGGCGAGCGGGAACGACCCAGGGTGCTCGGCATTGAAGCGCGCGATGTTGTATTCGAGCCGCGCCACCAGCACGTCGGGATTAAGGTCGAGCTCGGCGCCGAACACGCAGAACTCGTCGCCGCCCACCCGCGCAATCACGTCGGACTCGCGAAACGTGTTCGTGAGCACGCCCGCGAAATTGCGCAACAGCGCGTCGCCGGCCCCGTGCCCTTGGCGGTCATTCACCGTTTTCAGGCCGTCCACATCCGCAAAGACGATAGCGGCCTGCTTACCTGCCCGCATGGCCAGCCGGCGGGCCTGGTCGGCGAACAACAAGAATCCGCGCCGGTTGCGCAGCCCGGTGAGTTCGTCGGTTAACGACAGGTTCCTGATCTCTTCATTCGCCGCCTGCAGTTCGGCCGTGCGCGCCTCGACGCGTTGCTCAAGCTGCTGGTAGACCTGCTGGTTCTCCATCGCCACCGCGGTTGAATCGGCGAGCGCCTGCAGCAGCCGGACTTCCTGTTCGCTGGGCTGGCGGATCGCCGCCCAATAATTGCCGATCGCGCCGACCGGATCGATCGTGCGGATCGGCACCATGGCGAGGCTTTTTACAAACGTCGGGCGATAGGCTTCATGCGGGATGCGGGCATCCCGATAGATATCCTCGATCACGGCAGGCTTGCGGTTGAGCATGGCCCAGCCGCTGATGCACGTTTGGATCGGAAAGCGGCGGCCCTTCCACAGCGGGGAGATCGCGTCCTCGTCGGCGTAATAACAGTAACCATTGTCGCGCAGCACAAACGTGGCGCCGTCCGCGCCGGTTAGCTCGCGGGCGGCCGTGCGCACGATGCGTTGGATGGTGGCGAGGTCGCGCGCGAGCGACAATTCCTGAACAGCACCGATCAGACGCTCCATCCCGGCCAGGTAGCGCCGCTCGGAAAAATCCGCGTTTCTCCCCATTTGTAATTCAGCGTTCATGCCGCATTTCAGGTCGGCTGCGTTGTCCGCAGAGCGGGGCGGCGGCTCGAAAGGTCCGTTTACACCGCCTTTCCGGGCAAAACCAGCGTCGCAGAAAGGGCGGCTTTCGTCGAATGGCATGCGAGGCGGAACCTGGTACGGGTTACGGAAGTAATTTTCTACCCCGCAGGGCGCCGATTTATTCCGGCCGGGAGCGGAGTTTTGGGGGGTGCCGACAAATTTTTTTGGCTACCGGGCCGCTACTTGTAGATCTCCCCGGCGAGACCCAGCATGCGCTCCTGCTTCGTCCAATCCGTCGTCCCCAACAACTTGGGGTTGGCAATGGCGCGGATTTCAGGGGCAAGCGCGCTGTTGTCGCCCGCGATTGTGACCGGCCGTCCTCTCTCGACAAACACCGCGCGCGACTCCGGCTCCAGGAAATGATTGATCAGCAGGCGTGCCGCGTTTGGGTGCGGCGCATCCTTCATGAGCGACAGGTTGAACAGAACATACGGCGC
This sequence comes from Xanthobacteraceae bacterium, assembly GCA_035472475.1. Taxonomy (GTDB): domain Bacteria; phylum Pseudomonadota; class Alphaproteobacteria; order Rhizobiales; family Xanthobacteraceae; genus JAFAXD01. The sequence goes on along the minus strand of DATIPA010000033.1, from coordinate 8,976 downwards.
GCCCTCCTCAGGAACGATTGCGCGCACCGGCAGGCCCTTCAGGCGCAGGCTCTCCGACAGCACCATCGGCAGGTAGATTGCAAACTCGCCGCGCGCGACGCGGCGCTGGTTTTCCGGCAGGGCGCGGGAGAACTGCGGCTGCTGCCGCGCCAGCGCCTCGTGGAACTCGCGGCCGAGATGCTCGTAGGTGACAAAGAAGAACACCGCGCCCCCGCCGAGCGCGCGCATGTCGTCGGTAAGGATCTTTCCCTTCCAGCGCGGGTCGGCAAGATCGCGCCAGGACTTTGGTGCTGCTGCATCGGACACCAGGCTGGTGTTGATGAGGAGGCCGTACACAGTCAGGGCGAGCTTGATGCTCAGACTATCGCTGTCGAATTGCGGAAGCAGCGCGTTCTGCCGCGGCAGCGGGCCGATCGCCGCCAGCATTCCGGCGGCTTCCTCGATCCCGGTCGAGGTCGAGCCGTTCCACATCACATCTGCAATGTGGCGGCCCGATGCCGCCTCGACCCGGTTGCGCTCGCGGATTTCGCTGGCGCGCGCCTCCAGAATGTCGACGGCGACGCCGTATCTTGCCTCGAAGGCGCGCGCGATCGCGACATGCTCCTGCGTGCCGACCGACGCGCTGTAGAGGGTGACGCGGCCTTCCCGTTTGGCCGCCGCGACGACCCGCGACCAGTGTGCGTCGTCCGGCTCCGCGGCGCGCGCGCTGACGCTCGCCATGACGTATCCGGCAGCCGCAATCGCGATTGCACACCACGACGGCCTTCACACGGCGTCGTCGCCCCGGCCGCTATTCGGCGGCTTGCTCGTGCGGGCGCACCCAGCGGGTCGCGATCTTGAGCTGATCCGCATAGGCCTGCTGCCAATCGGTCGCCGGGTCGACTTGGAATGCGCCGCTGCGGATGCCCTGATAGACCCGGGGGTCGCGCGCCCCGGGCGGCAACTGACCGGTTTCGGCAAACGCGCGTGCGGCGCGCAGCAGCCGGCGGCGCGTTCGCGCGATCATCAGATCGGTCGGTGCGAGGTGTTCGAAGGCGTGGTCCGTGATCGGTCCCATGCTCTCGGTGATGGCCTGATCCTGCATCACGATGCCGCGAATACCCGAATAGATCAGGTTCTTTCGCTGCGCATCGCGGTCGATCAGGTAATCGTTGGCCGCGTTGGCGGTCGGGCGCCAGCGGCCGTACCAATCGGTCGCGTTCGGCAGATATTCGATCGGCTCGCCACCGGGTATCAACTTGCCGTTCTTGAGCGGGACGTTGGAAATGTTGCGCGATCCTGCGGTGCCGCCGAACACCGACACCAACATGGTGTGAGCGTCATCCATCGGCACCCAGGCCTTGCCAACCACCCGCTTGGTGAACTCCTGGTTTGGCGTGTGCGCCCAGAACGGGAAAGAGAAGTGCGCGACCCGCCAGGACATCCGCCCGTCTTCGTCCTCGCGGTAGGCGCCGTACATCGTGCCCCAGTCCGTGTCGGCAACCTTGTACTCGGGCGCCCGGTTCACGATCGTATGCCGCCCGGGATGGCCGTCAGGAAAATCGTCGAGCTCGAGCGAGCCGGCGTGCAGAAAGCCGAAATGCGAGGTGTCGATGTCGCCTTCGAGCCCCTGCAGCCAGTTGCATTCGCGCTGCAGAAACGAGATCTGCGCCTGACCTTCAGGCACCAGCGTGGCCTCAATATCGGGAAGGCCAGGCGCGTCTTGCGCGGTGCCCATGTAGACCCAGACGAGTCCGTTGCGCTCAATCGCCGGATAGGCCTTGGCTTTCACCTTGTCCTTGAATTGTTGCGCCGGCGGTACGTTGGCCTGATCGACACAATTACCCCCTGTGTCGAACTTCCAGCCGTGATAGATGCAACGGATGCCGTCGTACTCATTGCGCCCGAGAAAGAGCGACGCGCAGCGATGCGGGCAGCGGTGGTCCATGATTCCGACCCGCCCGGACGTATCGCGAAACGCAATCAGCTTCTCCCCCAGCAGCATCAGTCGCATCGGGGTGTCGTCCGCGACCAGCTCGTTCGACATGGCGGCCGGAATCCAGAACCGGCGCATGAACTGGCCCATCACGGTTCCGGGGCCGACGCGGGTCAGATCCTCATTGTCTTGGGCGATGGACACAGGCGTGCCTCCTGTTCGTTGCCGGCGCCGAGGAGGGCCCGATGATGCGGTCAGGCCAAGCGCTATCGGAGGTTGTACGCTAGGAGCGCCCTGCGACCCCCGTCAACGGCGCTCGTGGCAATGGCGTGCAACGGAATTGCACGCGTGCTCTGCAGCGCGTGCGGGGCGGGGTAAGCCACGCAATTCGCTCATTTCGATGCCGAACCGGGCCGACCTGTCTCCTGTTTGCAACATTCCAGCGGAAACTTAATCCGCCCACAGGGAAATACTCGCGGGCGCCGCCGCGGTCTGCTTTGGTTAATGCGGGGTTAAGGTTTGGGTAGGCGTGGGGGGCGTAACGTGAAAGACAATCGGACCGAGCGGCTTCGGCGTTCAGCGGCCGAATGCCTGGAACTTGCGCAAACAACGAGCGACGACAGGGCAAAGCGGACGCTCATCTGTCTGGCGCAAGTCTGGACCAATCTCATGCATCAGCGCTTCGTTGCCAACAAGGTCGAAGGCCTTGTCGACATGCTCGACACGACCGCGGTGCCGCGCGAAGCCATGACGCTGGTGAGTGCGGACTGACTTCTGCAGGCGCTCGCCTGCTGACGGAGCGTCGCCGACAGGGGATGAACGATGAAGCTCATCCTCATCGCGTTGACGCTGGCCAATCTCGCGCTGATTCTGTTCGGCGGCTCGATGGCGATGATGTCGCCGATGATGTTCGATGCCGGCGGTCAGCAGGATCAAGTTCTGTGGGCCGTGTTCTGGTCCATCTGGGCGCTGCCGGTCGTGGCGTTGGCCGGCGCCATCCTGCCCTGGCTGTTCTTATGGTTACGGTGGCGGCGCGTCGCAGTGGCGACCGCCGCCGTTCCCGCGGTGTTCGCGGTCGCGATCCTGGCGGTCATCTTCACCAAATGATGACGCGCGCCGCTGCGCGCGACGCTCAGTCGCTTCCGAACAGTTTATCGGTCGCGGTGATCAGGCCCTCGGTCGGGTGCGCCGAGCAATACTCTCCGATCTTCTTGGCGTTGGCGACGAACTTCTCCGTGTCGATCACGGCCGGCGCGTTTTCGTCCTGATAGTACCCGTCAAGCCAAGCCAGGACGACGCCGATCGTATCCTTGTCGCTGCTCTGGAATTTGCTGCAGGTCCAGGTCGAGAGGTCGATCTTTTCCGCAAACGCGCACGGCGCGCTCAGCGTCGCAGCGGCAATGAGGGCACTCGCGAACAGTCGCTTCATCGGCATGTCCTTTCAGGCCTCGATGTGGCGGGACAACGGTTGTGAGGATGAACCCGGCGGGAATCCCGCAAACCTCATGCTCAGGCCGCGCGGATTCGCGCGCCCTCCCTAGCAGGAGCGGCCGCGGCCGGAAAGCCCGAAAGCTGGGCGGAAACGCTCAGGTCTGCGGAATCTTGGCGATGCGCACGTACTCGGCCCATTCCGGGATGGCTTTTTGGAACATGGCCTGCGCCTCTTCCGGGGTTCGGATCATCGGGTCGGCGCCCGACAATGCCAGGAATTTCTTGGTTTCCTCGGTACGTACGATGTCGGAGAACCAGCTGTTGATCTTGTCGATGATCGGCTTTGGCGTGCCCGCAGCCAGCATCACGCCCCACCACAGATCGAGGTTCATGGGAATGCCGGATTCGGCCATCGACGGGACGTCCGGGAGGGACTGCAGCCGCTTTGCGGTCGAGACCGCGAGGATGCGCAGGCGTCCTTCGCGCTGCTGCGCAAGCGCGAAGATCGGGTCATGCATGCCGTAATCGAGCTTGCCGCTGAGGAGCTCATTGAGCGAATCCGGCGCGTTCTTGTAGAGCACCTCGACCGCATCGAGCCCGGCAGCGTCCTTGTAGAGCGCGCCCATGATGATGCCGGGATTGGCGGCGACGGCGTAGCTCGCGCTTGCGCCTTTCTTCTTCATCGCTGCCGTCAAGTCGGCGACCGTCATGTAGGGGCTCTTGGCGTCGACCACGAGCATGAAGGCGAGGTTGCTGGTGGTCGCGGCGACCGCGATCGACTTGCCGACGTCGACCGGCGGATTCTTGAACAAAGCCATGGTCGCGGCGACCGTCGTGCCGGCGAATGGATAGAGCGTGTAGCCGTCGGGCTTCGAGCGCGCCACATATTCGGTCGCGATGTTGCTGTTGGCGCCGACCTTGTTCTCGACGATCACGGTGCGCCCTGCGACCGGCCGCAGCTTTTCTCCAAAATAGCGTACGAAAATGTCGGCGCCGCTGCCGGGCGGAAACCCGCAGATCAGGTGGATGTCCTGGCTCGGATAGTCCTGCGCCTGTGCGCCCGTGGGTCGCCCGACCGCACCGGCGAGCGCGAGCGCGCCGGCCGAGCGCAGCAGATCCTTACGTGTGATCAGCATGTCCAACCCCTCCAACGCGCATCCTTCGACGCTTTGGGCCGCACGATAGTCGATCGAGGCGAATAACAGAACATCGAATTGCGCGGGACGGCAGGCGTTGCGGGCCCGCGGCGCGGGCGTATAGTTGCGGACAAATAATCACGCGGGAGGGCGTCATGGCGGGCTCTTATTATCTGCGCAATCAGTGGTACGTCGCCGCTCACGGCTTCGAACTCGCGGATGGCAAGCCGATCGCGCGCACGATCTGCGACCAGACGGTGGTGATCTTCCGCGGCCAGGACGGCGGGGTCGGCATTCTGAGCGACCGCTGTCCGCACCGCTTTGCGCCGCTGTCTTGCGGTGAGGTCAATGGCAACGACATCCAGTGCGGCTATCACGGCATTCGGTTTGATCGCGACGGCGTATGCACCCACATCCCGGGCGATGCGCCAGTGCCGCACGATTTTCGCGCCAGGCGCTTCCCGGCGCTCGAGCGGCACGGCTTTATCTGGATCTGGATGGGCGAGAAGGCGGCGGATCCCGCGCTGATCCCGGACTATCACGAGAACGACGATCCGGGTTGGGCGGGCGTGCCGGGCTATCTCAACATTGCTTGCAACTATCAGCTCATGGTCGACAACCTGCTCGACCTCACCCACGTGGTGTTCGTGCATAAGACGACGCTCGCCGGCGGCGGCGTCACCGACACGCCGCTCGAAGTGCGGGTGGAGGGCGAAAAGGTCTTGGCCCAGCGCATGATGATCAATGTCGACACCGCGCCGATCTACCGGGCAGCGCGCGGCCTTAATGGCAAGATCGACCGCTGGCAGATTTTCGAGTGCCTGCCGCCCTCGCACGTGAAGATCACACTCGGCGCACGCGAGGCCGGCGCGTCGACGCCGCTCGGCGAACCCGTTCACATGGTGCTCAACGGCATTACACCGGAGAGCAACGCGCGCACGCACTATTTCTGGTCGACAACGCGGCCGTGGGGACTCGGTGACAAGAAAGTCGACGAGTTCTATCGCTCGATGATCGAACTCGCGTTCAATGAGGACAAGGCGATCGTCGAAGCCCAGCAGCGCCTGATCAGCCAGGACCCGGAGAACGCCTACTTCGTTAACTTCCCATTCGATCGGGCCGGCCAGTCCGCGCGCGCCGCATTGTCCGGCGCCTGATGACCAAGGAAGGATCGACGGACGGCAAGCTAGCGGCGGCCGAGTAAGGCTGCGTCATTCCGGAAGCCGCGAAGCGGCTGTCCGGAATCCTTATCCGCTGTCGAACTGACACGAAATGCAGGGACCACGGATCCTGGGCTCGCCGCTGCGCGGCGCCCCGGGATGACCAAATATTAGTTCCGACTAGCGGCCGATCTGGCGGCTGACGGCGTTTTCCTGCTGATTGAGCGCCTTCTGCTCCGCTCCCGTGATGTGGCCGCCGTTGAGTTTCGCCATCCCGCGCTCTTCTTGGCGAATGGCGTGATCTTCCTGGTGCAGCTGCCGGGCCTGGCCCTTGGTGATCTCGCCCTCGCGAACTTCCTGATTGATCCGGCGGTTCTGATTCTGCAGCCGGTCGTTGACCTGCTCGCGGCGCGGATGATTGGCGTCCCAGTTGCTTTGCGCGGACGCGACCGCGATCGAGGTTCCAAGCAATGCGGTAGCGAGTAACAAAATAGTAGTGCGACTGCGTCGGCTCATGTTCCCACCCTCCATGGCTACATATGCCCCATCATGGTCGCATCGCATTGAATGCGATCTGAAGCTGCAATTCATGTGTAGTTCAAGCTCACGGCGGCATTGCGCCGCATGCGTGTTGGAGGTGCGGCGGAACTGGTATCAGGCTGGGGCGCGCCTACCGCATGATACCGAGCGCACGGACTGGATGGGCGGATGCGGATCCAATTTTTCTGCCGCAGAGATGCGGCGGTGGATGTCATCCCTCCCGCGTCGACGCTTCGTTCGCCTGTCATGAAGGCGTGGCACGTTGCGTAGGCTCCCTTCGGCGACCTCAAGTTCGTTCGTTGATCGGTCTCGGCACTCCTGCGGCGAGGCGTCGCGTCATCGTTCGGCCGGAACCAGCTGCGCGCTCAGGTTTTGTAAGGTTACGTGCCGGTGTTGACGCACTTCGCCGAATTGACTGTTATCAACGAATTACCGGACGGCGGGTCGCATGCTGGGGCGTATCCGAATCCGTCGAATTGCACGGATCGGGAGATCACCATGAAGTCCAAGCAACCATCCCCACCTGGACGCCGGTCGTCGAGTCGAACCCGCTCGCGTTCGTCGCCCGCAACCGAGGAACAGCCCATGACTGGAGCCGCCAGGACGTATGATACTCCGGCCGGTGCTCAGAGCGCGCCGGCGAGCGCCGCATTCCGCTTTCCGCCGTTCGAACTGCCGAAATTCGAGGCTTCGGACGAGTTTCGTGACCTGTTCGAGCACACCTGCACGACGCTTGCGAAGGGCAGCGCGGAAGTCGGTACCAAAGTCATTGAGGTCATGACCGCGAATACCAACAGCGCGTTGGAGTTCGCCCAGGACCTTGCCGGTGTGAAGTCGTTCCCTGAGGCAGCCGCGCTCTATGGAACTCACGCCCGCAAGCAGATTGAGGTGTGCTCAACGCAGGCCCAGGAGCTCGCAGCGCTGGTCCAGAAGGTTACAAACGACACCATGGGGCCGCTGGCGTCGGGCTTTCCGCAGGTGTTCAAGGCACCCGCGGCCTCAAGTTGAGGGCGTCGACTTCGCGACGTCCCGGCAGCGCAGCGGTCGGGAACTGGGCGTGTGCCCTTTTTGGGGAACGCGCCGGCCGGTAAAGATCACGACCCCGCGCGCTGCTGGGCCTGGAGCTTGCGCAGCTCCGTGGCGTCGAACAGCGTTTCGTACCAGCGGATCTTTCCGTTCGCGACGCGAAAGAACGACGCAATCTTGATCACGCCGACCGGCGGCGGCAGCTCGCAGTCGTAGAGCAGGGCCGCGCGGTCGTCCTGCACGACGAGCTCGGTCGCCTGCGCGCGTTTGGTCATGGCGGCGAAGCCCGCGAGGGCGGGCCGGAACGCCGCGGCGCTCTGGTAGCTTGCGGTCGGTCCCCAGAACGCAAGATCGTCCGCCAAAAACGCGTAGGCCTCGTCCACCTTCTTGGCAGTCCAGGCCGCGAAGTAGCCTTCCACGACGCGGCGCGTTTCCTCCGGTGCGGTCATGCTTCCTCTCCCGTCAGGTGCTCGATCTGAGACAGTCTCTCTTTCAGTCTGGGCGCTGCAAAATCGAGGAACGCGCGCACCTTGAGCGGCAACAGTCGCCCGCCGGCATGGACGAGACTGACGTCCCAGGGCGATGGCTCGAATTGCGCGAGTACGATCGCAAGCCGGCCAGCCCGGACCGCGTCGGCGGCCTGGTAGGAGAGCACGCGCGTGAACCCGGCTCCCGCTATCGCCGCGTCGATCGCAGCCTCTGCGGTGTTGACGATGAGGCGCGAGTGGACTGCGACCGATTGCGAGGGCTTGCCCGTCTTGAAGGTCCACGCGTCCGGCGCCGTCATCCCTTCAAAGGTAATGCAGGCGTGCGCGCCAAGATCGTCGGGACGTTTCGGCCTGCCGCGCGCCGCGAGATAGGCCGGGCTTGCGCAGACGACGTGGCGGACTGACCCAACCCGCGTCGCGAGCAGGCTGCTGTCGGGAAGCGCGCCAATCCGGACCGCGAGGTCGACACGTTCTTCCAGCAGGTTGATCACGCGATCCGCCTGCACAACGCGGATGTCGATCTCCGGATACGCCGCGAGAAACTCGGTTGCGACGGGGAGGACATACAGGCGGCCGAACACGATCGGCGTTGTTACGATCAGGTCGCCTTTTGGCGCGCCATATTCGCCCGATGCCGCCCGCTCGGCCTCGCCGACCTCCTCGAGGATGCGCCGGCAGGCCTCGACGAAGGATCGGCCCGCGTCGGTCAGCGTCAGCTTCCGACTCGAGCGGTTGAGCAGCCGGGTCTTGAGATGCACCTCGAGCTCCGAAACCTTGCGGCTGACGGTCGCGAGCGGCGTGCGCAATTGGCGCGCCGCGGCGGAGAGACTGCCGGCGTCGACTGCTGTCACCAGGATCGACATTGCTTCGAGGCGATCCATGGCGCCTTCCGAAATTTGGGAGGATGGATCCCGATAATATTGCCTTATTCACCAATCTGGAAGGAGCTATATGAGGGCCAACGGTCAGTTCGGCCGGCCGCCGAAAGGAAAACCCCGATCTCCCGCCTCCCAAGCAGGTGATGGAGATCGTGCTGCATGTCGCGCTCAACACCTGGACCAACTACATCAACGAGGTTGCCAAGACCGACATCGACTTCCCCGTCGTCACCGCCCGCGCCAGCCAATAAGCGAGGACACTCCATGGACCGGCCGCCGCTTCCGCCGTTCACCGCCGAGACCGCCGCCCAGAAGGCCCGCATGGCTGAGGACGCCTGGAACACGCGCGATCCCGCGCGCGTCGCGCTCGCCTATACGGTCGACAGCAGGTGGCGAAATCGC
>DATIPA010000032.1:0-23182 GCA_035472475.1 Xanthobacteraceae bacterium | reverse complement strand
TATCACCATGGCAACCTCAAGGAAGCCCTGATGCGGGCGGCGCTCGACCTGATCGCCGAGAAGGGTCACGCCGGCTTCACCTTCGCTGAAGCGGCGCGCTCTGCCGGGGTCAGTCCCGCGGCCCCCTACCGGCATTTCCGCGATCGCGACGAGTTGCTGGCGAGCGTCGGATTGCGCGGGTTTACCCAATTCGAGGCCGCGCTTGCGAGCGCCTGGGACGGCGGACGCCCGGATCCGTTCACCGCCTTTGAGCGGCTGGGGCGGGCTTATCTGGCGTTCGCGCGCGCTGAACCAGCGTACTATTCGGCCATGTTTGAAGCGGGAATCCCGCTCGACACCAGCCCGGAGCTGCGGCAAGCCGGCGATCGTGCTTTCGCGGTGCTCCGAACAGCGGCCGAGGCGTTGATTGCGACCATGCCTCCCGCCAACCGGCCGCCTGCCTTGATGATGGCGCTGCATGTGTGGGCGCTCGCGCACGGCATCGCGTCGCTGTTTGGGCGCGGCGACGCGGCGCGCCGCACCTTGCCGATGACGGCCGAAGAGCTGCTCGAGGCAGGTGTGCTGGTTTATTTGCGCGGATTGGGTCTCGCAGGTACTGGCGCTCGCGCGACCTGACCCTACTTGACTCGGCGAAGTGACCGGCCTATGTTAATGTTATTAACATTCACACGTGAGGTCTGCCATGCCAATCGCAGCAAAGCTCGATGAGTTGGGCCGTCCGGCCTGGGTCGTGTTGCTCATCCTCGGCTTCATGGTGTGGTGGCCGTTGGGGCTCGGGGTGCTGGCTTTTCTGATCGGGAGCGGACGCATGGGCTGTGGTCGGAACGGTTCCCACTGGGAGCACAAGATGGTGCGCCTGCAAGACAAGATGGATCGCGTGCGCGACAAGATGGATCGCTTCGGCAGCGGTGGTGGCGGCGGCTGGTGGGGACCCCCCTCGAGCGGCAACCATGCGTTCGATGAGTACCGGGCCGAGACGGTGCGGCGCCTCGAGGACGAGCAGCGCGAATTTCGCGAATTCCTGGAGCGGCTGCGCTTTGCGCGGGACCGCGCCGAGTTCGACCAGTTCATGGCTGAGCGACGCAACCGGCCGACGCCGGAAGGCCAACCGACACAAGCCTAGCCTGCATCGGTTATTTCAATTCATCGGGCCGTCCGTCTCCGCCGAGACGGGCGGCCCGCGGCATTTTGGGACGACCGAACGCGTGGTAACGGCACCTTAACTGCGGTTACGGCGATATGCCGGACGAGGGATCGGGGCGCAGCGCTGCCCTAGTTTGGTCACGTTTGCCGGGGAAGCCGAAGGTGGCCGCGAATGGGGGCGGTCTGACTTCCACGGGTACGGGCTCTGCTGGGCGCTGGCTATGCGGCTGCGAGCCACTTTTGACGCGTGACGGCACGATGCCGGCAATGCCGGAAAGCCGAGGGGAAACCGCATGAATCCAGCCGACGTTGCCCAGTCGGTATTGCCGCTGACGTCCTCGGACCTGTCGATTTTCGCGCTGTTCTGGCAGGCCCATTGGATCGTCAAGCTGGTGATGATCGGGCTGTTGGCGGCGTCGATCTGGGTGTGGGCGATCGTGGTGGACAAGACGATCCTGTACCGCCGCACCCGCCAGGCCATGGACAGCTTCGAAAACGCGTTCTGGTCCGGCCAGTCGCTGGAGGAGCTCTACCGCACGCTGTCGGCGAAGCCGACCTACTCGACGGGCGCGCTGTTTGTCGCGGCCATGCGGGAGTGGAAGCGCAGCTTCGAGGGCCACGCCAAGTCGTTCGCCGGCCTGCAGATGCGGGTCGAGAAGGTGATGAGCGTGTCGATTGCACGGGAAATCGAGCGGCTGGAGAAACGGCTGCTGGTCCTCGCAACGGTCGGATCGGCTGGGCCCTTCATCGGGCTGTTCGGCACCGTGTGGGGAATTATGACCAGCTTCCAGTCGATCGCAGCCTCCAAGAACACATCGCTGGCGGTGGTCGCGCCGGGTATCGCCGAGGCCTTGTTCGCGACTGCAATCGGCCTCGCCGCGGCCATACCAGCGACCATTTTCTATAACAAGTTCTCCGCAGAGGTGAACAAGCAAGCGCAGCGGCTCGAAGGGTTTGCCGACGAGTTCGCGGCGATCTTGTCGCGCCAGATCGACGAGCGCGGATAGGGTGGACTGAAGTCGGGTGGAGTTGGGACTGATCTATGGGGATGCCGGCGGGGAACGCCGTTCGGCAGGGACACGGGGTAGCGCAAGATGGCAATGATGAAGGGGTTGTCCGCCGGATCAGGGGGACGCCGGCGTCACACAATGATGAGCGAGATCAACGTCACGCCCATGGTCGACGTGATGTTGGTGCTGCTGATCATCTTCATGGTGTCGGCGCCTTTGCTCACGGTGGGGGTGCAGGTTGACTTGCCGCAGACCAAGGCCAAGAGCCTCGATCTCGACAAGGAGCCGATCACCATCTCGGTCAACGACAAGGGCAAGGTCTACCTGCAGAACAGCGAGATCGAAGTCGAGGGCTTGGTCGACAAGCTGCAGGCCGTTACACAGGCGCGCGGCGGCACCGACGAGCGCATCTTCGTTCGCGCCGACCTCAAGGTTACCTACGGGACGGTCGCGCGGGTGATGGGGCGCCTGCAGAATGCTGGCTTTCATCGGGTCGCACTGGTGACGGAAGTGGAGCAGGGCTCATAGCCGCATGCCCGCGGTCGCCACCATATGGCGGATGATCCGCAGCCGGATGCGGACGGACGTCGTCGTGTCGGCGACCGCACATGCGCTGATCCTGGGTTCGACCTTGCTGTGGTTCTCCTCTGCCGCGCCGCTCAAGATCAGCGAAGAGGATTCGATCCCGGTCGACATCATCTCGGACTCGCAGCTCTCGAAACTCACCGCGGGAATTAAGACCGCGGCCAAGGCCGACACGCCCAAGCCGATGGCGGACAAGGTCGGCGAAGCCAAGCAGGCGCAGGATCAGGCGGCTAAAGTCGTCGACAACAAGCCGGAAGTGCGCTCCGCATCAAAAGAGGCAACGCCGCCGCCCGAGCCGCCCACGCCGAAGACGGCCGAGGCCAAAAAGCCCGAGCCGAAGACCGACGAGATCGCCGAGGCTCTCAAGAAGGCCGAGAAAAAGCCGGCGCCGCCGAAGCCGCAGCCACAGCCCAAGAAGCCCGATCCCAACCTTGAGGCCAAGATCGAGAGCAAGCTCGCTTTGCTCGACAAGCGTGAGTCGCAGCGCCAGACCATCACCAATACGATGGTCAGCCCCGCGTCGCTCGGAACCACGACGCCCAATTCGCAGTTCCTGATGCAGAGCTGGATGGACGCGCTGCGGGCGCGGGTCGAGTCGTTCTGGGATATCCCGGCGGGCTCGCTCGACGTCGCCGATATGGTGGTTCAGGTCCGGGTCCGGTTCAATCGCGACGGGTCGCTCAAGGGCGAGCCGGTTGTGCTCAACGACAGCTCGAACCCGGCATTCCGGGTTGCGGCGGAAGCGTCGCTGCGCGCGCTTCGCCGTGGCGCGCCCTATAGCATCCTTCCGGCCTCGCAATACGAGACGTGGAACGACGTCGAGCTCGATTTCAGACCGCAGGACATGTTTCGCAGCGCCGCCGCATCTGCGCCGAAATTCTGAGGACTTGTGTTGATATGAGCCATCGTTCGCCGGTCAGCTCCGGGCTGACGAGGCGCCTGCTCCTGCAGACGGGCGCCGCCGCCGGCGCGATCGCGGGGCTCGCCCCGCGTCGCGCCAATGCCGTTGTGCGACTGGACGTGACCCAGGGCAACGTCCAGCCCATGCCGATCGCGTTGCCGGATTTCATTCCGGGCAGCGCCGCCGAAGGCGATACGCCGCGCGCGATCACCCAGATCATTGCCAACAATCTCAAGCGCAGCGGCTTGTTCGCGCCGATCGACCAGGCAGCCTACATCGAAAAGATCAGCAACATCGACGCCGTTCCGCGCTTTCCGGATTGGCGCACGATCAACGCCCAGGCGCTGCTGGTCGGTTACGTCCTGCGCCAGCCCAACGGGAGCATCAACGTCAAGTTCCGATTGTGGGATGTGTACGGCGGCACCCAGCTTGTCGGCTCGCAGTTTGCCACGCCCGGCGACAACTGGCGGCGCATCGGTCACATCATCTCGGACATGATTTACGAGCGGTTGACCGGCGACAAAGGCTACTTCGACACCCGTATCGTCTTCGTCGACGAGACCGGCACCAAGGAGCAGCGCATCAAGCGTCTTGCCATCATGGATCAGGATGGCGCGAATGTGCGCTACCTGACTCGGGGACAGGACCTTGTGCTGACGCCGCGGTTTTCGCCGACCACCCAGGAAATCACCTATATGTCGTTCGGGCAGGGTGAACCGCGCGTCTATCTGCTCAACATCGAAACCGCACAGCGCGAGATCGTCGGCAATTTTCCCGGGATGACGTTCTCGCCGCGGTTTTCGCCCGATGGCCAGCGCGTGATCATGAGCCTGCAGCAGGGCGGCAACTCCAACATCTTTGTCATGGATCTTCGTTCCAAGAGCACCACGCGGCTCACCGACGCGCCGGCGATCGACACCGCGCCGTCCTATGCGCCCGATGGCACGCGCATCTGCTTTGAATCGGATCGTGGCGGCAAGCAGCAGATCTACGTCATGGCGGCTGAGGGCGGGCCGGCGCAGCGCATCAGTTTCGGCGACGGTGCCTACTCGACGCCGGTGTGGTCGCCGCGCGGAGACACGATCGCGTTCACCAAGCAGTTTCAGGGTCGCTTTGCGATCGGCGTCATCAATCCCGACGGTTCCGGCGAGCGCATCCTGACCGAAGGCTTTCACAACGAAGGGCCGACGTGGGCGCCCAATGGTCGCGTGCTGATGTTCTTCCGCGATCCGGGGGGCAGTGCCGGCCCATCGCTGTTCACGGTCGACCTCACCGGCCGCAACGAGTTGCGGGTCCAGACCCCCGGCTACGCGTCGGATCCGGCCTGGTCGCCGCTCCTGTCTTAACCACAGCAACTCACAGGCCGTCGACGTGACTGTAACACGTTGGGTTCCGGTAACATTTTGGGGTCGAGCAGGAGTTGATGCGCTGCCGCGATGTTGCCGCCTTCACAAGGCATTAACCATTGTTCATACTTTCCGTCGGATCTGGGGATCGGAAGGGGGGCTCAGCTGCAAGATCATGGTTGACGGAACCTTCGCTTAACCACCGCCCTGGTAGACCTTAGGCAAGCGAGCGATCGGGGCGACCTCCGGTCGAAAATCCAATGGGAGTCGCTGGAATGCCGATGCCTCTCATCCGGGCAACGCGATTTGTCGCCGCCCTCGTGGTGACGCTGGCCATCGCTGCGTGCGCCGGCCAAGCCGACAAGGTCGGCCTTGCGGGCGCGGCGGTCCCCGGCAGTCAGCAGGACTTTGTCGTCAACGTCGGCGACCGCGTATTCTTCGAGACCGATCAAACCGATCTGACGCCGCAGGCGCGCGCGATCCTCGACAAGCAGGCGCAGTGGCTTGCGCAATACAACCGCTACACCTTCACGATCGAAGGCCACGCCGACGAGCGCGGCACCCGCGAATACAATATCGCGCTCGGCGCCAAGCGCGCCCAGAACGTTCGCGAATATCTCGCCTCGCGCGGCATCGATGCCTCTCGCATGCGCACGATTTCCTACGGCAAGGAGCGTCCGGTCGCGGTGTGCGACGACATCTCGTGCTGGTCGCAGAACCGGCGCGCGGTCACGGTGCTCAACGCCAGTTCGTAATTTACGGTTGGGGTGGGGACGGCAGGCCGGCGCCCTTCGGGGCGCCGGTTGCCTTTTGGCGCGATCCCTCGATTCGCTGCGATCCTCGACCGCTGAGGACACCGCGACAGCGTTGCCGCAAATTTGGCGTGCGCAGGAGGCTGTTCCGTTCCCATTTCCGAAATGGTATCACCGCGCAAACGGGCCCGCGGGGAACGGAGTATGATTGACCAGTCGTTGTCGGTCGGGCACAGCGGCTTATGCGTTGGGCGGCGCACGCTGCGCGTCTGTCGCGGTCTTGGACCTTGCGCCGCACTGCTGGTGCTGACAGCGTGTGGTCAACAGAACGCCTACGTGCCACCGCCTCCACCCAAGGTGGCGGTCGCTCAGCCGCTGCAGCAACAGGTGCCCCTGTACGTTGAACTCACCGGCAATCTCAAAGCTTATAACGAGGTGAAGCTCGAAGCCCGTGTGCAAGGCTTCCTGGAGCAACAGAAATACGTCGACGGCGCCAACGTCAAAAAAAGCGACACACTGTTCGTCATCCAGCAGAACACCTATCAGGCGCAACTCGACCAGGCCAAAGCTACGCTCGAATCTAATCAGGCTTCGCAGGCCAACGCCCAGGTTGAATACACGCGGCAGACAACCTTGGGCCAACAGCAGTTCGCCTCCCAATCCCGCGTCGACGATGCCAAGACCAAGCTCGCCGAAACCAGCGCGGCTGTTCTCGGCGCGCAGGCCAACCTCGAAGTCGCGACCATCAATCTCGGCTACACCGAGGTGACGGCGCCATTCGACGGGGTTGCATCGCGCCACCTCGTCAGCGTCGGCGCTCTGGTCGGCGTCGCGGGGCCGACTGAACTTGCGAGCGTCGTGCAGATCGATCCGATCTATGTCTATTTCGAAGTTGCCGAAACGGTGGTGCAGCGCGTCAAGGAGGCACTCAACCGGCTGGGCAAGACGTTTCGCGACGTGCATGACATCCCGGTAGAA
The DNA here is from genome assembly GCA_035472475.1 of Xanthobacteraceae bacterium. GTDB lineage: Bacteria > Pseudomonadota > Alphaproteobacteria > Rhizobiales > Xanthobacteraceae > JAFAXD01. The sequence goes on along the minus strand of DATIPA010000032.1, from coordinate 16,467 downwards.
ATCGGCCTGCAGATCGAGGAGGGCTATCCGCACAAGGGCGTCATCGACTACATCGCGCCGCAGATCGATGCCTCCACCGGAACCCTGCAGGTGCGCGGCATTTTCGACAACAAGGACTATGGGCTCCTCCCCGGCATGTTCGCCCGCGTCCGGGTTCCGATCCGGCGTCCAGAGCCGGCACTGCTAATTCCCGACACTGCGCTCGGCACCAACCAGCTCGGTCGCTATCTGCTGGTCGTCAACAAGGACAACGTCGTGGAGCAACGCACGGTCACCATCGGGCAAGTCGATAACGGGCTGAGAGTGATCGAGTCGGGGATCAAGCCTGATGATTGGGTCGTCATCGACGGCATTCAGCGCGCCATTCCGAGCAGCAAGGTCGAGCCCGACAAGCAGAAGGTGAAGATCTCCACCGCCGGCGGATAACGGCACGTCCGCCAGAGCATGTCCTGAAAGGCCGTTACCGGTTTTCGGACCAGTAAAGCCTGTACGTCGCGAAACGAACCTACGGCAACCTCATGTTCTCCCGTTTCTTCATCGAGCGGCCGGTTCTTTCCAACGTTCTGGCACTGGTGTTTGTCCTGATTGGCCTCGTCTCGCTCGTCCGGCTGCCGGTCTCGCAATATCCCAACGTGGTCCCGCCAACGATTTCGGTGACGACGCGCTATCCGGGCGCGAGCGCGAAGACGGTCATGGACACAATCGCGCTTCCGATTGAGCAGCAGGTCAACGGCGTCGCCGGCATGCTGTACATGCAGTCGACTAGCGCCAGCGACGGCACCTACCAGTTGATCGTAACCTTCGCGATCGGAACCGATCCGAACATGGCGCAGGTCCTGGTGCAGAACCGTGTGGCGTGGGCACTCGCGCAGCTGCCGCAGGCGGTCGCCGCCCAGGGCGTCATCACCCAGATGAAAGCCACCTCGGTGCTGGAGTTTGTGGCGCTGACGTCGCCGGACAAACGCTACGATAGCCTGTTTCTGACCAACTACGGCGTCATCAACATCGAGAACGAGCTGGCCCGTCTCCCGGGCATCGGCAACGTTACGATCTTTGGCGCCGGCGCCTACGCCATGCGCGTGTGGATGGATCCGAACCAGCTGCAGTCGCGCGAGCTGACCCCCAACGACGTCATCAACGCCATCAAGAATCAAAGCCAGGAAGTCTCCGCCGGCGTGATCGGTATGCCTCCGCAGGCAAGCGGCCAGAACTTCCAATATACGATCGACGTCACTGGTCGCTTCAACGACCCGGATGACTTCGAGAACATCGTGGTGAAGATCGACAGCCAGACCGGGGCGCTGACGCGCATCAAGGACGTCGGCCGGGTCGAGATCGGCGCCCAGACCTACAGCCAGGCGTTCAATCTCAACAATGCGCCCGCCGCCGGGATCGGAATCTTTCTGTTGCCGGACGCCAATGCGATCAAGGTTGCTGGCGAGGTCCGCGCCAAGATGGACGAGCTCAAGAAGGCATTCCCGCCCGGGCTCATCTACACCGTCCCTTACGACACCACCGTGTTCGTGCAGGCGTCGATCAAAGAGGTGTGGATCACCTTGTTTGAGGCGGGCATTCTGGTCCTGATCGTGATCCTGGTGTTCCTCCAGGACTGGAAAGCGATGCTGGTGCCGGCGACCACGGTTCCGGTCACCATCATCGGCTCGTTTGCCGCCATGGCGGCGCTTGGCTTTTCGGTCAACCTCTCAACCCTGTTCGCCATCGTGCTGGCGATCGGCATCGTGGTCGACGACGCGATTGTGATTGTGGAAGGGGTCGCGCGTCATATGGAGACGGGGCTGTCGGGGCGCGAGGCGGCCGTCAAGGCGATGGGCGAGCTGTTCGGTCCCGTCGTCGGCATTACCTTGGTGCTGATGTCGGTATTCCTGCCGGCGGCATTCATGCCGGGCCTCACCGGACAGATGTATCAGCAGTTCGCGCTGGTCATCGCCGCGACGGCGCTGATCAGCGCCATCAACGCCGCCACCCTGAAGCCGACGCAGTGCGCGCTGTGGCTGCGTCCGCCGACGCCGCCCGAGCAGCGCAACTTTTTCTATCGTGGCTTCAACAAGGTCTATGACAAGGCCGAGCGCTGGTATGCGGCCCTTATTCGCCGCATGGTCAACGTGAGCCCGCTCATGGTGGTGGTGGCGTTGGCGCTCATCGGCGTTGCGTTCTGGGGCATGACGCGGGTGCCGACGGCGTTCATCCCTAACGAGGACCAGGGCTACCTGATGGTCAATGTGCAACTGCCCGATGGCGCATCGCTCGAACGCACCAATCGGGCGCTGGCGCAGGTTTCGGACATTTCTAAAGCAACGCCGGGCGTCGTGAACGTGATCACGATCAGCGGCATCTCGGTGCTTGACAACAACGCGACGCTGCCCAACGCGGGCGTCGCCTATGTGATCTTGGACGACTGGTCGGCGCGCGAGAAAGCCAAGGGCCAGGATCTGATCTCGCTGTTCAAGACCTTGTCCGCCAAGTTCGACGCGCAGGTGCCGGAGGCCGCGACCACCGTCATTCCGCCGCCGCCGATCCAGGGCATCGGGAACGCCGGCGGCTTCAACCTGATGATCCAGGTCAAGGATGGCACCGTCGATTTCAACAAGCTGCAGAATGTCACCGATACCGTCATCTCCGACGCGGCTGCGCAGTCGATGGTGCAGCGGATATTCACGTCGTTCCGCGCGACGTCGCCGCAGATCTATCTCAATGTCGATCGTTACAAGGCCGAAAAACTCGGAGTCACCGTCGGGCAGGTGTTCAGCGCGTTGGAAGACTATATCGGATCGAATTATGTCGCGCAGTTCAACAAGTTCGGCCAGGTGTTTCAGGTCTATGTACAGGCCGATTCACGCTTCCGAGCTCAGCCGAACGATCTTCTCAATCTCAAAATTAGAACCCCGCAGGGCCAGATGGTGCCGCTGGGCACCTTGTTGGAGATCAATCGGGCCCAGGGTCCGTCGCTCATCACCCTCTACAATCTCTATCCGGCTGCGGCACTCTCGGGTCAGCAGGCGCAGGCATTCAGCTCCGGCCAAGTCATGGGTCTCATAGAGCAGATTGCTGATCACACCTTGCCGCCGGGCATGGGGTACGCCTGGACCGCCATGTCGTATCAGGAAAAGATTGTCGGCAACCAGATCTATTACGTTTTCGCGCTGGCCATCTTGTTGGTGTATTTCGTGCTGGCCGGCCAATACGAAAGCTGGTTCCAGCCGATCTCGGTGATCCTCGCGGTCCCGCTGGCGCTGCTCGGCACCGTGGGCGCCTTGACGGGGCTCGGGGTCGCCAACAATCTGTATACCCAGATCGGTCTCATCTTGCTGATTGCGCTGGCGAGCAAGAACGCGATCCTGATCGTCGAGTATGCGCGCGAGAAGCGAGCTCAAGGCATGGAGATCATCGACGCGGCAGTCGAGGCGGCACGCTTGCGTTTCCGGCCGATTTTGATGACGTCATTCGCATTCATTCTGGGTGTGGTACCGCTCGTGGTCGCGACCGGCGCGGGTGCTAACGCGCGCCGGTCGATCGGTATTGCGGTGTTCAGCGGCATGCTTGCCTCGACGTGCCTTGCCGTGCTGTTCGTGCCGTCGTTCTATGTGGTGGTGCGCCGGTTCGAGGAGTGGCGGATTGCGCGCAGCGCGGCGAAGACGCCCAGGAGACCCGAGGCGACTGCTGCGCCCGCATAGGCGTGTTAAATCGCTCGAGCGACGGAGTTGCGTGCATGAACGAGCAACCTCGGATGACCAAGTCGCACGTAGGGTTGCCGCGCCCGCCGTTCGAGTGCGTTGCCCTGGTGCTGCAGGGCGGCGGCGCGCTCGGAGCTTATCAGGCCGGGGTCTACGAGGCTCTCGCGGAAGCCAAGCTCGAGCCTGACTGGATCGCCGGCATCTCGATCGGCGCGATCAATGCGGCGCTGATCGCCGGGAACCCGCCGGAAACTCGGGTCGATAAGCTGCGCGCGTTCTGGGAGGGCATCACCGCGCCGACCGGGCTCGGCGTGTTCGACCTCATGCAGCAGTATTGGCGCGGCGACCAGGCGCGCAGTTTTTTCAATCAGCTCAAGGCGAGCGGTGCGATCATCGAGGGCGCACCCGGATTCTTCAGCGCGCGCGTCCCACCGCCGTTCTTCTTTCCAGCCGGAACGATCGAGGCGACCAGCTACTACGACACCAGCCAGCTGCGCGGAACGCTCGAGGCGCTCGTTGATTTCGATTACCTCAACGCCGGCAAGATGCGCTTCAGCGTCGGTGCCGTGAACGTTCGCAGCGGCAACTTCGTGTATTTCGATTCCACCACACGCAGGATCAAGGTCGAACACGTGATGGCCAGCGGTGCGCTGCCGCCCGGCTTTCCGGCGGTCGAAGTCGACGGCGAGCTGTATTGGGACGGCGGCCTGATCTCCAACACGCCGCTGCAATGGGTCACGAGCGGCGGCGATACCGGCGAACGCTGTGACACGATCGCCTTTCAGGTTGATTTGTGGAGTTCGCGTGGAGACGCGCCTACGGACCTGGCCGAAGTCATAATGCGGCAGAAGGAGATTCAATATTCAAGCCGCACCCGTTACAACACCGACAATTTCAAGCGGTTGCAGACGGTGCGCCGCACGTTGGCGGAAGCGCTGGAGAAGGTTCCGCCCGAATGGCTTGACAATGAGGCAGGGAGGCTCCTTCGCTCATTCGGCGATCGCAAGGTCTATAGCGTCGTACATCTCATCTACCGGTCCAAGAACTACGAAAAGCAGTCGAAGGATTACGAATTTTCGGCGGCCAGCATGCGCGATCACTGGCAGGCCGGCTACAACGATACGGTCCGCTCCCTGCGGCATCCCGAGGCGCTTCAGCGCCCGACCGATATGTCCGGCGTTGCGACGTTTGACCTCGGCGTCGGCGCGCGCGATTGAACGTAGCTTGCGCCTGCCGCCGGAACGACTAGTCACAATTTCGGCGGCTCGCGCGCCTAATCTCAACCAGGTATGACCGGGCAATACTCCATGATGCATATGCTCCGCTTTTTCGGGCTCGTCGCTCTCTGCGGCGCGTTTGCGCAGCCAGCCGGCGCGCAGTCCTCGGGCTCCGATATTTTCGTCCGGCTGGATCAGCTCGAAGGCCAGATCCGTGCTCTGACCGGCCAAATCGAGCAGCTGCAGTATCGCAATCAGCAACTCGAGAATCAGCTGCGGCGCATGCAGGAGGAAGGCGGGGCGCGGCAACAGGCGGTGGCGCCGCCGCCGCGATCCCCGGGTGCGCTCCCGTCGCCGAGCGGAGCGGGCGGAGGCGGACGCGGGGATGCGTTCGATCCGGGTCAGAACCCCGGTGCACCGGGAGCCCCGCGTGCGCTCGGCGCGCCCGGAGACGCGAGCTATCCGGCGCGCGGGCCGCTGCCGCCGCCCGGGAATCCGCCGTCCATCGTCGCCAACGAGGACGTCGGCGTTCCCGGCGGCCGCCAAGCCGGAGCGCCGCTTGATCTTTCGACCATGTCGGGTGCGGCGGCGCGCGATCCCACGCTGGTGCCGCCCGGGCCCGCGACGAATGCACCGCCGCCACCGCCGTCACGTAGCGCAGCCGCTGCGCCCGAAACCCAGCCCCCGGCACAGACGCCGCGCGACGTCTACGATCTCGGCTATGGTTATCTGCTGCGCAAGGATTACGCGCTCGCGGAGGATACGCTGCGCGAGTTCCTCAAGCGGTACCCCAAGGACCGGATGGCGGCGGACGCGCAATTCTGGCTTGGCGAGAGCATGTTCCAGCGTCAGAATTATCGCGACGCCGCGACCGCGTTCCTCGACATGTCGAAAAAATACGAAAAGCACCCGAAGGCTCCCGACGCGTTACTGCGCCTCGGCCAGTCGCTCGCGGCCCTGCATGAGCGCGAGCTTGCCTGCGCGACGCTGGGCGAAGTCGTCAACAAGTATCCGCGCGCGTCGAACAGCGTAAAGCAGGCCACCGAGCGAGAACAAAAGCGTGCCGGCTGCTGAATACCCGCTATCCGACGCAGAAGCCGACGTTCTCTTTGCCGATCTCGCCGATGCGCGCGCACTGTTGCTCGCGGTCTCCGGCGGTCCCGACTCGACGGCGCTGCTTGCGCTCGCCGCGCGCTGGCGCAAACGGCTGCGGCGCGGGCCGGCGCTGATTGCCGTCACCATCGATCACGGGCTGCGTCCCGAGGCGCGGCGCGAGGCAGCCGCGGTCAAGCGCCTCGCGCAACGTCTCGGCGTGCCTCACCGAACGCTGCGCTGGGTGCATTCCGGGCCGCACACCGGCATTCAGGAAAAGGCGCGCGAAGCACGCTACGATCTGCTGCGCCGCGAGGCGCGCCGCCACGGCGCCCGCCATGTGCTCACGGCCCATACTCTCGACGATCAGGCCGAGACCATCCTGTTCCGGATGGCGCGCGGCAGCGGGATCAGCGGTCTCGCCGGCATGACGCGGGCGAGCGCGCAGGTCGACGACATGATCCTGGTTCGGCCGTTCCTGCGTGTCCCCAAGGCACGTCTGCTGGCGACCCTGGCGGCGAAATCGCTGCCGTTCATCGATGATCCGTCGAATCGCGATCCGCGTTTCGCGCGTTCGCGCCTGCGCCCGCTGATCGCGCGGCTGGCGCAGGAAGGCCTCGATACGCAGCGGCTCTCGCTGCTCGCCTTGCGCATGCGCCGCGCCGACGCCGCGATCGAAGCAGTTGTTGATGCGGCCGCGCGGTTTGCGGCGCGCCTGGGGGCTCCCCGCGAGGGCATTGTGATCGACGCGCCGAAGTTCAGCTCACTGCCGGCCGAGGTCGCGCTGCGCCTCCTGGGTCGCGCTATTGCGCGTGTCGGCGACGAGGGGCCGGTGGAACTGGGTAAGCTTGAGGCATTGATGGCCGCGTTGGCGGAAAGCGGCGATGGGCGCTTTCGACGCACGCTTGCCGGGGCCATGGTCACGCTGGCGCGCGATCAACTCCTGGTCGAACGTGCTCCGGCCCGCAAAAAGCGGTAACAAACCCCGAATCCGCCTCAAATGACCGGGAAGATGCCTGCCATGTGGTCGCGCTGTTCACCAAATGGGCGCAAATCCTTTACAATTTTACGCTTTCGCTTGGCATAGTGCGGCGTGGTGCCTACATAGACCAGACGACACCGCCCGTTGATCGCGCAATGCACGCGGCTCGGCCGAGGAGCCGGACGCCAGAGAGACAGAGATGAACGCCAATCTGCGCAATTTCGCCTTGTGGGTGATCATCGTCCTGCTGCTGTTGGCGTTGTTTACCGTGTTCCAGAATCCGGGCCAGCGCTCCGTCTCCTCTGACATTTCGTTCTCGCAGTTGCTCACTGAAGTTGATCAGGGCCGCGTGCGCGACGTGGTCATCCAGGGCCCGGAAATTCACGGCACGTTCTCCGACGGGCGTTCGTTCAACACTTATGCACCCAACGATCCGACGTTGATCCAGCGCCTCTACGGCAAGGGCGTGACCATCACGGCGCGTCCGCAGCAGGACAACGTGCCGTGGTTTGTCCAGCTCCTGGTGTCGTGGCTGCCGTTCATCGCCCTGATCGGTGTGTGGATCTTCCTGTCGCGCCAGATGCAGGGTGCGGGCGGCAAGGCGCTCGGGTTCGGCAAGAGCCGCGCCAAGCTTTTGACCGAGGCGCATGGTCGCGTCACATTCGAGGACGTCGCCGGCGTCGATGAGGCCAAACTCGACCTGCAGGAGATCGTCGAATTCCTGCGCGACCCGGGCAAGTTCCAGCGGCTCGGCGGGCGGATTCCGCGCGGCGTGCTGCTGGTCGGCCCGCCCGGCACCGGCAAGACCTTGCTCGCGCGCGCAATCGCCGGCGAGGCCAACGTGCCCTTCTTCACCATCTCGGGTTCCGACTTCGTCGAGATGTTCGTCGGCGTCGGCGCGAGCCGCGTGCGCGACATGTTCGAACAGGCCAAGAAGAACGCGCCGTGCATCATCTTCATCGATGAAATCGACGCCGTCGGGCGCCACCGCGGCGCCGGCCTCGGTGGCGGCAACGACGAGCGCGAGCAGACGCTCAACCAGTTGCTGGTCGAGATGGACGGCTTCGAGTCCAACGAAGGCATCATTCTGATCGCCGCCACCAACCGGCCCGACGTGCTCGATCCGGCGCTGCTGCGCCCAGGCCGGTTCGACCGCCAGGTGGTCGTGCCCAACCCGGACGTGGTCGGCCGCGAGCAGATCCTGAAGGTGCACGTGCGCAAGGTGCCGCTGGCGCCGGACGTGAACCTCAAGACCACCGCGCGCGGCACGCCTGGCTTCTCCGGCGCCGATCTGGCCAATCTGGTCAACGAGGCCGCACTGATGGCGGCGCGCCGCAACAAGCGCATGGTCACCCAGCAGGAGTTCGAAGACGCCAAGGACAAGGTCATGATGGGCGCCGAGCGCAAGTCGCTGGTCATGACCGAGGAAGAAAAGCTCCTGACCGCATATCACGAGGGCGGGCACGCGATCGTCGCGCTCAACGTCAGGGCGACCGATCCGGTGCACAAGGCGACCATTATTCCGCGCGGCCGGGCGCTCGGCATGGTGATGCAGCTGCCGGAGCGCGACAAGCTCTCGATGAGCCGCGAGCAGATGACCTCGCGCCTAGCCATCATGATGGGCGGACGCGTCGCCGAGGAACTTGTGTTCGGCGAGGACAAGGTGACGTCCGGTGCCGCCTCCGATATCGAGCAGGCAACCAAGCTTGCCCGCATGATGGTCACGCGCTGGGGACTGTCGCCCGAGCTCGGCGCCGTCGCCTACGGGGAAAATCAGGAAGAGGTGTTCCTCGGCTATTCGGTCGCGCGCCAGCAGAATATCTCCGAGGCCACCGCGCAGAAGATCGACGCCGAGATCAGGAAGCTGGTCGAGGCCGGCTATGCCGAGGCCCACAAGATCCTGAACGAGAAGCGCGCCGACCTCGAAACGCTGGCCAAGGGTTTGCTCGAGTTCGAGACCCTGACCGGTGACGAGATCAAGGACCTGCTCGCCGGCCGACGTCCGTCGCGCGAGTCGGTGATCGAGCCGACCACGCCGCGCGGCTCCGCCGTCCCGCCCGCGGGCCGTCCTCGCCCGCGGCCTGAGCCGGGCGGGCTCGAGCCGCAGCCGCAGGCGTAAGCGCTACAAGACTCCTCCATGCGATTAGCTGTGATGGCCGGGTATGTCCCGGCCATTTCGTTCTTGTGACTATCCGTCGCTGACGATGCCGGAGGCTCATCATGCTCATTCTGTCGATCATTCTCGAAGGCGCCGTGGCGGTTCTGGCGTTCATGACGGCGCGCAAGCGCAAGCCCTATCTCTACGGTCTTGCATTCACGTTCGTTGTGTACGTGCTTTATGACGTCGCGCGCGTCGTCGGCGTGAACGTGCAGGAGGGCCTTCTGTCGGTGCTCTTCCTGCTCGCGTCGCTGAGCGCGTTGATTGCCGCCTGGGGATTGTATCAAGAGACGCAAAGGTAACGGCGCGTTCACCCGGTATCGAGCGCCGCCTTGGCGCGCTTGAGCGTCTCATCCGGAGTTGCCGATGCATCGATCTGCGCCCAACCGATCGCGCCGAGCGTGTAGTTCTCCTGCGCCCGCGCGACCTCGGCATCGGCGTCGGATGCATCGCGGACCCGATTGCCGACGCGGGCGATTCGCGTCGCCAGATCCGCGGTCAGGAACAGCCCTTTGAACGCGACCTTATGCTCGCGAGCCGCGTCGGCAATCGCCATCCGTTCGTCATCACGCGCGAACACCGCGTCGACGATCGCGGAATGGCCGGCGGTCAATACTCGTCGCGCCTGGTCGGCGAGGGCTGCATAAACCCGCCGCCCGACGTCCAGCGTATAGGCCTCCGGCGCCAGTTTTTCGTTCTCCGCGACCCCGAACATCGCCTTGCGCTCGACGTCGGAGCGCAGCAGCACCGCGCCGGGTGCTGGCGCCAGATCGGGCGCCAGCGCGCGCGCCAGCAGTGACTTCCCAGTGCCGGACAAGCCGCCGATCGCCACAAGGCGAGGCGGTACCGGCGCGATCAGATCGCATGCCAGCGCGAAATAGGTCTTGGCTTGCATTGTAATGGTCTGGCGCAGATCGGAGGCTGCGTTCGTCAGGCGTGCTGCGGTCACCTTGGCGCGGATCGCGGCCCGCAGCGACATGAACAGCGGCAGCGCCGCCAGCGCATCGAGGTCGGTGGGATGGCGCGTCGCTGCGAGATAGACGTTGAGTACGAGGTTCGCCGCCCCCGGGAGCTTGCGCTCGACGAGATCCATCAGCAGGAAGCCGAGGTCATAGAGCACGTCGCCCGAGGCCACGACCGGATCAAACTCCAGCGCGTCGAATGGAACCGGGCGGTCGTCGATCAGCGCAATGTTGCCGAGATGCAGGTCGCCATGGCCGCGCCGAACAAGTCCTTCGGTCCCGCGTGCAAGCAGCAGGGGGCGAACGCGCGCAAGCGCCGCGCGGCTTTTCGTCGTGAGCGCCGTAACAGCGCCCGGCTCGAACAGATCGACGCGTTCGCGCAACGCGCTGTCGTTCTGCTCGATATAGTCGCCGAGCGCCGCGATCCAGGGTGGCGCGTCGACGACCGGAGAGCGCGCATGCGCCGCGGCGACGGCGCGCGCCAGCGCCTCGATCAGAGTCGCATCGAGGCGCCCCCGCTCGGCCAGGCGATCGAGCGTCGCTTCCTCATCGAAGCGGTGCATCTTGAGCGCCCACTCGAGCGCCTCGCCGCTCCCGCCGAGGGCCAGTGCGGCGTTGCAGCGCGTGATCGGGATTATCTCGCAATAAAGGTCAGGGGCGAATGGGCGGTTCGCCGCAATCTCGGCCTCGAGCGCCGCCTTGCGCTTGGCGAGTGTCGAAAAATCGAGGAACGGAAATTTGACTGCGCGCTTGACCTTGTAGGCCGCAGTGCCGGCGAGAAACACCGCGGCCGCGTGGGTGTCGACGCGCTTGACGGCGGCGCCGTCGTGGGTCGCGGGGTCGGCGAGGAAGCGAAAGACCTCGTCCTGGGATTCATCGCTCATACTGCGGTCTCTTCCTCGAGCCGCATCCCGAGGAGCGTGGCCGCAGGCCACGCGTCTCGAAGGCCGCAAGCTCCGAGTCTGGTTCCATCCTTCGAGACGCCCTCGCTTGGTTCGGGCTCCTCGGGATGAGGCCCAAGGATTCATGCGCGCCAGTCTGTTATATAGACCGAGCCATCGCGGCAAGGCGGGGATCCCAGTGCGTGCCAATGACAACATGCGAACCGCCGCAACGGTTCTGGTCGACCAACTCCGCATTCACGGCGTGACACACGTGTTCTGCGTGCCGGGCGAGAGTTATCTCGCCGTGCTCGATGCGTTTCACGACAGCGATCTCGCGCTCACGGTCTGCCGGCAGGAGGGCGGTGCCGCGATGATGGCGGAGGCCGCCGGCAAGGCAACGGGGCGGCCCGGGATCTGTTTCGTCACCCGTGGCCCCGGGGCAACAAACGCCTCGCCCGGCCTTCACATCGCGCACCAGGATTCAACCCCGATGATCCTGTTCGTCGGGCAGGTTCCACGCGAGGTGCGCGAGCGCGAGGCCCTCCAGGAGCTCGACTATCGGGCGACTTTCGGTTCGCTCGCCAAGTGGGTGACCGAGATCGACGACCCCGCTCGCATCCCGGAGATCGTATCGCGCGCGTTCTACACCGCGAGCAGCGGCCGGCCGGGGCCGGTGGTGATCGCGCTCCCCGAGGACATGCAGCGCGAGCGGATCGCGGTCGCCGACGCGCCGCCGTTCGAGCCGCTCGAGACCTGGCCGGGCGCAACCGACATGGCGAAGCTGCAAAAGCTTTTGTGGGGCGCCCAGCGCCCGATGGTGATCATCGGCGGCAGCCGCTGGTCGGAGCCGGCCTGCGCGGCCGTGGCGCGATTTGCGCAACGCTTCGCGCTACCGGTCGCAACCACGTTCCGGCGCGCGCACCTCTTCGATGCGCTGCATCCATGCTATGCGGGCGACCTCGGGCTTGGCGTCAACCCGAAGCTGTTGGCGCGCATCAAAGCGGCCGATGTCGTGCTGGCGATCGGCACCCGTCTGGGCGAGGTGCCCTCGCAGGGCTATTCGCTGTTCGAGATCCCGGGACCGCGGCAGACGCTGGTGCACGTTCATCCTGGTCCGGAAGAGCTGGGCCGGGTGTTTCGCCCGCAGCTTGCGATCAACGCCGCTCCGACCGCGTTTGCGGCGACGCTCGAAGGGCTGCAGCCGCCCTCGGACATTCGCTGGAGCACGGATACCAAGACCGCCCACGCGGACTATCTGGCCTGGACCGAGACGGCGACCGCCGTGCCGGGCGACGTCAATCCCGGCGAGGTGATGATCTGGCTGCGCGAAAATCTCCCCCCCGACGCGATCCTCTGCAACGGGGCCGGCAATTTCAACACGTGGCTGCATCGCTTCTACCGCGTGCGCAAGTTCGCGAGCCAGCTCGGTCCGACATCCGGCTCGATGGGATACGGGGTTCCGGCCGCGATCGGTATGAAGCGGCTTTACCCGGATCGCACGGTGCTGGCGATTTCGGGCGACGGCGATTTTCTGATGAACGGTCAGGAATTCGCGACCGCCATACAGTTCAACCTGCCAATCACGGTGCTGATCTTCGACAATTCGCTCTATGGCACCATCCGCATGCACCAGGAGCGCGAATATCCCGGGCGCGTATCCGCGACGGTGCTCAAGAACCCCGACTTTGCCGCCTACGCGCGCGCCTTCGGCGGATTTGGGGCGACCGTCGAGAACACCGCGGAGTTCGCATCGGCGTTCAAGGCGGCGCTCGCATCCGGCAAGCCTTCAATCCTGCACATCAAGATCGATCCGGATGCGATTTCGCCGGCGACCACGCTCACCAAACTACGCGAACAGGCGCTGGCGGAACGGAAGCAGTGAGTAAGCGACGATTTGAAAAGCTAAGCCGGTCTCGCTCCGTTACTATCATTGATGTTCATTGCCTCGCTTGCGGTCGCGTCAATGGCCTACCGCCGCACCGAACGGGTCCTGCACCGGCTGGCTATCCGTCACGCCGCGATCATTGCGGCCGCGGGCGAGCTCGCGGCAGAATCCGGGATGGATGCGGTGCAGATCGTGCCGGTCGCAGCGCGAGCCGGTATCGCGGCTGGCACCGTATACAGGTACTTCCCCTCGAAAACCGATCTGGTGGCGGCGCTGGTCGCTGGCATCGCCGAACGCGAAGTGGCGGCCATCCGGCGGGCAGCCGCCGCGGCGCCCGGACCTTTGTCGGCGTTGGCGGCTGCTGTCATTGTGTTTTCCGCGCGGGCGGTACGTGCGCGCCGTCTCGCTTTGGCGGTGTTGGCCGAGCCGCTCGAGCTGCATGGCGATCCGCCGGGCCTGCAGTACCGACGGGCGCTGGTGGCCGAGTTCGAGCCGCTTATCCGCGCAGCAAGCGAGGGGGGACATCTGCCTGAACAGGAGCCGGCGCGTGCTGCTGCGGCGGTGGTCGGCCTGTTGATCGAGGGCCTGCTCGGTCCCCTGGCGCCACGCACGTTGCGCGAATCGGAACGGGATGCGGTCAGGGAACTCGCGCTGTTTGCCCTGCGTGCCCTCGGAGTGAGCGATGCACGCGCGCGCGGCCTCGTTGTCCAGACCGCGTGGCCGGCGGACGAATGATCGTGGTCCAACGAGCGTGATCTATTGCAACGTCGCTGCGGCAAGCCAATCCGCGACCGCGGCGAGCGCCGCGCTGCGTCCCGCGCTCTTGGCCTCTGCGTCGAATACCGCGAGTTGAGCGTCAGCGGAGGTACCGCCGCTGGCGATCGCCCGGCAGCGCAACACTTCGGGCATGCAGCCGAGCGCCTCGGCGTCGGCAAGGACGTCGTCCAGGACATCGTCGAGCACGTCTGGCACGCGCTGTGCACACCCGCTGCGCTCGTCGACGAGGGTGCCGTGGATACCGTAGCGCTGCGCGCGCCACTTGTTCTCGACGATGATTGCGCGCTCAACGGCGGTGAGATCGGCGTTGCGCAGCGGGTCGCGCACGAGCATGCGGGCGAGCGACCGATAGAGCGCTGCGATCGCAATCGAATCGTCGACGAACGTGCAGCTGTCGGGGGCGCGCAATTCGAGCGTCGGGTGGTGTAGGGACGGCCTGATCGCCCACCAGACATAGCTCGCGTCGTCAATCACGCCGCCGCGCGTCAGCGCCTCCACATAGGCGTCAAACTCCTCGCGCGAGCGCAGCAATTCGGGGATGCCGGTGCGTGGGAGCTCGTCATATGCGGCAAGCCGATATCCCATCAGGCCGGTCGGTTGCGATTGCCAGAATGGCGACGAGGTTGAAAGCGCAATGAACAACGGCAGATAGGGGAGCATCCGGCTCATGACCTCGACCCGGTCCTCGCCGTTGGGCAATTCGACATGCACGTGCAGCCCGCACAGCATGTCGCGTTTTCCGACCGCGCCGAGGTCATGCATGATGGTCTCGTAACGCCTGCCGGCCGACGGCTGCGCTTGCCACCAGTCCGCGGTCGGGTAAGTCCCGGACGCAACAATCGCCAAGCCGTGCTGCCCGGCGACCCGCGCGAGGCTCTGTCGCAGGTATTTGAGCTCCGCTCGCGCGGTGGCCATGTCGACATGGGGCAGGGTCGCGACCTCGATCTGCGACTGCAGCATTTCGACCGCGACCTGGTCGCCGAGCGTGCGCTTGGCGTCGGCAAGGAATTGCGCGGGCCGTGTCAGCACGATGGCTTTGGTTCCGGCATCGACGACGAAATATTCCTCCTCGATACCGAACGAAAAGCTGTCGGATCCGCGCAACTGCATCGTGCGCGCAGCCGCATCCTCCGCCCGATCGCGAATGGCCGTCAGAACCTCGCTCATCGAGCGGGTTTCGATTCCGGTGCCGAAGGGCAAACGCGTCATATCGGCCGCGCTGGCCGGAGACCGCGCCATGCCCGCCTGCTGGTCGCCTACGCGCTCGCTCATGCCGCGCCTCGCCTCCGAGTGCGATGAATAATTCGATGCCCGGAAAAGAGTTCCCACGCCTCGCGGGACGAATGAGGGCACGCGCGCGTGGCGTGCACGGGAAGCGGCGGACAGATTACTCCCGTACGGCGGGACTGAATTCCTGCGACAGCTTTATGACATTCACACTTGCGGCAAATTCTTGATCTCGCAACGCATTGAACGGCGTGAACCATGCGAGTTGTGTCACCGGTGGAGTTCGTGCGGTCAAAGCTTCTGATGAGGGAGCGTGCGCATTTTCTTTCGGCGATCGCTATAATCCGACGGCACGTGGCAAAGAGGTCACATGACGCTGAAAATGCCGGAACTCGATGCGCAAGTCCTCGCCCGTCGCGACGAGGTCGTTGCTGCGCTGCGGGCAATTGTTCCCGGCGAGGGGGTGATCGCGTCCGAGCGCGCCATGCGACCCTACGAAACCGACGGGCT
This sequence comes from Xanthobacteraceae bacterium, assembly GCA_035472475.1. Classification (GTDB taxonomy): domain Bacteria; phylum Pseudomonadota; class Alphaproteobacteria; order Rhizobiales; family Xanthobacteraceae; genus JAFAXD01. Next base: position 1,081 of record DATIPA010000032.1, on the reverse strand, counting down.
CACCGCCTACCGCCAGCTTCCCATGGTGGTGGTTCTGCCCGAATCGACCGAGCAGGTCACTCGCGTGCTGCACTACTGCCACGAGCACGGCATCAAGGTGGTGCCGCGCGGCGCCGGTACTTCGCTGTCCGGTGGCGCGTTGCCGCTCGGCGACGGCGTCTTGCTCGGCATGGGAAAATTCAACCGCATCCGCGAGATCGATTTTGAAAATCGGGTCGCCGTGGTCGAGCCCGGGGTGACCAACCTGGCGGTCACGCTTGCGGTGGAGCATGCCGGTTTCTACTACGCCCCCGACCCGTCATCGCAGATCGCCTGCACCATCGGGGGCAATGTCGCGGAGAATTCCGGCGGGGTTCACTGCCTCAAGTACGGCATGACCACCAATAACGTGCTGGGCTGCGAGATGGTGCTGATGACCGGCGAGGTCATCAGGCTGGGCGGCAAGCATCTCGACGCCGCCGGCTATGATCTGCTTGGCATCGTCACCGGTTCGGAGGGTCTCCTCGGCGTAGTCACCGAGATCACCGTCCGCATTCTGCGGAAGCCGGAAACCGCGCGCGCCTTGTTGCTCGGCTTTGCTTCGTCTGAGGACGCCGGTGCCTGCGTCGGGCGGATCATCGGTGCCGGGATCATTCCGGGCGGAATGGAGATGATGGACCGGCCGGCGATCCACGCGGCGGAGGAGTTTGTCCATGCAGGTTACCCGCTCGACGTCGAGGCGCTGCTGATCGTCGAGCTCGACGGTCCGCAGGCCGAAGTGGACGAGTTGATCGGCCGGGTCGATAGGATTGCGCAGGAGTGTCGCGCCACCTTTGCCAAGGCGTCGACCTCGGAAGAGGAGCGGCTGCTATTCTGGGCCGGCCGCAAGGCCGCGTTCCCGGCGGTCGGCCGCATATCGCCCGATTATTACTGCATGGACGGGACGATACCGCGCGCGCGGTTGCCGCTGGTCCTCGCCCGCATGCGTGAGCTTTCCGACAAATACCGGCTGCGTGTCGCCAATGTGTTTCATGCCGGCGACGGCAACCTGCACCCGTTGATTCTCTATGACGCCAACCAGCCAGGGGAGCTGGAACGCGCC
>DATIPA010000031.1:0-3811 GCA_035472475.1 Xanthobacteraceae bacterium | reverse complement strand
GCCAAGTGGCACCGTCGGGCGAGTTGGTGGTCACGGTTGGAGGCGCCGCATGAGCGTCAAACTCGATCCGGTCACTCTGGAAGTGATCCGCAACGCGTTGCCGGCGATCGCGAACGAGATGGCGGCCGACCTGCAGCGCACCTCCTACAATATGATGATCTACGAGGTGCGCGATTATTGCACCGCGCTGCTCAACCCGAAGGGCGAGCTCATTTCGCAGAACGTCGGCGGTGTGTCGCACTTCGTCGCCGACCTCGGCGTCATCATCGTCGACGGAATGAAGCGATACGGCGAGAAAGGCTTCCGGCCCGGTGACGTGATCATCACCAACCATCAGGCGGTCGCCGGCCAGCATCTCAACAACATCGTCATCTACACGCCCTATTTCTACAGGAGCGAATTGCTGATGTTCGCGATGGTGCGGGCGCACTGGATCGACGTGGGCGGCACGTCCACCGGTTTCGGCGCCGGAGCGACCGTCGCCGATCCTTGGCTTGAGGGGCTGCAGCTCGATCAGCTCAAGATTTACCGTGAAGGCGAACTCGACGAGACGCTCTACCGCGTCATCAAGGACAACATCCGCTTTCCCGAATCCTCGCTCGGCGATCTAAAATCGCAGATGGCAGCCTGCCGTCTGGCGGCACGCCGGACCGATGAGCTGTTCGACAAATACGGCCGCGACACGATTTTGGCGGCGATCGATACGATCTTCGATGAAACCGAGCGCAAGTGCCGCAATGTCGTCGAGAAGCTGCCGGACGGTGTCTATGAGGCGGAAGCCGCCATGGATAACGACGGGGTCAAGCGCGACGAGCCGGTGCCGATCCACGCCAAGATTACGATCGCCGGCAGCGACATGACAATCGACCTCTCCAAATGCTCGCCCGAGCGCAAAGCTGGAATCAATTCGCGCACCTACGCGGGCGCGCGCGTCGCCTACAAAGCGTTAACCGGGCCGCTCGAACCGGTCAATGAGGGGTCGTTCCGCGCCCTCAAGGTCGTCATCCCCGAGGGCAACATCATGATGGCGCGCTTTCCGGCGCCGATGGCGGGCTGGAGCACGATCGTGCCGACGGTGGTCGACACCATCATTCACGCGCTCGCCCCTGCCATGCCGGATCGGGTTCCAGCGGCGCATCACGGACTGCTCGGCGGCACCGTCGTGTTCTTCGGGGTGCACCCGAAGACCAAACGACGCTTCGTGATCCAGAGCATCGAGGGCGGCGGCTGGGGCGGGCGTCCCTACGAGGACGGAGAGTCTGCCTCGGTGTCGGTCTGCCAGGGTGACGTGCGCAACGGACCAATCGAGTCGATTGAGCTCAAGTGTCCGGTCCTGATCGAGGCGCGCGAGTTGCGCTGCGACTCTGCCGGCCCCGGCAAGTATCGCGGCGGCGTCGGTCTTGATGTGCGGGTGCGAAATCTGGTCGAGGGCCAGTGGAACTTCGAGCAGACGCGGCGCTCGAAATGCCCTCCCTGGGGCCTGTGGGGCGGCAAGGCAGGCGAGTACAATGAGTATCTGCTGCGCCAGCCGGGCGAGAATGATTTTGCCATCGGTTATGGCAACCGCCGCACCGTGCCGGTCAATTCGGAGGTGATCGTGCGCACCGGCGGCGGCGGTGGCTGGGGCGATCCACTCGAGCGGGACCCGGAAGCCGTGCGAGCCGACGTGGTTGCGGAGCTAGTCTCGCGAGAAGCGGCGCGTTCCGAGTATGGGGTTGTGATCCGTGGCGATCTATCGCTCGATGCCCCCGCGACGCTGCGACTGCGCGGAGAGATGAAGGCGAGGAGCGGTTAGGCTGTCAAAGGCGACGTGCCATGGCGCCACTGGAAGAACTTGGTGCCTTTGTCTCGCAGGGCGTCCGTGGTGGCGCTTCCCAGCCGCTTCAATCTCGGCTTGAGCTCCACATTGTTGATACCCTCGTGGCCTGGGTCGCCACCGCCGGCACGGAGGAGGCGCGGCAGCTTCGGCGGTTCCAAAACGACAATAGGCGAACACCCGCCGAACCCGCGCTCGATGTCTTGATCAATTGCGCGCTCACCCGGCTCAGCGAAGTTGATGATATTCATCTCGCCTCGATGATAACGCCGGGCGCAATCGTCATTCCGGGCGCGCTCACCATCGCATCCGTCTTGGCGAGCGAACCGGACGTCATGTGCGAGGCAATCGTTGCGGGTTATGAGGCGATGATACGTCTCGGCCTTGCGCTTGACGGTCCCACCATCCTTTATCGCGGGATCTGGCCGAGCTACCTGGCTGCGCCGTTTGGTATCGCGGCGGCCGCCGCGCGGCTGTTTGATCTGTCTCCGAAAGAGGCAGCCCAGGCACTGGCGCTGGCGCTCACGCTGGCGGCGCCCGGCGTCGGGCATCATAACGCGCCGTCCGGGGCGCGCTGGTTTGCGGCCGGCAGCGCCGCGCGCAACGGGCTCCTCGCGGTGCAGGCTGCGCGCTCCGGGTTTACATCGGACGTGAATATCTTGGAGGGCAGCTTCTTTGGCACCGTGTTTGGCATCACCCCCAAGCTAGCGGCGCTCAGCGACGATCTCGGTGCAAACCCCAAACTGAACGAAGTCTCGTTCAAGCCCTGGTGCGCAGCGCGACAGACGATGGCGGCGACGCAGGCGCTACGCGAGATCATCGATAGTGGTGTTGTGCCCGCCGACATCATGTCGATCGAAGCGTCAGTGCCGCCGCCGTTTCTGAAGATGATCGATCACGGTATTGTCGGCGGCCGGTTGGCGCGACTGACCAGTCAGCCGTACCAGATGGCCATCGCAGTGCTTGCGCCGAACCTCGCATTCGACGTAGCGCAGGTTGGCGAGGTGCCAATCGACGTGTTGCGATTGATGAACAAGATCACGGTTCGGCCGGATGAACGCTTGCTGGACGGGTTTCCGCAGCAATGGTCTGCGCATGTGCACGTGCGCACAGCACAAGGCGAGCAACAAAAGCTTATCAGACATGTTCCTGGCGATCCGGCGCGTCCCTATGACGAAGGCGCGCTCAACAGAAAGGCTTTCCACCTGGTCGGAGCCGTTTCTGAAGATATTGCTGATCACTGCAGGGCAGTGCTCGAGGGACGGACGCCATTTCAGCAACTCATTGATGTGGTCAATCGCGCGTGCATGGCCCCAGCCGTTGCCGGAAGGTAACGGGCCTCATGCTCGCGTCTACCGCAACGGCTTACTACCGTCCGGAATGCCGCCTTGCGGCTTTCCGGACTAACACTCCGCGAGCGTGCGCCAGCCCGCTAGGTCTTGGTACCAGGATCGCTGATCACGTGCGCTGCCACCAGGCGGTGCCAGATGAACAGCACCACCACGGCACCGACAATGGCCGCGATGAATCCTGCGCCCTGGTCAGCTCGGTACCAGCCAATGGCCTGCCCGATCCACGTGGCAAGGAACGCCCCCACGATGCCGAGCACCGTCGTGAGGATGAAGCCCTGCGGGTTGTTGGGACCGGGCGAGAGCCACCGCGCCACCAAACCTGCGATAAACCCCACGATAATGATCCAGATGATGCTGCCGATCATGGCGGGCTCCTTGCGGTTAGACCCAGCGCGAGGCTTCAGCGTCGGTCGGCATCCGCCCTTGCGGGGTGAGCTGGTCGACCAGCTCGGGCAATTGGTCGCTCAATCCCGACAGCAAATCAACCTTGGAGAGCCCGGCTTGTTCGGCAAGCGTGTTGACCTTGTCGGAGCCGAGCGCCTTCTCGAGGTCCGCCGGTGCTATCTGTTTGTTTGGGCCGGTGCCGACCCACGAGTTCGCGATCTCGCCGTGACCGCTCTGCTCCAGCTGTTTGAGGATATCG
>DATIPA010000030.1:0-5526 GCA_035472475.1 Xanthobacteraceae bacterium | reverse complement strand
GGGCACGCAGCTGCGGCCGTTCTCGACCGCCATCATGGAGGCGTGCCTGAAGGCGTCGAACGAGGTCAACGCCGAAACCTCGGCCGCCAACGCGGACTACAAGAAAGTCTGGGAATCGATCGTGCCGTTCCGCAACGACGAGTATCTGTGGTGGCAGGTCGCGGAATTCACCTACGACGGCTTCATGATCCGCACCCGCACCAGGGCCTGAACCGATCGGCCGTTAACCAATTTCCGGCGCCAGCACGGTATCTTGCGCCGGATGACTGATTCGATCGACCGCCTGCACGAAGCCGTGCTCGCGGCCCGCCAGCTCGATCCGGCGGTGTCGCGCACCGCGCGGCTGTTGCAGGCAGGACGCTCCAAAATCGCCAAGAAGTTTGGCGAGGAAGCGTTCGAAGTCGTCATCGATGCGCTCAACGGCAGCCGCGAGGCGCTCGTGCGCGAGAGTGCCGACCTTCTCTATCACTTGGTCGTGCTGTGGGCCGCGACCGGCGTGTCGCCCCGCGATATCTGGAAAGAAACCGACCGGCGCGAAAGCCTGTTCGGGATCGCCGAGAAGCGGCACAAGGACCACAAGACGCGCCGCAAGCTCGCGATTACGTCGCTGCGCCGCGCCCGCAAGGGCCACAGAAGGGCGTGAGTGCCGCGTAGCGCGCGCGTGCAAAACGAAAGACCCCGCCATCGCTTTTGGCATCGGCGGGGTCTTCCAAAATCGGCATAAAATATAATCAGACATTTGGCGCCGAATCATCGGCGGCGACTAGTGCAGATTTACAACACCGAAAATAAATCTGCGAAGACGCGAGCACCGCAGAAATGAAAAGCCCCGCGTGGGGGTGCGGGGCTGATCAAATCGGCGCCTGATGGAGGGGTGGGGGGGTCAGGCACCTAAGGGCAAAGACACCATCTCACATGCGGCGCTGCCGGCCAATTATACGTTGGTGTGCGGCAAGCTTTCCCCGACGGTGCGACAAGCTTCCCCAATGCCGCGTTTTGACGCACGCGCTGCTGCCGCATCGATTGCGGGGGTAACTGCCTGCCCAACCCGGGGCGCCCGGCCGTGGACTTTGTGCCGCAGCGCCGTTAAGCACACCCATGCTCCGCCGCGCGTATGACTGGTGCATCGCCGCCGCCGACAAGCCATACGCGATGTGGCTGATGGGCGGGATCTCGTTCGCGGAGAGCTCGTTCTTTCCGATTCCGCCCGACACCATGTTGATCCCAATGTCGCTCGCGCATCCCAAGCGCGCGTGGACCTTTGCGACCTGGTGCACTTTGACGTCGGTGGCGGGCGGCGTGCTTGGGTATGCGATTGGCGCGTTGCTCTACGATACCGTGGGACATTGGCTGATCTCGCTCTATGGCTACGGCGGCAAGGTGGAGGCTTTCCGCGAGGCTTATGCGCGCTGGGGAACCTGGATCATCCTTCTCAAGGGCCTCACGCCGATCCCATACAAAATCGTAACGATCACCTCCGGCTTCGCGGGTTACAACATCTGGTTGTTCATCGTGTTTTCGTTCGTCGCGCGCGGCATTCGGTTCTACCTCGCAGCATTTCTGCTCAACCGTTATGGCGAACGCGCCCGTGCCACGATTGAAGAGCGGCTCGGCCTCTGGGTCACGATTGCTGTTATTGTACTGATTGTCGGTGTTGCTGCGGCGCTCTATCTGTTCTAGGCTTTTTGAGTCTCGGACATGGGGCGAATGATCGAGATCAGTGGAAGGCAAAGCGCGCGAATTCCGGCTATGGCCGCGTCCTGTCTGCTGTCCGCGGCACTGTCAATCGCTGTGGCTTCCGCGCAAGTGCCGCCGCAGCGCCTTGCCCCGGAGGGGACGCCGCCCCCGAGTGCGGCGCCACCGCCCAACCTGATTGCGCCGCCAGCGCCCGCCCCAGAACAACAGTCGGCCGCACCCCGTGAGCAAGAGCCCGGTTGGTTCGACATGCTCGGACACTGGTTCGACGAATCGGTGACCAACATGAACAAGGGCTGGGACGATATGAACCAGGGCTTGAAGTCGACGCTCGGTGCCGTCGGCGGACAAGCGAACGACACCACCAAATCCGCAGCCGAAGCCGCCTCAAACATGGCGAAGGGCGCGGCGAAAGGAGCCGTGGACGCTGCGGGCGCGGTCGGTCGGCTTGGAACCGCGCGCCTGGTGTCCGGCCAGTCGCTGTGCGCGCTCGCGCCCAATGGCGCGCCGGATTGCCGAGGCGCAGCCGAAAGCCTGTGCAAGGCAGCGGGATTTAGTTCCGGCAGCAGCGTCGACTACGTCACCTCCGAGAAATGTCCGTCCGAGGCTTACCTCGCCGGGCGCCGTCCGGCGCCGGGCGAATGCACGACCGAGCACACCGTTACGCGCGCGCTGTGCCAATGAGAAACTACTCGGCCGCGTGCACACGCACCGGCGGCTGCTCCTCGCCGATATGACGCAGGCGCGGCATCACCTCGCGTGCGAACAGCTCCATGCTCTTCACGGTCAGATCGTGCGGCAGCGTGCCGAATTGCGTCATTGCGATCAGCTTCCCGAACCCGACCTGTTTCTGATAGGTCTCGAGCTGCCGCACAACCGAGTCAGGTCCGCCGCAGATGATCATGCCCTTCGCGGACAGGTCCTCGATCGTATAGCCCCCCGCGGCCGGCCCCGACCGGATCTTGTCGGTCACCGCCGCCATCGAGGTCAGCGACAGATAACCGGGCGGCAGCAGCATCTCGACCGGCATCCTGAGAAACTTGTTGTAGAACGCCTCGATATGCGGCCGCGCTTCGCGCAGCGCGGATTCATCCGAGTCGCTCACATACACCGGCGTCGCCCATCCGAGCTGCTGGGGTGAGGCCTGATAGCCATATTTCTGAGCTTGCTGCTGGTACATGGCCATGAATCGCGCAAGCTGGTCGACCGGACTGAAGGTCTGCAGGTAGGTGTACCTGCGGGACGGATGCGAGGCCCATTCGATGGTCTCGCGGCTACCCTGCGATGGAATCCAGACCGGCGGGTGCGGTTGTTGGACCGGGCGCGGCCACGTGTTGACGTACTGGAAGTGGTAATACTTGCCCTCGAACGCGAACGGGCCGGGCCGCGACCACGCCTGCAGAATGAGGTCGTGGGCCTCGTGGAAGCGGTCGTGCGACTCGGCCGGGTTGACCCCGGTCGAGTGATATTCCGCGCCTATCCCGCGCACGAAGCCGGCGATGAGACGCCCGTTCGAGATGTTGTCGAGCATCGCGTATTCCTCGGCGACGCTGAGTGGATAGGTCAGGAGTGGCAGCGCGCGACCGAGCACGGCCACCTGACAACGCTTGGTTTCGCGCACCAACGCGCCCGCAATGACGCCCGGGATCGGCATCAGGCCGTAGGCGTTCTGGTGGTGCTCGTTGCAGCACACGCCGTCGAAGCCAAGCTCGTCCGCGAGGACGAGTTCGTCGATGTAGCGGTTGTAGAGCTTGGCGCCTTTCTGCGGATCGTAATAGCTGTTGGGCAGTGTCACCCAGGCCGAGTTGTAGTGCTTGTCGTAGCTGAGATCGAGGTCGGCAAACGGCATGAGATGGATCATGTAGAACTTCATCGCGTTGCCTCCTCGATGAACTTGACGATGGCGTTCGCAAGCTCGGCGGTCTTCTCGACGTGCGGCAGGTGCCCGCAATCCCTAATCATTAGCAGCTTGGCCCCCGGAATCAGGTCGCGGAACGCCGGCCCGTAAACCGGCGGAATGAGCTTATCGGAATCACCCCAGACAATCAGGGCAGGGCGATCGATCCGGTGCAGCCACTTGCGCAAGTTGGGATCATAAAGTCTTGGCTGCCAGGTGAGCTTGGCAAGCGTCAGCGCGTTTTTGGCCTGCCGCTTACGCTCGTCCTCGTCCGGGGTCTGCTTGAGCATAGCCTCGGCTAGCGCCTGATCGAAGAACAGATTTCGCACCAGCTGTTCCGGCGTCCATAGAAAGAGATCGCCCTTGTGCGCGCCTGGCACGTGAATGCCGGCTGCGGCCACAAGCGTGAGAGAACGCAGCGCGCTGCTGTTGCGCACGGCGAGGTCGGCCGCGATCCAGCCGCCGAGCGATGTCCCGACAAGATTGACCTCACGCAAGCCGAGCCTCTGCAGGAACTCGAGATAAAAATTGGCGAGGTCGCCGACGTTGTCGAGCCACTCCGGCATATCGGAGCGACCAAAGCCAGGATGCTCCGGCACGATCACCTCAAAATGCTCCGACAGCGCCTTGAAGAACGGCAGCCACACGCCCGCGCCGCGCGCGCCATGCAGGAACAGGAGCGGCGCGCCCCTGCCGCCGCGCAGCACGTTGATCTTGCAACCGGCAATCGTTTCCCAGGACTCTGTTGCATCACTCATCGAACCGGCTCTTCCTCCCTGTCTGCACCCTGCACGCGCCTTGACACCAAAGACACGGTTTGTCGCCGTGGCTACGTCCTAGCGGGCTCGCTCGAAGCCGTCAAAGCCCGCGTCCCTCCAGGAGCGCATTCCAGTCCCAATGGCGCGCGGCTAGCGCAGGTTCCCAAAATGCTCCACTGTGCCGCGCGCGATCGCTCAGATACCGGGAGGATATTTTGCGTCTTGGTCAATTTATGATGCCGCTGCATCCAGCGGGCCGCCCATTGCACGCCTATCTCGCCGAGGACACCGAAAAAGCCCTGTTGATGGACAAGCTCGGATTCGACGAGCTGTTCATCGGCGAACATTTTTCGGCCGCGACCGAACCCTACCCGTCACCATTGATGTTCGCCGCGAGCCTGTTGCCCCGCACCGAGCGGTTGATCTTCGCGACCGGCGTGATCAATGCGCCGCTGCGGCACCCGGCCCTGATCGCAGCCGAGGCAGCGCAATTCGACCACCTGAGCAAGGGTCGCTTCATCCTCGGTATCGGCACCGGATCAACGCCAACCGACATCGAACTGATGGGCGTGTCCACCGACACCAAGGTGCGCGCGCAGATGCTGGTGGAAGCAATCCAGATGATCGAACGCGCCTGGTCGAGCGATCCGCCGTACGATTTCGATGGCAAGTTCTGGAAAGGCAAGATCAACGACACGATCAACCCCGGTCTCGGCTTCGGCTGGCTGCCTAAGCCGTATCAGAAGCCGCGCCCACCGATCGCTGTTCCAGTGTCCTCACCTGACTCAGCTTCGGTGCAGATCGCCGGCCGTAACGGTTGGAGCGTGATCTCGAGCGCGCTGCTGTCCGTGGAAGGTCTCGCCAATCATTGGGCGATGTACCGCAAAGGCTGTCAGGAAGCAGGGAGGGTCGCCGACGGCGCCAATTGGCGTGTCTGCCGATCGATCCTGGTCGCTGGGACCGACGAGGAGGCGCGTACGCGCGCGTTCGGCTCGGACAGCGGCCACCGACATTTCTTCGGCCACATGCACAAGGTCTACACCCAACTCGGTCGCCTCGGGATCCTCAAGGCGAGGCCGGACATGCGCGATGACGAGGTCACCGTGGATACCTTCATTGAACAGCGGCTGATTTACGGTTCGCCCAAGACTGTGCTCGCCAAGTTGGTCGCGCTGC
>DATIPA010000029.1:0-1872 GCA_035472475.1 Xanthobacteraceae bacterium | reverse complement strand
GGTTCTGCTGGGCTCTGTTACCGCAGCGCAAGAGCAACGCCGCGTTTCGCCCGGTCCGACGCCAACGCCGCCTGCATCGGCGGGTCCTGCGACGGGTATACCGCAGGCACCCGTTGGCCACCGTCAGCCGACGCAAAGCACGCTGCCGCCCGCCGTGCGCAAGGATGAGAGCACCCCCGGACGCGAAGCCGTGGATCCGCTAGGGCCTACGCCAAGCATTTGCAAAAATTGCTGAACGGCGCGGAAGCGGCGCGACGTGCCGGACTCTCATCCACTTTGTGCCTCGTTTCACCGTGACCGGATAAAAGCGATGGCGGCGGAGACCGCGGGCCCATCCTGCCTAAAGAAACCATGCGCCCCGTGTGCATTGCACGGGTTTGGTCCCGGGTCTCCATCGGTGTTGATCCATTGCAGCCGCGCCTTGCCCCGCGCCCAGGTGACGAATTCGGTGGCGCCGATCGGCAGCGTGAATTTGCAGGCATCCCGGCTGTGATGGATAACGAGGGTTGCGGGCAATTTGTCCGGCGTGCCGAGCGTCGCCATGACTCGCGGATAGATGCCGGAAACGAATACGACGCCCGCCGGCCGCGCGCCCGCGGCAAGCGCTGCCGCGGCGTCGACGGTGCCCCTGCTCATGCCGACGATCACCACCTTGTGGCCCTGCGCAGCCTCGGCCGCAACTGTTTCGGCGGCCGTCGCTGATGATGTCGTCAGGATGGTGCGGATACCGGCGCCCTTGATCCTGGCCTCGTTCCGCACCAGGAAATCTCCCGGCACGATGCCACTCGAGCCGGGCATCAGGACCGCGATGCTGGCCGCGGTCGCGGCGCCGACCTGAACGGTCCACGCCAAAATCAGCGTCGTCAGCAACGCAAGAACTCGGAGCATGGCAACCCCTGAAGCTTAATTGCCTCTCAAGCGTGCCGCGCGCCAACAACATCAGCCGCGTGTCAACGATCGACGTCCTTGACGTCGGTGTCCGGGCGGTCGGTTCCGGCCGCGGTTTCCGTATGCCATTGGCCTTTCTCGTCCTCGTACTCGATGACGTGGGTCTGCCCGGGAACGCGCTGCTCCTGGGCGGCGCGCTTGGCTGCGGCGAGCGCGGCCGCATGGGTGCGAAACGGCTCGGAGAAAACATCGCCGGCCTTGTAGGCCCAGCCTTCATCGTGCCGGACGATTCTATACGTGACGTGCGTCATTGATTCACCCTACAGGTTGGAGAGCGGGGGCAGCTAGAACACCTTGTTGCTCTCCTTCACCGTCTCCGCATCGACGTAAACCTGCTCGCCCAGCGCCTTGAACTTCTCCGACATCGCGGCCATTCCGGCCTCCTTGTCATTGAGCGTCGCCGCATAGTCGCGTACGTCCTGCGTGATCTTCATCGAGCAGAACTTCGGCCCGCACATGGAGCAGAAATGCGCCACCTTGTGCGCTTCCTTCGGCAGAGTCTCATCGTGATATTCGCGCGCGGTGTCGGGATCGAGCCCGAGGTTGAACTGGTCCTGCCAGCGGAAGTCGAAGCGCGCGCGGCTCAATGCGTCGTCGCGCAGCTGCGCCGCCGGGTGGCCCTTGGCGAGGTCGGCTGCGTGCGCGGCGATCTTGTAGGTGATGACGCCTTCCTTGACGTCGTCGCGGTCGGGCAGGCCGAGGTGCTCCTTCGGCGTCACGTAGCAGAGCATGGCGCAGCCGAACCAGCCGATCATGGCGGCGCCGATGCCGCTGGTGATGTGGTCGTAGCCGGGCGCGATATCGGTGGTGAGCGGCCCGAGCGTATAGAACGGGGCCTCGCCGCATTCCTTGAGCTGCTTGTCCATGTTGATCTTGATCTTGTGCATCGGCACGTGGCCGGGGCCCTCGATCATCACCTGGCAG
>DATIPA010000028.1:0-33123 GCA_035472475.1 Xanthobacteraceae bacterium | reverse complement strand
CGGATCATCAGATTGTGGCCGAGCGGCGAAGACGCCCGATCCGCTACCGCGATGATCGGAAGATCCTTCTCAAGGCCGTTGAAGAAGCCGGCCGAAAGGCCGCCCTCGATCACCTGGTAACGGCCCTGCGCGAGCAGCGCGATGGCGTTCGCGGAAGAGTCAATCGCGTCGAGCTCGACCTTGATGCCCTGGTCCTTGAAGTAGCCGCGGTCGATCGCCGTCAGGGTTGCACCCGACCCGATCGAGCGGACCTCGGCGGCGCGCACCGTATCCTCGGCGTGGGCCGCCGCGATGCCCAGGCACAGAACGCCACAGGTCAGCAGAAAGCGCTTGCGCATTGCATGTCTCCGCCGCAGCCCAAGGTTGCCGCATCCGGCCCCAAGGCAATCCCCTACGGTACCGCAAACCGCGGTTTTCGCCACAACTCCGGCCCTTTTGCGCGTCCCAAAAGAGCATGTTCCCGACAAAGTCTCCTCACCTTTCCGACACGAAGGATTTCCAGATTCTCCGTGCATAGCGAGCAGGCATTCATGGGGCGTCTATTTCCTTCATTCGATGGTCCGGTCCGCGTGTCGCCGTATGTCTTGGCGCCGCGCAAACGCCGGTGGTGGCCGATGGCAGCCGCTTTCGGCGCCGGGATGGGCTGCGTGCTGGTCGTCGTCGGACCCTGGAAGCACGTGACTGATCTTGCGGCGAAGCTAGCGCCAGCGACGCAATCGGCGTCCCCCGACCTGCAGGTGATGTCCGTCGAGGCGGCATCGGCCAACACGGCGACGCAGACCGTATCTCCATCTGTTCCGGTCGCGCCGCTTGACCTTGACGGCACGCCCGCCGGCGCGAGCAAGGCGACTGAACAACCGATGCCGCGCGCAAGGCCCGCGGACGCACCGGCGCCGGGCGAGAAATCCGCGACCGCGAAGTCGCCCGATACCAAGGCCGGCGAAACCAAAGCGACGAACGGCAAGGCGTCGAACACGAAAGGCGCCAACCCAACCGGCGCCGAGACATCAAATCCTGGCGCACGGACTCCGGCGAATACCCGCAATTCCGCCAAGGCCGCCTCGCAGGGCGACCAGCCGACAGGGATGGTGCAGGTCGACGAAGAAGAACTTCCGGACGGTCGCCGCGTTCCGGTCTACAGGCGCCCCACCATTTTTGACGGCGTGCGAACTTCCGGCTCGCAATAGCCAAACACGATCGGTTGCGACTTGGCCGGGCACCGGTAATAGGCGCTCAATTTCTCGTGCATCGGCGCAATTGCGCCCGTCCCGACGGTCGACATTCGTGTAACATCCATGACGCGTTGCGACCGCGACCTGGCGTGGAGCACGAGCCGATGCGCACAGACCCATTTTCCGACACTTTGACGTTTCTAACAGAGGGCTATTGGGCGACCCCGACGTTCTGGGTCATCTTGATCGTCAGCCTGGCGATCGCCGCGCTGGCGTTCAGGTCATTGCCCGAGCAGCGAACGGTCGACCATGTGGTCCGCTATATGGTACGCGGCGTGATCGGCCTGATGTGGTGGCAGCAGTCGCTGTGGAAAGTTCCGCCGGATTTTGAAGGATTGCGGCATTGGACCGAGGAGATCGTCAAGAACGCCGCCTTTCCGATTCACGCAAAGCTGGTGAACGACCTCATCCTCACCCACTTCGTGCCGTTCGGATATGTCATCTATTTCACCGAAGTCGCGATCGGCATTTCGCTCATACTTGGCCTGTTCGTACGCGCGAGCGCGATCGTCGGGGCTCTCCTCATTCTTAACCTCTATTTCGGTCTCTATCGTCTGGAAAGCGAATGGCCCTGGACCTACGCTTTTCTGATTCTGCTGATGGTGCTGTTCGCAGTCGAGCGCTATGGCCGAAGTCTCGGCGCCGACGCGCTGATCGCCGCGCGGAGCAACAAACCCCAGGGAATCATGCGCCTCCTCACCGTGTTGACTTGAGGGACGTGGCCGCCTGCCACATCGTGATGGTGCCGTGGCAATTCGTTACTTCGATTGCGGCGCAGGACTGCGGATGCAATTCGCGGCTCGTTTGATCGTGTGTCCGTCGACGCCCAAGCCGGCGAATTGAGCGAGCTTCATTGCTGCATCGAGTGGATTGGTCACGAAATCCGGGTAGCGCACGATCGTTGTTGGAAATGCGCTGTTGATCAACGCGCCGAACATGCGGCCGTAGATCACCTGCGCACCAGCCATGCCGGTCTGGGCGAACCAGTTTCGCCGTAGTCGCGTCGCCTCGATGTCCGCAAATGGCCGCAGCACATAGACCAGCCTGGCATCGAATACATTGCAGAGCTCCGGGATCAGCAGTGCGGCGAGCGGGTGCTTGAGGAAGACTGTTTCGTGGCCGCGCATTCTGATCTGATCGTAGAGACGCCTGATCTCCGCTACCCTGTCGACGCCCGGATTGAACGACAGAGTTTGCTCCGACACGATGCGCAGCAGGGTCTCCCGAAACGCGATCGACTCGAAGGTGTTGGGCGTGCGCTCATCGTTGGAGACGAAATAAGGCTCGATCCCGGGAAGCCCGAGACCGGCCAGCATCCCCGCGACCGCGGTCGTGCCGCTGCCGAACGGGCCGCACACGAGGATGAGCTTCATCACGATATCCGCCCAACTGCGATCATATCCCGTCCCGCTCCCGCAACCGAAACCGCGCCGGATGGTCGGGCTGTGTCGTAATCACGGCGACCGGCAAGACCGAGCGCGTATCGGCGAGCGAAACCTGAAAGCGCCGGATTAGCATGGCGAGGACAAGCGTCGCTTCGGACAACGCGAACTGGGCGCCCACGCACACCCGCGGTCCGGCTCCGAACGGGAGATACGCCAACCGGGGCGCCGGCTGTTCGTCGCCGAGAAAGCGCGATGGCTCGAAGGCGTCGGGGTGGCGCCAGAGCGCCGCATGCCGGTGCAGCACCCAAGGCGCCACCATGACCAGCGACCCGCGTGGGATCTCGGTCTCGCCCACCGCATCGGCGCCGATCGCGACGCGGGCAATCAGGTAGGCCGGCGGGTAGAGCCGCAACGCTTCGCTCACGACCGCGCGGGTGTACGGCAGCTTGGCGAGCGCATCGGCGGCGCTCTCCGGCGTCAACACGACCGTGCGCGCCTCTTGCAATACGCGCTCCTGTTCCACCGGCGCGCTTGCCAGGAGATACATCGACCAGAACAGCGCGAGCGCGGTCGTCTCGTGACCGGCGACGATCATGGTTGCCATCTGATCTCGCAGCTGCGCGCGCGAGAACGCTGCACCTGTTTGTGGATCGCGCGCGGCATAAAGCACGTCGAAGAGATCGCGGGGACTCTCGCTCGCCTCGGCGGCAAGCCGCGCCGCGATGATCTCGTCCATGAGCGCGACCCAATCAGCGCGAAATCGCATGCGAGCAAAATCGCGCAACGTCGGGATCTTGGCCGGCAGCAGCATGTCGAACAAGTAAGGCCGCGCCAGGCTTACGGCGAAGCGGGCTATCAGCCGTCGCAAGGCGGCGCCGTAACGCTGCATCTCGAGCGAGAACATCGAGCGCGCCGCGATCTCGAGTGTCAGCAATTGCAGCACCGCGAGCAGATCGACCGGCTCGCCCTCGGCGGCCAGGCGAGTCATGGCCTCCTCGGCGGTGCTGACGACGTGACGGGCGAGCACCGGCAGGATGCGCGGCGCGAGCGCGGGCGCAATTGTGCGACGCTGGTGCCGCCACGCCTCGCCTTCGCTCAAAATCAGGCCTTCCCCGACCACCGGACGCAGAATGCGGATCGACGCCGGCGTGCGCCGGTAGTTTGCGGTATTCTCCACCAGCACGCGGGAGATCCCAGCCGGCGTGTTGAGCAGAAAGCGGGTGCGGCCGAGGAACGATTGCACCAGGACGTCTTCCCGGTAGGCTCGTTGCGGCCAGATTTGCAATGCGTTGGTCCGCATCGCCTTCAGGAATCCATACCACGAGAGCTCGTCCGCGGGGACGTACGGGCGTGGTGGGATGAAGGCCTGCGCCTGGTGCTGGTGCATAGGAGACAAGGCTTGGTTTTCCTGCCGATCACCGCACGGGTGTTTCTGAATCTGACTCCTACAGGATCGGCCGCGGCACGCCAGGCTTTCCGAGCGGACACTCGAGCGAAGCGCGATCCCAGTGCGCGAGATTCGCCGCCGCCTCGTAACTACTCTGGAGAAACTCGAGCAGCACAGCGGCGGGATCGGCGGCCGTTCTTACAGCCTCGTAGGGCAGCAGAAACTCGCCAAGGTCCCGGCTGAAAAAGGCCGCGGCCGGGCGCACGCGCGACGTGCCAAAGCCTTCGGGCGTCGGATAGGCGTACGAATAGAACGCCGGATAATCGATCGCGCCGCCGCCCGGCCAGAAGCCGGCGCTGCTCACCTCGTGCGAATAGGCCTCACGGGTAACGACGTCCGCGAGATGCGGGACGCCGCCCGGGTGGAGCGGCGCGTGCCTGCCGGAGAAACGGGTCACCGCAAGATCGAAGCTTCCCCAGAAGAAATGCACCGGGCTCGCCTTGCCGATAAAGCCGGAGCGGAAGAGCTTGAACACGCGGTCGCACTGGAGCAACACACGCCAGAACCGTTGCGCGTACTCTGCATCATAGGCCGCGTGAACTCGGTCTTCGCTGAAGCGGATCGGATCCGGCATTTCATTGGGCATCTCATCGATCGCAAGGCGCACACCGGCTTGCGCCAGAGCGTCCGTGACGCCGGCGAAAAAATCGGCGACCGGCTGCCCCCGCAACGGAATCGTCAACCGCCGTGCGTCGCTGATGTCGACGCGCAAAACGTGGTCGATGAAATCGAATGCGATCTCCAACGCACGTTCACCGTCGTAGATCGGCGTCGTCGTCATGCCGCGTGCTGTGAGATAGAGCGGGACCTGCCAGGAGTGATTGAGCCACGGCGTCAATGACAGCCGGATCTTGCCGACGACCTGGGTCCACAACTGCAACGTCACGCAAGTGTCGCGCCAGGCCCCGAGCGGCAATTCGGGCCAAGATTGCTGTTCTGCGGATGGATCAGTCATGGTGCACTTTCGGGGCGAGGGCTCATCAGGCGTTGGCCTTCTGGCGGCGGCGCGTTGCCTACTAAGCAATCAGGCAAATGAACGAGGTTCGTGCTGGGGGCGCCGCCATGGCGCGAATTCCACTACCCACCCGACGATGGTCTCATCTATAGTTGGGCTTGTGAACCCTTTCGGACATCATCTTGGGAAGCGCGGATGTAGGCGGCGCGGCGCGAAGGATGGCCAAAGAGCAGCGCTCTCGCCTTTGGCCGCTTCGCTAGACGCTTGCCTTGCTCCCTCCTTCGGGCCAGGCCACGGACTTTCGGGAGACGCTGGATGAGCGGACGAGCCAAGGCCAGCACGCTGATTGCAGCGGCATCGCTGCTGGCCGCATGCGTTGCGAGCGCCGACGCCAAAGACAAGGTCAAGGTTGGATTTATCGGACCCCTGACAGGCGGCGTCTCGGTCAACGGGCTAGGTGGCCGCAACTCGGCCGACCTCGCCGTCCGGCTGCGCAACGCCGACCCGAACGCCAAGTACGAATACGAGCTCGTCGTGCTCGACGACGAATGCAAGCCGAACATCGCCGTGCAGGCTGCGACCAAGATGGCGGCCGACAAGGAGATCATTGCCGCCGCCACCCATTATTGCTCAGCGACGGCGATCGCGACCGTCGACGTCTATCACAAGTTTGGATTCCCAGTCATCGTGTGGGGTGCTGTCCTGCCCGACATCACTTATCGCAACAAGTATGCGGAGGTGCATCGGGTCAACGGCACCATGATCAACCAGAACCAGACCAATGCGGAGCTCGTTTCAAAGCTGGGCTACAAGACCTTCGCGGTGATCCATGACACGACCGACTACGGCAAGGGCCATAATCAATACTTCAGCGAGGCGCTGGCCAAGCTGGGCGGCAAGATTGTCGGTACCTTCGGAGTGACCGCGGACCAACAGGACTTCACCGCCGAGCTCACCCAGATCAAGGCGCTCAATCCCGATGTGATCTATTTCGGCGGCCTGACGCCGATTGGCGTGCGCATTCGAGCGCAAATGGACAAGCTCGGCATCAAGGCGGTGTTCGACGGTACTTCGGGCATCGTCTCCGACGCGTACATTCAGGGGCTGGGCCCGTTGGCCGAGGGCACGTTGGCGTTCCGTGAAGGCGCCCCGACCGAGAAGCTGCCGGGCGGCAAGGTGTTCATGGAGAAGTACGATGCCCAGAAATACGACAATCCGCCCGAGGCCTATGGGGCATTCGCCTTTGCGGCGATGGATATGATCCTTGACGCGATCGAGAAAGTCGGCCCCGATCGAAAGAAAGTCATCGATGAACTCGCCAACGTGAAGGACCGCGATTCTATCGTCGGCAAGATCACTTTCGACGATCACGGGCAGAACACCGTGCCGGTCATCACCCGATACGTGATCCAAGACGGCAAGTTCGTGGAATGGGACGAGAGCGAATACGCGACCGGCAAGCGCAAGCTGCCAGGACCGCAATAGTGGTCGCCGCCAAGTGCCATCGCGTGCTCCGGAGTCCAGGAAAAAGCCAGCCCCGCGGCCCAAACTAGTCGCTTCGCGAAGCTTTCGACTGGATCCCGGATCTTCGCCCTGCTTCGCTGCGCTCAGCGTCGCTCGTCCGAGACACGATTCTGCACAATGAATGCCGGGCTGTTTGCCCAGTACGTCATGAACGGGCTGATGCTCGGCATGATGTACGCGTTGGTCGCGGTCGGTTTCACCCTGTTCTTCGGCGTCCTCGACGTCATCAAGTTTTCGCACGGCGACGTTCTCACCGTCGGCGCGTTCACGGCGCTGGCGACCTATGTCGCTGTGGCGGCCGCCGGGGTCGTATCACCGGCGTTGGCGCTGGTCGCGATGTTGATCGTCGCGACGCTCGCCATGGCCGCGCTCGGTATGCTGATTGCGCGGTACCTTGTGCTGCCGCTGCGCGGCGCGCCCGCCATCAATACGCTGCTGATCACGCTGATGCTAGGCACGGTTCTGCGCGAGTCGGTGCGGCTGTTTTATCCTCAAGGCGCCAATCCGAAGCCATTTCCAGCTTTGCTGCCGAGCCTGTCCGTCAATCTCGGCTCGTTCAACCTGCGGCTCGACAACGTGCTCATGCTGGCGGCCGGCGTTCTGATCATCGTCGGCGTGCAATTTCTGCTCAACCGCACGAAGCTCGGCCTCGCCATCCGCGCCGTGGCGCAAGACGAGGAAACCGCGCGCACCATGGGGATCAATTTCACCGCGATTGTGCTCATCACCTTCGCGCTCGGATCGGCACTCGCGGCCTTTGCCGGGATTATGAACGGACTCTACTACAACGAAATCAACTTCGGCATCGGTCTCTATCTGGGTGTGGTCGGTTTTGCGGCCGCGATCATCGGCGGTTTGGGAAGCATTTACGGTGCGATCCTCGGCGGATTCCTGTTCGCCGCGCTGCAGACCGTCGGCGCGGTGGCATTGCCCTGGGCGAGTGCCTACAAGGACGTATTCGCGTTTGCCGTGGTCATTGTCATCATGGCTTGGCGCCCGACCGGCCTGATCCGTGAAAAAATCAGCGAGCGGGTGTGATGCAGCCGCAGCGCGCAACGCGTGCCTCGCTGGTGCCCGGTCTCGGCGCGATCGCGGCGGTGACGGCGTATCTGATCGCATTGCTGGCGGTGGAAAAGCAGCCGATCATTATCGGCCTGCTCGGGGCCGGAATTGCCGGCACGTTCGCGGCGGCGTGGCTCGGAATGCTGCGCCCGGTCGGGCGCTCATTTGCCGAATGCGAGGATGCGCTCGGCGGATATGCGGTGCTTGCCGCTTGCGTGGTGGCGGCGGCCTTCTACGACAATCATTTCGTGCTTCTGCTGGTCGTTACCGTCCTGCTCTACAGCGTCGCAACGTTGGGCCTGAACATCCAGTTCGGCTATGCCGGCGTGCTCAATTTCGCCGGCGCTTCGTTCTTCGGCATTGGCGCCTACACGGCGGCGGTCCTCAACTCACACACCGCGATCCCCCCTCTCCTGGTGCCGCTGATTGGCGGGCTGCTCGCCGCACTCATCGGTTCGTCACTGCTGTTTCCCGTGCTGCGCACGCGCGGACACTATGCCGCCGTCGTCACGATTGCGTTCGCGCTACTGCTGCGGACCTTCCTCGAGGTGAACGACGTTCTGGGAGGTCCTCAGGGCATGCAGGTCAAAGGCATGCAGATACTTGGCTGGTCGTTCAACGACAACATCGAGATCGGCAAGCACCTCGAGCTGTCGTTCTATATGAACTACTTCATTGTCAGTCTGCTGCTGCTCGTGGGAGCGTTCGTCCTGGTACGGCGGCTTGAGCGATCGTGGGTGGGCCTCAATCTCGACGCGCTGCGGCTCGACGAAACCGCCGCGAGCTGCTTCGGGCTCGATATCGCACGCTGGAAAATCACCGCCTTTCTGCTGGGAAACTTTCTCATCGGGATCGCCGGCGCGCTCTTCGGCATGGTCGGCGGCTTCGTCGCTCCCAACAACTACACTTTCGCCGACTCACTCATTCTGGTCTCGATCCTGCTGCTCGGCGGAGTCGGCAACCCGTGGGGATCGGTCGCGGCGACGGCCATCGTTGTGATCATTCCCGAGAAGCTGCAGACCATTCAGGAATATCGCTTCCTGCTCTACGCGCTGATCGTCATCGCCGTGCTTCTGTTTCGGCCCGAGGGCCTGCTGCCGCGCCCGGTCAGACAGTACTTTCCGGGGTGGCGCCCGTGACTGCGCTGCTCCAGACCAGCGCGCTCACCCGGGCCTTCGGCGGCGTGGTTGCGCTCGATCGCCTCGATCTTGTGGTCACACGTAACGAAATCCTCGGGCTGATCGGTCCCAACGGATCGGGCAAGACTACGTTCTTCAACGTGGTGACCGGGATCTACCGTCCCGATTCCGGTGAGGTCGTATTCGACGGCATGGATATCACGGGGGCAAGTCCCCAGGCGGTCTATCGCGCCGGCATCTCACGCACGTTCCAGCGTTCGCGGCTGTCTTTACCGCTGTCGATTTTCGACAACATCGTCATCGGAAACCATAAGCGCCTTAACCACGGCCTCTGGTTCAATCTCGTTCGCCGCGCCGATTTGAAGCGCCAGTTCGAAGCCAATTATTTGGCTGCCCGCGAGCTGGTGGAAGCCTTCGAACCAGAGCTCGTGGGCCGGATATTCGAGCCGGTCGCGGGATTGCCGATGATCGACCGTCGCCGCATCGAGATCTGCCGAGCCCTCATCAGCGAGCCCAAGCTGCTGCTACTCGATGAACCGTCCGCCGGAATGACGCATGATGAAACCGCAGAATTGATGGACGACATACTGCAAGTACGCGACCGCGACAAAACGCTGACCATTGTCATCGTCGAGCACGAGATGGGCGTGATCGAGCGGATTACCGATCGCTGTGTCGTGCTCAATTTCGGGCGCAAGATCGCCGAAGGGCCTTACCGGCAGGTCGCCGCCGACGCGCTGGTGCAGGAAGCTTATCTCGGGGTGGCGTGATGACGGGACGACTCGAGATCGACGGCGTCACCACCGCCTATGACAAGGCGGACGTGCTCGATGCGGTGTCGCTCACCGCTGAGCCTCGACGCATCACATGTCTGCTCGGCTCAAACGGCTCGGGCAAGACGACGCTGATCCGCTCTATCCTCGGGCTCACACCCCCGCGCGCGGGCCGTATCATCTTCGAGGGCCATGACATTACCGGCCTGCCGACACACCGGATCATCGCCGCCGGCATTGCCTGCATCCCGGAGGGACGCAAAGTGTTCCCCAAGCTCACGGTCGAAGAGAACCTGCGGCTCGGCGGCTATCAAGAGCGCTCGGAGGCCGCGTTGCAGGAGCGCATGAGCGGGATCTTCGGCATCTTCCCGCGGCTTAAGGAACGGCGCCCGCAGCTTGCCGGTACGATGTCCGGGGGCGAGCAGGCCATGATCTCGATCGGGCGCGGCTTGATGGCGGCGCCGAAGCTGCTGTTGATCGACGAGCCCTCGCTCGGGCTCTCGCCGATCTATGTCAAAGAAAACTTCAAGATCATCCGAGACATCAACGAGCGCGGCATCACGGTCTTCCTGGTCGAGCAGAACGTACACCAAACACTTGCCATTTCCCATTACGGCTATGTGCTCGCCAAGGGCCGCGTCGTGGCCAGCGGGGGCCCAAGCGAACTCGCGTATCGCCGCGAGGTGCGCGAGGCCTATTTTGGGTAACTACCCGAGACCGTTTCGGGACGCCCTCAAGGCAACCTGAACATCAACAACTCATCGGTCATATCACCGCCGCCGCAACCCTTGTTGCCGCCTGCGAAATAGGCCTCATCCCCCAGAGCCGCTCCGCCGAAGCCGTGACGGCCGACCGGAGATGCCAGCGTGATCCAGCGGTCGGCCGCAATGTCGTAAGCCTCGTTCTGATTGAAGGTGTGGCCGTGGTCGCATTCGCCGCCAACGGCAATGATTTGGCCTCCAACGAGCGCCGCCGCGAGCGCACTGCGCGCCGTCGGCATCGCCGCCGCCTTGCTCCAGCTGTCGGTTGCCGGGTCATAGACGTCGTGCAGCGCGGTATTGTCGGTTGTGTTGTTGTTGGTCCGGCCGCCGATTGCGTGCAACTTGCCGCCGACGGCGACGACTGCGAGGTGGTCGCGCGCGACCGGTAGCGGCGCAGCTGCACGCCACGTCCCATTGGCGGGGTCAAAGATCTCATGGGTGGCAACCGTCACCTTGTCGAGGCCGCGCCCACCGATCGCATGAAGCTTGCCGTCGAGCGCGGCAACAGCGACCGAGCCGCGCGGCTTCGCGAGCGGCGCGAGCGTGTGCCACGTGCCGGTCGCCGGATCATATTCGAACATCGTGTCGAGAGCGCCGGCATGAACGTTGGCGGCAAATCCGCCGACCACATAGAGCTTGCCGTTAAGTGCAGCGACCCCCGGATGGCTCGTTGCGCGCGGAAGGGGCGCCAGACCACGCCACTGGCCGGTCGCCGGGTCATATTCCTCGGCCAGCGACGATGCTTCCCGGCCGAGCTCGGCGCCGCCGAGAACGTAGAGCTTGCCGTTGGCGGCGGCCATTCCCGTCTCGCCGCGCGGTTCCGGCAGATGCGACTTGACCGACCAGACGCCGGGTGAATCGGCGCGAGCGCCGAATGCCACGGCGCCAAGCGTCAGTAACGCCCAAGCGAGCAGGCCGGGGGTAGGCCGGCGGGTCGAACGGTCGTTCATCGCAGGCGTCCCGCCACCATCAGCGCGATTGCGCCGCGGCGGCGTCGTGCGGGTGGCGACGATCGCCGCGCGCGTTGTGCTTGCGCACATACGTGATCATGGCGGACGGGTTTTCCTGCTTGACTTTCAGGGCCGCGATCAACGCATCCTCGGCCTCAACCTTAACGCCCGTCGACTTATTGGTCGTCTTGATGCCGACCATGTACCACGGAGTCATGATGTTGCTCCTTGCCGGACGCCGGCTCACCGGGTCCGGTGCTTGCGGCCAATAGGCCAGCCGGTTGACCCATTTAAGACCGATCAGCGGCCGCACGCCACTAGCGGCAGATGATGCAGGAATTTCAAATCGGCGGCACTCGTTACCTCAATGCGCCGCGGACCACCCAGCGATGCTCGAATGAGCGTGGACGTGCTATCAATCTCGGCGTCAAGCTGTTGACGAAGACGTTCGCCTCCGGTCGACCCGATCCCGTCGCGGGTGCCGGAGCGACGAGCGCAGGGAGGACACCATGACGCTAAGCAGCCGCCTTCTAGCAGGCGTCGCGATCAACGCGATCGCAAGCGCAGCAGTTGGGTTGTGGCTCACCGGCACCGCCACGCCAGTGCGCGCCCAGCCGGGAGCGGCCGCCGGCCAGGTTGCAATTGACGCCGATGATATCGGTGGCGTCGTCACCGGACCCAATGGTCCGGAGGCGGGCGTCTGGGTGATCGCCGAAACCACCGACCTGCCGACCAAGTTTGCCAAGATCGTCGTCACCGACGATGCCGGGCATTATGTCGTGCCCGATCTGCCCAAGGCCAAATACAAAGTGTGGGTGCGCGGCTACGGCCTCGTCGATTCGCCCAAGGTCGACGGCGAGCCCGGCACCCAGCTCAATCTGACCGCGGTGAAGGCCCCTAACGATGCAGCGGCCGCCCAGTACTATCCGGCGATCTACTGGTACGCGATGCTGAAAATTCCGGACCAGAGCCAATTCGGCGGTAAGAGC
The DNA here is from genome assembly GCA_035472475.1 of Xanthobacteraceae bacterium. GTDB lineage: Bacteria > Pseudomonadota > Alphaproteobacteria > Rhizobiales > Xanthobacteraceae > JAFAXD01. The sequence continues at coordinate 20,906 of DATIPA010000028.1, read as the reverse complement.
GACATTCCCGAAAAGGTGACCCAGACGGCCTGGCTGACCGCGATCAAGAACCAGGCTTGCATCGGCTGCCACCAGCTCGGACAGCTCGCGACCCGCACCATTCCGGCGGCCTTCGGCACATTCGCTTCCGGAGAGGACGCGTGGATGCGGCGCGTGCAATCAGGCCAGGCGGCGGAACTGATGGTGAACCCGCTCGCCGGTCAGCTCGGCGGCGTGCCGTTCAAATATTTCGGCGATTGGACCGATCGGGTCGCCAAGGGCGAGTTGCCGGCGAGTAAGCCACCGCGACCGCAGGGCGTCGAGCGCAACCTCGTCATCACCACCTGGGAATGGGGTGATCAAAAGAAGTATCTGCACGACCTAATCTCGTCGGACCGGCGCAACCCGACCGTGAACGGGTACGGCCTGCTGTTCGGCTCGCCCGAATATGCAACCGACACACTGCCGATTCTTGACCCTAACACCAACAAGGTGACGAGCTTCGCCGCGCCGGTGCGCGATCCGGAGATGCCGGAATCGCTCGGCCCCGGTCACGCCGCGATGGAGAAACCCATGGCGCCGTCGGCATACTGGGGAGACGAGAAGATCTGGGACACGCGGGTCAACAACCACAACTCGATGTTTGATGGGAAGGGGCGGCTGTGGCTCGCCGCAACCGTGCGCGCCCCGAAGGATCCGGACTTCTGCGGCAAAGGTTCTGAGCATCCTTCGGCCAAGTTGTTTCCGCTCACGCGCAGCATGCGCCAGATCGCGATGCTCGATCCCAAAACCATGAAGTACGCCTTCGTCGACACCTGCTTCGGCACCCATCACCTGCAGTTCGGCTACGACAAGAACGACACGCTGTGGACGAGCGGCGGCGGGCCGGTGCTCGGTTGGGTCAACACCAAGGTATTTGACGAAACCGGCGACGCCGCCAAGGCGCAAGGCTGGACCGCGCTCGTCCTCGACACCAATGGCAACGGCAAGCGCGACGATTATGTGGAGCCCGACCAGCCGGTCGATCCTACCAAGGACAAACGCATCACCGGCGGTTCAGGCTTCTACGCGGTGATGCCGAGCCCGGTCGACGGCTCGATCTGGGGCACGGTCGGCGTGTTCGGCGGCACCGCCGCGGTGGTGCGGCTCGACCCGGGCCCGAACCCGCCGGCGACCGCGCTCGCCGAGATCTACAACGTGCCAAAACCGTACTTTGGCATCCGCGGCGGGGACATCGATTCCAAGGGCGTGGTCTGGGTGTCGCTCGGCAGCGGACACCTCGGCAGCTTCGACCGGTCGAAATGCAAAGGCCCGCTCAACGGTCCGACCGCAACCGGCGATCATTGTCCGGAAGGCTGGTCGGTCTACCAATATCCCGGGCCGGGCTTCGACGGCATCGGCGAGAACAGCGCCGAGGCGAGCTACTACACCTGGGTCGACCAGCACAACACCCTGGGGCTCGGCGACGACGTGCCGATATCTACCGGCAACCTCAACGACGGCCTGATCGCGCTCAAAGACGGCAAGATGATCGTGCTGCGCCTGCCTTACCCGCTGAGCTTCTACGCCAAGGGGCTCGATGGACGCATCGACGATCCCAATGCCGGCTGGAAAGGCCGCGGGCTATGGACGACTAGCGGCGACCGCACGCCCTGGCTCAAGGAAGGCGGAAAAGGCAGCAAGCCGCTGGCGATACATTTTCAGCTGCGTCCGGATCCGCTCGCGAGGTGACCGACACGCAGACCCAGGACGTCCGCACGCAGAGCGCTCAATGATAAAGATCGAGCAGGCGCTCGATCGTGGCATTGATTCGCGCCAGGTACGCGAGCTGGAACTGCGCGCCGAACAGCAATTGCAGGCCGATCCGGTTGATCGCCTGCACCTTGATCTCTGAACGGAAGCCTTCGAAGAATGCGTCGCGCTCGATCCCGGTCGAGACGCCGGCCTTGATCAGCGCGTCGCGCAGGGTTTCCACGTGACGATCGATCGCCTCACGCTCGGCCGTCGGCGGCAACACGAACGTCAGAAGTTCCACGAGGTCGCGCGCCGCCGTGTTGCACTGGGCGATTTCCCAGTCGAGAACCACAATATTGGACTCGGCGTTCGAACGCATCATCTGTTGGATAGCGCCGACGTCGCTTTGCGCCGGCTTTGCTTTCGAAGCAGGCGGAGCCGGTTTCTTGGCTGACGGCTCCTCCGGCTTGAGCCGCGGCAACAGACGGTGTGCAAGGCGCGTGCCCGTTTTGGGTTGTTGCGCATCATGGGCGCCGCCGTCCGCCGCCTGGGCCTCGTTGTGCACCGGATCGGGTGACGCCGCCGTGCGAAAGCCGACATTGCGTTGATTGAAGTCGTTGTGAGCGAGTGTGGCCGGAAGCGCGTCCTTGACCTTATGCCAGTCGGACATCGTTTCGATCAGTGCATAGCGCCGGCGCCAAACCTCCTGCGTGACAATATGGGGGAAGCGCGAGCGCGCGTCGTTTAAGAGCCCGCGCCACAATGACGTGTCCGCCACCATGGCTGCGGTTGTCGGCCGCGGGCCGGCCCAGGCGAGGGTCTTGTCGTTGGCGCCCCAGAAAGCCGCTTGCCAGCGCGCGGCCGCCCGCAGGGCGGCGTCGATGGCGTCGGGCGGCCAATCCGCGGTGGCACCGGTGGCATCAAGACGCTCGGTGCCGGTCAGGGCCTCCAGGAACAGCGCGTGCTCGCCCGTTTCCGGATCGTGCGCCCAACCATAGCAGCGTGGCAGCACGTCGCGCAGCGCAACGATCTTTCCGGCCATCTCATAGGCGTGGAGTTCGCGCTCGGCGGTTCGATCGAGCTCGGCCGCGGTCCGATAGTGCAGAAAAGGCCGGTCGAGCACCACGTGGTTGCGGGCGGCGATCCATGGAATGAGGTTGCGCGCGAGTCCCTGGCGCGGATTGACCTTGACGATGAGATTGAGTGTTTCCTGCGGCGCGCCGCGCGCGCGCACGAAACGGGCCGTTGCCGGCACCACACCGATCCAGTCGTCGGACCGCGTTACGCCGTATTTGATCTTGATCCAGGGCTCGCGCAGTTCCTCGTCCAGCGGCCGCCCGCCATCGAGCCCGGTGAGACAGAGACCCGGCGCATGGAGCGACACACGCAGCGCCGGCACCAGGTGTTGCGCGATCAGCTTGAGATCCATAGCCCCATCATGAAACCGCGAATGACCGCGTCACGCTCCATCGCTCCAACTGCGCTCTGTGCAATTCCACGCCGAACTTGCAAAGCTCGGAATAGCCCCAACACCGCGTCTGCCCCGGCGGATGCGGTGTCTCGTATATGCGCCCACAGGCCGTTACACTAGATGTGCGCTGGCGGCACGCCGGTTGCCCACCGAACCGTGCCCTGCCCCGTGTGCCCACCCTAAAGGGAAATCCGTGCGCGAGCCATCGTAAAATGACCAATTTGCGTTAACCTTAAGTCCCGGCTTATGAAAATGGTGGCTCGCTTGATCCGGTGGCTTCGCCCATGACCCCCTGGCGCCCTTCCCGACGGCAGATGCTCCGCGCCACCTTGATCGGCGGTGTCGCGGTCTATTTGGCGCCGCTTGGCAGCCGAGCGTACGCGGCCTTGTTCGAGGATCAGTTGCTGACCGTGCCGGACTGGAACGGTCGGGACGGGACGTTGAAATATCGGATCGATGCCGTCGCCAAGGTGACCGGACAGAAGGTGTTCGCCCGCGACATCCGTGCGCGCGACATGCCGCACTGGCCACAGCAGCAGGGGCACGCGCTGGTGCTGCGGGTCACCAAAGCCGACCGTCTGTACAACGGCTTTGATCTTTCGGTCCTCGATCCTGATCTCAAGCCCGACCGCATTGTGACAGCGGCGGACCTCGCTCGCGACGGCCTCGCCTTCCCAGATTATTACGGCGACGACATGCTGCTTCCCGAGGGCCAAACCCCGGCTTATCTGGGCCAGGCTGTCGCGATCCTCATTTATCGGGACTTCGCTCGCTTCCGGTTCGCCAAATACAAACTGCAGTTCAACAACACGATTGTGCGCTACGGCGAGGAAACCGGCCCGCTGGCGCGCAACCCGTGGGGCTCCTCGCGCTTTGTGCGCGTTGCAGGACCAACGCCCGACAGCGACGACATTTTCTCGCCGGTCAAGCAGGGACCATTCGAGCCGACCTACCAAAACCACGAGCCGGTGTGGCCCGCCGCGTCGCGCGATGGCGATGTCGGCGCGCAAGGCATGTACTACGCCAACGCTATTGCCGATGAGATCGCACATGCGCCGCCCGACTGGCTGGTGCTGACCCGCGATCACGCCTCGCAATCGGCCGACACATCTGCGCTCGAACCGGACAACGCGAATGGCTGGTACGACGCGGACCGTCAGGAATTACACCTGGTCGTGGCGACGCAATCGCCACAGGAGGTTGCTGAAAACGCCGCCAGCATGGTGGCGAAGAGCCGGATCGGCGTGAAGCGATTGTTCCTGCACCCATGCTTCACGGTCGGCTACGGCTCCAAGGACCACTACAACATGCCGTACTACGGGCTGGTCGCCGCGGTCTATGGCGGCGGCGTCCCGGTGCGGCTCGCCAACGACCGGTTCGAGCAGTTCCAGACGAGCTTGAAACGGCATCAGTTCGACATGCGCTACACGATCGCGGTCGACCGCAAGAGCGGGCTGCTGCAAGCATTTCAGGCCGCGATCGTCGCCAATGGCGGAGGCCGCGCGAACTGCTCCGTAGAGGTGACCATGGCCGGGGCGACGCAGTCGGACTCGGTCTACTACTTTCCCAAGAGCGATATCGCCGCGACCGCAAGCGCGTCACGTGCCATCGACTGCGGCGCAGCGCGTGGCTTTGGCGCCGTCGAGACGATCACCGCAACCGAACTGATGGTGGACGAGATCGCCACCGAGCTCGGCCTCGACCCGCTCGATTTTCGCCTGCGTAACGTGCGGAAGACCGGTATGCGGACGTCACAAGGCGCCATACCTCAGGGGGTGCAACGCGGCGAGGCGGTGCTGGAGCGGGCAAAAGCGCACCCGCTGTGGAGCGGACGCGCCGCGCGCAAAACCAATTACGACGCAATACATCCGGGCAAGTACTACGGCGTTGGATTTGCCGCGTGCCATCGCCGGTACGGCACCGGGTTTGAAGCAAGCTTTGCGAAAGTCGAGGTTGCGCCCAACGGGCAGATCGCTTTGTCGCACACCGCAAACGAAATCGGCACCGGCACGTCCTCCAGTCAAGCCGTCGCGTGTGTGCGCTGGCTCGGCCGGCCGGCCGATCGCGTGGAGCTTGCGGTTACGGATTGGCCCGAAGTACCGGTCGAGGCCCCGGCAGACCCTGCCGCGCTCACTGACGCGGACCAGAACCGCCTCCAACAAAATCCGCGCTGGACCCCGGTCTCCGCGTCGGCCTCGAGCGCCAGCAACTCGTCGTACTATTTTACGCACACGACGCGCGAAGCCGCACGCATCGTGTTTAGGCATGGGCTTTGGCCAGCCGCGCTGGCGATCTGGGCGGCACGCGGCCTCTCAATGCGGCCGGCGGCCGAGAGCGCACGCTGGAGCAATGGTGCGCTCACCGTTGCGGGCTTGCCGCCGCTGGGGCTCGCGGAGCTCGCGGCGCAAGCGCACGCCCGCAGCCTGGTCACGGGCGCAACCGTCCACGCCTTCAACCGGTGGCGCTGGGGAGAGGCTGATTTCAAGATCGAGGGCGTCTCGCAGCGCCTTGCGCTTGACGGCCTCGCGGTGCGCTATGGCAATGGCGCCTATTCCCTGTTGGATCGACAGAACGTGTCCTATCCGCCGCCGCGCAGCATCAACGCGATGGTGTCGAGCTACACGGTGACGGCGGCGCTGGCCGAACTTGTTGTCGATGCCGGCAGCGGAAAAGTCGCATTGCTCAAGCATCACAACATCGTCGAATGCGGCAATCTGCTCGTTCCGGAACTGGTGTCGGGCCAGATCCAGGGTGGCGCCGCTGGCTCCATCGGGCTCGCGCTGTCCGAGTGCCTTCCGCTTTACGAGGAAGGACCGGGCGACGGCACCTGGAACTTCAACCGCTATCATTTGCCGCGCGGCAGTGACGTCGCGGTATGGACGCAGACGGCCGACGTGCTGCCGCCCCTCTCCGACACCGAGCCGCCCAAGGGCATGGCGGAGGCGGCGGGTATCCCGTTGGTTGCGGCGATCGTCAATGGCATTGCGCATGCGATCGGCCACCGCTTCCGATCACTCCCGGTAACGCCCGATCAGATCCTGGCGGTGCTAGGATGAGCCTTCCAACCCGCCCGCTCACCGTGACGATCAACGGCAAGCAGCACGGACCGATCGACGTGCCCGAAGGCATGATGATGATCGACGTGTTGCACGAGATGCTTGATCTGACAGCGTCGCGGCTCGGCTGCGGCCAGGGCATCTGCCACGCATGCGTGGTGATCTGGGACCGCGACGATCAGACCAGCGAGACGGTGCCTACCTGCATCACCGGCGCTGATTTCTTCAACGGCAAGCGCATACGCACCGTTGAAGGGATCGCCCCTCGCAATGACAAGGGCGAAGTCACGACGCTGTCGCCGGTGCAGCAGGCATTTCTTGATTACTTCAGCTTTCAATGCGGCTACTGCACGCCGGGTTTTGTCAACGCTGCAACCGTGCTGATCGAACGGCTGCGGCGGTCGCCGATCGCGCGCAGGGACGTGGAAACGACGGTTGCGGCAGCGCTCGAGAGACACATCTGCCGCTGCACGGGGTATGTCCGCTATTACGAGGCCGTTCGCGACCTGATCCTGAAGACCCCCGGCCTGACGCGGACTACGGTATGAGCAGGCCTCGCCACCTGTGGCGTTGGGTGATCGGACTCGGCGTGCTCGCCGGCATCGCCATCGGCGTGTTCATCTCGACCAACCTGCTGCGCGGCAAGACCGACGGTCCGGTGCAGGTTGTCAACGCGCCCGCGGACGTCGTTGCGCGCGGCAAGTACCTGGCCGAAGCCGCGGATTGCGCGGCCTGTCACACGGCTCCCGGCGGTGCGCCATTTGCGGGCGGCCTCGCCATGCCGAGCGGGTTCGGCACGATTTACGCGACCAACATTACGCCCGACCCTGATTATGGAATCGGTCGTTGGAGCGCCGACGATTTCTGGCGCGCGCTGCATGACGGGGTGCGGCGCGACGGGCAACAGCTTTACCCGGCGATGCCCTACACTTCGTATCGCGGCATGACGCGCGAAGATTCCGATGCGATCTATGCCTATGTGATGCGGCTTCGACCGGCCCAGGTGCCGAACGTCGTCACCAATCTGCGGTTCCCGTTCAACGTCCGGTTGGGCATGCGCGGATGGAACCTGTTGTTCCTGACCGACAGTCTGCCCGCCGTCTCGGTCGGAAGCTCACCCGCGTGGCAGCGCGGCCGCTACCTGGTCGACGTCCTCGGTCATTGCGGCGAATGCCACACGCCGCGCGGGATGCTGGGGCAGATGGAGTTGTCGCGGCCGATGACCGGCTTCGCGCTCGGCCGCTTCGAGGCGCCCGACATCACGCCGGCGGGCTTGGCCGCGCGCGGCTGGACCGCGGCCGCATTGCGCGATTTCCTCGGGAGCGGATTGACCGAAGATGGCTCGGCATTCAGCGACATGCATCCGGTCGTCATGCTCAGCACCCGGCGTCTGACACCCAACGACTTGGTCAAGGCCGTCAAATATCTCATGGGCGATACGCCGCCGCCCCCGGTCTCATTGCCGCCTGCTCCGGCGATTGCGGCGACAAGTCCGGGGCGTACCAGCTACGTGGCACTCTGCGCCGGGTGCCACGGACTTGACGGGGACGGCATCCCCAACACCGTCGTGGCGATGCGCGGCAACACCACGCTACGTCTTACCGATCCGCGCAATCTGATTGTTTCCATGCTGGACGGGATGGCAGCACAGAATTTCCCTTATCTGCAAAGCATGCAGGCAATGCCGGGGTTTGCCGACAAATTAAGCGATCAGCAAGCCGCTGATCTTGCGAATTATCTGCGCATCAGTTTCGGCGGACAGAAGGGCGACGTGACCCCGGCCGCGGTCCGCGCGCTGCGCTGAACCAGCGGTAGCCCGCACGTCGCAAAGCAAGCGGCGTACCAATGTTGTGTGCCGAGGGCACCGCCGGCGCGCCTGCTCGGCGCAATCGTCGCAACCGCGTGCGACTGATTGCCATCGCCGGCAAGCCAGCGATAGAATTGCCGCAACATAATCTGGGGAGGAAGCCGAACATGATCGAAAATCGCAATTATCCGTCGCGCCGCAAGGTCATTAAGGCCGTGGGGGTCGGCGCCGCTGGCGCCATCACCGCGCCCAGGCTGTTCGCCACAGCCCGCGCCGCTGGCCGCCCAGTGAAGATCGGAATGGTGAGCCCGGCAACCGGGCCGATCGCCGCCTTCGGCGAAGCCGATCAATGGGTGCTCGCCGAAGCCCGCAAGGTGCTGGCCCCGGGGATCACCATTGCGGGCGAGCAGCATCCGATCGAGATCGTCTATCGCGACAGCCAGTCCAACCCGAACCGGGCGTCGGAAGTCACCGCGCAGCTCATCAACCGCGACAAGGTCGACATCATGATCGGCTCGTCGACCGGTGACACAGTCATTCCGGTCGCCGACCAATGCGAGCTCGCCGGCGTTCCCTGCATAACCGCTGACGATCCATGGGAAGACTTCTTCTTCGGGCGCAAGGGCAATCCAGCCAAAGGCTTCGAGTGGACCTACCACTTCTTCTGGGGCTTCGGCATGGTGGCCAATCTGTTCGCCGACATGTGGCTGTCGCTGCCGACCAACAAGAAGGTGGGCCTGATGCTCACCAACGACCCGGACGGGATCGCCGCCAATAATGAAGACCACGGCATGCCGCCGACCTTCCGCAAGAAGGGTCTCGACGTGGTCAATCTCGGTCTTTATCCACCGCTCAGCGAGGATTTCACCGCGCAGATCGGGCAGCTCAAGGCCAACAACTGCGAGATCGCCTGCGGAATTTTCAACCCGCCGCAATTCGTGACGTTCTGGACCCAGTGCGCCCAGCAGGGCTACCGCCCGAAGATCATGACCCCGCCCAAGGCGTTGCTGTTCCCGTCGGCGGTGGAGGCGCTTGGCAACCGCGGTACCGGTACCTCAACCGAGGTGTGGTGGTCGCAGCACCATCCGTTCAAGTCCGGCCTGACCGGTCAGACCGCCCAGCAATTCTGCGACGCCTACACGGCGGCGACCGGCAAGCAGTGGACTCAACCGATCGGGTTCAAGCACGCGAACATCGAAGTCGCGATCGATGTCCTCAAACGCGCCAAGAAGCTCACGCCCGAGGACATCCGCGACGCCATCAAGACCACCGACTACAACTCGCTGGTCGGCCCTCTCACCTGGAAGGGAGGCGGGCCCAAGAACCCGGTGCCGAACGTGTGCACCACGCCGCTGGTCGGCGGCCAGTGGAAGCCGGGCAAAAGGTTCAAATACGATCTCAACATCGTCTACAACAAGACCGCGCCCGAAATCCCCCTCGACAGCCCGTTCGAGCCGATCTCGTACTAGCGCATGTCCCGGAAAAGTGGATACCGGTTTTCCGAACAGGACATGCGCAAAAATAAAACTCTGGAACGCATCCCGATTCCGCTGAATCGGGATGTATCTTAGATCCCAACATGCCCGTTTTGCTCGAGCTCGCCGGAGTCTCGAAATTCTACGGCGCGCTCAGAGCGACCGATAACCTCACCCTCGCGGTCGAGGAGGGTGAGGCGCTCGGCGTCATCGGGCCGAATGGCGCCGGCAAGTCGACCATGTTCAACCTGATCACCGGCGACGTCGCACCCGATGCTGGACGAGTCATATTCGCCGGCACCGACATCACCGCGCAGGAGCCGCACGCTCGCTCGCGGCTCGGGATCGGGCGCTCCTATCAGATTCCGCAACCGTTCACCCATATGACGGTGTTTGAGAACCTGCTGGTTGGTGCGATCTTTGGCGGCCGTCGCAGCGAGCGTGAAAGTTACGCCCACTGCGCCGAAGTGCTGGAACTGACCGAGCTGGTCGGGCGCGCGAACGTGCCGGCGCGCACGCTGACGTTGTTGCAGCGCAAGCGGCTTGAGCTCGCGCGCGCGCTCGCACTCAATCCCAAGCTGCTCCTGCTCGACGAGATCGCGGGCGGGCTTTCCGAACACGAGACCAATGCGCTGGTCGGAACCATCCGGGCGATCCACGCCCGCGGCACCACCATCGTCTGGATCGAGCATATCGTGCACGCGCTGGTCTCGGTTGCGAGCCGGCTGATCGTCATGAATTTCGGACAAAAGCTGGCCGAGGGTGCTCCCAAGGCCGTGATGGCGGACGCTCGGGTCAAGGAAGTCTACATGGGGATTCCGGCTGATGAGTTTGTTGCAAACCCGCTCCCTGCGCGCGTTCTACGGTGATTTCCAGGCGCTGTTCGATATCGATGTCACCGTAGACGAGGGCGATACGATCGCGGTGATCGGCGCCAACGGCGCGGGCAAGACCACGTTCCTGCGCGCCGTTGCTGGCGTACTGCCGTGCGGCAACGAGATGGTAATGTTTGACGGGCGCCCGATCGGCGACCTCACGGCGCATGAGATCGTACGGCTCGGCATCGCCATGGTGCCTGAAGGCCGCCGGCTGTTTCCGAGCCTTTCGGTTGAGGAAAATCTCATGCTCGGCGCCCACAGCGGACGCGCCGGCGCGTGGACGCTGGCACGCGTCTATGAGCTGTTTCCGATGCTCGCCGAGCACCGCGACCGGCCGGCGACCTTGCTCTCGGGCGGCCAGCAGCAGATGACCGCGATCGGGCGTGCGCTGATGTCCAACCCGCGCCTGCTGTTGTGCGATGAACTTTCGCTCGGACTGGCGCCGGTCGTCATCCGCGACATCTACGCGCGGCTGTCGACCGTTACCAACGAGGGCATGACGCTCATCATCGTCGAGCAGGACATCAACCGCGCGCTCGACGCGTCAGCCCGGTTCTATTGTTTCCTGGAAGGCAGGGTCGCCCTCACGGCGCAGAGCCACGGTTTTAATCGCGCGGCGATCACCAGCGCGTATTTCGGTGTGTAGGCGATGAACGCCGTGCAGATTGTTATCCAAGGCGCGCTGCTGGGCGGCCTCTACGCGCTGTTCGCTATCGGGCTCTCGCTGTCGTTCGGCATCATGCGGCTGGTGAACATCGCGCACGGCGACCTGATCGTGCTGTCGGCCTATATCGGCCTGATGGTGATCAACGCGACCGGGATGTACCCGATTGCCTCGTTGGTGATCGTGATGCCAGTGATGTTCTGCCTCGGCTATCTGCTGCAGCGCGGGTTATTGAACCAGACATTGAGCGGCGGCCTGCTGCCGCCGCTGCTGGTCACGTTCGGCCTGTCGGTGATCATCGAAAACGTGCTGCTGGAGGCTTTCGGCGCGGATAATCGCCGCCTGCAGGCCGGCGCACTTGAGACCCAAAGCATCGCGGTCGGCGGCATCGCGATAGGGGTCTATCCGCTGATCGTGTTCGCGACCGCGATCGTCGCAATCGCCGGCCTCCAGCTCCTGTTCTACCGCACCGCGCTCGGCCGCGCATTTCGCGCTACCTCGGATGACGCCGAAACTGCCGAACTGATGGGGATCGACAATCGCCACCTCTATGCGCTCGGGCTGGCGATCGCGATGATCTTCACGGCGCTCGCCGGGGTGCTGATGGCGATCCGCACCAACTTTGATCCAGCCGCCGGCCCGATCCGGCTGATCTTCGCGTTTGAAGCCGTGATCATCGGCGGCCTCGGCAGCCTGTGGGGCACACTGCTCGGCGGCATGGTGCTCGGCATCGCGCAGGCGATTGGCGCGGCACTGTCGCCGACCTGGCAGATCCTCGCTGGCCACATCGCGTTTCTCATCATTCTGATCATCCGCCCGAGCGGGTTCTTCCCGCGCACGAGGGACTGATGGCCGCGTTCAAAGTCGAACGCGCGACGCGCGAAAGCCGGGCCTTTGCGATCGTGGTGATCGCGATTGTCGTATTGCTGGCGAGCCTGCCCTACTGGGGCGATTCCGGCACCATGCGGTTGGTCTCGGAAATGGCCTACTACCTCGCGCTTGCGCAGCTGTGGAACCTGCTCGCCGGCTACGCCGGCCTCGTCTCAGTCGGGCAACAGGCATTTGTCGGGATTGGCGGGTACACGCTGTTCTACCTCTCGAGCCAGTTCGGCGTGCACCCCCTGCTCGCGCTCGCCCTGGCGGCACCGGTCTGTGCGCTGATGTCGGTACCGATGGCGCTCCTGGTGTTTCGGTTGCGCGGCGCGTACTTCGCGGTCGGCACCTGGGTGCTGGCCGAGGCGCTGCAGCTCGGCGTCAGCCTGATGACGCCGCTCGGCGCCGGATCGGGCATGAGCCTGACGCCGGCGATCGTGCGCGAGATCGCGCCCGATCGGGCGGGACGCGAACTCATCGTCTACTGGATCGCGCTCGCAATTGCCGTTGCTGTCAGCGTCACCGTTTATCTGTTGCTGCGTTCCAAACACGGCCTGGCACTGACTGCGATCCGCGACTCGGAGCGCGCTTCGGAGAGCCTTGGCGTCGACACCTACAGCACCAAAATGATGATCTACGTGGTGACGGCTGCTGCGACCGGTGTGGTGGGAGCGTTTATCTTCCTGCAGAAACTGCGCGTTTCGCCGGAAGCCGGCTTCAGCATCAATGACTGGACGGTGGTCGTGATCTTCATGGTGGTGATCGGCGGCATTGGCACGCTCGAGGGTCCGATCATCGGCATGCTGATCTACTTCGCGCTGCGCGAAGTGCTGGCGGATTACGGCACCTGGTACCTGATCCTCCTGGGTGTGGTCGCCGTGGCGATCATGCTGCGCGCGCGCGAGGGAATCTGGGGTTTGGTGGCGCAGAGGTTCAATTTGCATTTGTTCTCGGTGCGCCGGTATTTGACGCGGTAGATTTCGCCGGAAGGCGTCGCGCGGGCCTTCCGGCTGCTCACGAATTTTACCGTGTGAGTGAGACCCTGCAACGCCGGTCGCAACCACAAGAAAGTTCTTTACGGAACAACCACGAAGTTGATGAACCCGCCGTCAGATCAGGGGCGTGTTGGGTTTGAGCCCGAGCACGATGCGGCCGTAGAGCTCCATATTGGTCTCAAGGTTCAAGAGCCCGTGCATGTTGACGGCGTGCAGGTCGCGCCACGCCCGGCCGAGCGCGCTCGAATCCGCGATGCCCGAGCCGCCGCTCGCCAAGTAGAGAATTTCCACTGCCTCCAGGCATTGGCGCACCGCCCAGGCGCAATCGGCCCGCACACGGGCGCGCTTGGTAAATTCCATCATCTCACCGCGTTCGGCGGCGGCTTCGATGTCGTCGGCGCAGCGGTAGAGCAGCGCCTCAGCGACGTCGATCTTGGTTGCCGCCTGCGCGGCCTGCACATGGGTCACCGGCATCTCGAGCTGCACTTCGTCCAGTGTGTAGGCAACGGTTCGGCCCGGCAGCCGCTGCTTGAAAGCCTCGAGCGCGGCGCGCGCAATTCCGAGCGAACATGGCGTGAGCGCCAACGCGAGCACCGGCACGCCGGCCGACTTGTAGAGCGAGCCATCGTGCAGTTCGGCTCCGGGCGTGTCGCCGGCGATCAGGCCGCGCAGCGACACGTAGCGGTGCTCCGGCACAAACACGTCCTTGGCGACGAGCGTGCAGCTGCCCGTGCCGCGCAAGCCGGTGACGTTCCAATCGTCCTTGATGGTAACGTTCCGGCTGGGCACCAGAAGGTCGGCTTCGTCGACAACCTCACCGTTGTCGTCGAGGATCGCGGCGCCCAGGAACAGCCAGTCGGCGTGCTGACTGCCCGACCCGAACGGCCACACTCCATTGAGCACATAACCGCCCTTGGCAGGCTTGGCCTTGCCGCGTGGCGAGATCACGGCGGAGATGATCGCATCCGGATTGGCGCCGAAGGTCTCCTCTTGGGCCGATTGCGGGAAATGCGCCATCAGCCAGCTGTGCGCATGGATGACGCCCATGCACCAAGCCGTCGAACCGCAGCCCAGCCCGATCGTCGCGATCGTGTCGATGTGCGTGCGCAGCGATTGTTGATGGCCGCCATAGCGGCGCGCCTGCAAGACCCGGAACAGGCCGGCTTTGCGCAGCGCCTCGACGTTAGCAGGAGGGACCTTGCGCAGCTGCTCCGCCTCGGGCACGCGCTCGCGCAGTTCCGGAACCAGGGCCGCGGCGCGCCCGACAAGCTCGTCGTGCGTGAGCGCCTCCCGTGCAATCCCCGCGTGTCCGGGGCTCTTGCGCTCCGTGGTGGAGACTGACATGCCGGTTCCTCCAGCTGACGCTTCCTTCAGCGCATATTTCTCCCGCCCGTGAATTTGCGCAAGGCAGCGCTCTTATGCCCCATTGGCCGAGGCGCCGCCGACTACCTGCTGGCGGCCGGCTGCACGACGGCTCGGCACTCGCCGAAGCCGATCCGCGCAAAGCCCTCACGCTCGCAATGACCTCGGAAAATGATCTCGTCGCCATCCTCGAGAAAACCGCGCTTCTCTCCGCTCGGCAATTCGAGCGGTTCCCGTCCGCGCGACGTCAACTCGAGCAGGCAGGCCCAGCTGTCCCGCCCCGGGCCGGACACGGTGCCGGAGCCCATGAGATCGCCGACCTCGAGATTGCAGCCGTTGCTGGTGTGATGGGCGAGCATTTGAGCGACGGTCCAGTATAGGTCGGCGAAAGTCCCGCTGCTCAGGCGAAACGCCGTCAGCTTCTGTTCGCGCATCAACTGCGTCAGCAGATAGGCCTCGAGCGTGATGGCAAGTCCGCCTTCGCGACGGTCGACCGGATCGTCGAGATGCGGCAGCGGCGCCGGATCGCTTTGCGGCCGCGCGAACGCCGTGGTGCGAAACGGCGCGAGCGCCTCGGCGGTCACGACCCAGGGCGATACGGTGGTGGCAAAATTCTTGGCCAGGAAAGGTCCGAGCGGTTGCGCTTCCCAGGCCTGAATGTCGCGCGCCGACCAATCATTGAGCAGGCAGAAGCCGAAAATATGCTCGCCTGCCTGAGCCACCGGAACCGGTACGCCGAGCTGCGAGGGCACGCCCACGTAGAAGCCGACCTCGAACTCGTAGTCGAGATGGCGCGAAGGCCGATAGACCGGCGCGCTTTCGTCCTGGGTCTTGGTCTGACCGATCGGCCGCAGCACCGGCGTTCCGCTCACCCGCACCGACGACGGCCGGCTGTGATAGGCAACCGGAACGTACTTGTAGTTGGGCAACAGCGGATTGTCCGGGCGAAACATGCGACCAGCGTTCGTGGCGTGAAAAATCGAAGCAAAAAAATCCGTGAAGTTGCCGATCTCGACCGGTACCAAAAGCTCAGCCATCGCTGCGGGCGTGAGATTTTCCCCGACGGTGGCGCGATGGGCCGCCTCGCCCTGCGAGAGCAGGCGCGAAACCTGCGCGCGCAACGCCGAGCAGGCCTTCGGCCCCAGCGCCATCAAGTCATTGAGGCGCGGATTGGCGCAGGCGGCAGCCGCCGGCGCCGCCGCACCGGTGCATAGACGCGCGATGCCGGCGACGTCCAAGATCTGATCGCCGATCGCAATCCCAACGCGGGCCGCCTCGTTGCTGCCGCGACGCCGAAACACTCCGAACGGCAGGTTCTGAATCGGGAAATCGGAGTTGCTGTTGGCACTCTCGACAAAACTGCGGCGGCTCGGATCGTGGGTTTCGTTGGTCGCCATGTTCACACCAGGAAGCGGCCGCCATCGCACACGATCTTCACCCCGGTGCTGGTTTTGAGATAAAGCACACAGGCCATGATGGCGCGTGCCACGTCGTCCGGCTCGACGATGCGCTTGAGCGGCGTCGCCTGAGCGAGCTTTTCGAGCTGGGCATGGTCGCGGCCGGCGACGAAATCGGTATTGACCGCACCTGGCGACACGCACAGCAGGCGGATCTCCGGCCCGAGCACGCGGGCAAGCGCGATGGTCATGTTGTCAACCGCGGCCTTGGCGCCGCAATACGCAATACTGGAACCCGAGCCAGTAAAACCGGCGATCGAGGAGACGTTGACTACGACGCCATCGCCGCTCTCGCGCAGCAGCGGCGCAAAAGCACGGATCATCGCGAAAGGTCCGCGCACGTTCGCGATCAGCATGCGGTCGAGCAGCGCGTCGTCGAGCGCATCGAGGTTGCCGTGCGGAACCGGCTTGGTGAACCCGGCTGAATTCACCAGTATGTCGGCACGGCCGAACGCGCCGCGCACTTCGTTGGCCGCGCGCTGCATAGTCGCCGAATCTTCCAGCACGATTTGCATGGCGCGGTGGTCGGCGCCGGGAAGCTTGGCGATGATCCCCGCCGCCCGCTCCACGCCTTGGTGATAGCCGACCACGACACGCGCGCCTTCGAGGGCCAGCATGCGTACCGCTGCGGCGCCGATCCCGCTCGATCCCCCGGTTACGACCGCGACCTTGCCTTGCAGTTGTTGATCCGGCACGTCCCAACACTCCCCATCCCACTCGCGGCCGGAATCCCGAGCCGCGCAAGCGTTCCCCTACCCCTGAAAGTGCTTCTTCAGCCCCTGCCAGCCTTCGAAGTAATCCTGCTGCAGTTCCGACGATTCCATGGCGTAGCGAGTGAGCCGCATGGCCAGACGCGTCTCGAACATGAACGCCAGGGTGTTGTCGAGCTTGTGCGGCTTGAGCTCTGCGCTGGTCGCGCGTTCCCAGGTGTCGGCGTCCGGGCCGTGCGCCGACATGCAATTATGCAGGCTGGCGCCGCCCGGCAAGAAGCCCTCCGCTTTGGCATCATAGGCGCCGGTCACGAGGCCCATGAATTCGCACATCACGTTGCGATGGAACCACGGCGGACGGAACGTATCCTCACCGACCAGCCAGCGTGGCGGGAAAATGACGAAGTCCACATTGGCGATACCGTGGGTATCGGTGGGCGCGGTCAGCACCGTGAAGATCGACGGATCGGGGTGGTCGAAACTGATTGTGCCGATCACCATGAACCGTGAAAGATCGTACTTGTAGGGCGCGTAGTTGCCGTGCCACGCCACCACGCTGAGCGGCGAGTGTTTCATCTCAGCCGCCCATAGGTTGCCCTGGAATTTCGCCACCAGCGCGCATGGCGTGTCCTTGTCCTCGAAGGCCGCAACCGGCGCCTCGAAATCGCGCCCGTTGGCAAGGCCGTTGGCCCCCAGCGGACCAAGTTCGGGCAGCCGGAACATCTGGCCGTAGTTTTCGCAGATGTACCCGCGCGACGGACCGTCGGGCAGCTCGACCTTGAAACGCAGCCCGCGCGGCAGCAGCGCGATCTCGCCAGGGGCAACTTCCAGGATGCCGAGTTCGGTCACGAGACGCAGGCGCCCAAGCTGCGGCACCAGCAGCATTTCGCCGTCGGCGTCGTAGAAGTAGCGATCGGTCATGGACCGGTTGGCAGCGTAGATGTGCGTCGCCGTGCCGACCTGCTGCGCCACATCGCCGGCGCCGCCGATGGTTATCATGCCGTCGACGAAATCGGTTGGTTGTTCCGGGATCGGGAACGGGCTCCAGCGCAACTGCGAGGGCGTTGCCTCCACCTCGTTGAACGGTGCGCTGCGGACACGTCCATTGTCGATGCGCGCATACGGGCGATGCACGACCGAGGGCCGCATCCGATAGGTCCAAGTGCGGCGGTTCTCGGCGCGCGGCGCGGTGAAGGCGGTGCCGGAGATCTGCTCCGCATAAAGTCCAAGCGGCGGTTTCTGCGGGCTGTTGCGGCCGAGCGGCAACGCACCGGCTCTCGCCTCCGTGGCGAAGTGATTGCCGAAACCGGTCTGATAGACGAGCGCGGTTTTGCTGTCGGGCGCGACCCGCCGCTTCTCCTTGAGGTCTGCCATGGGAGTGCTCCGGGATTAGGCCTTTGATCGCAGAATCCCGCTAAACCGCCCGGGTGTCCAGAGGCGCGCCCTGCGCGGCCCGCATTGCGGACGTGTGGGTTACAGCCGTTCTGCCAAGAACCGCAGCAGCCGTGGCGCCAGGAACCCGGTGAAACTGCCGGGCTCGTCGATCGGATCACCCATCCAATAATGCGGCGCGCCGGGCACCACCGCAGTGCGTGCGAAAAATCCGGCTTGCTTCAAGGCACGCAGAAATGCCTCGGACTGCGTCGCGCAATCGACGAGATCATCCTCGGTGCCCCAGCTCAGAAACACCGACACCTTGTTGTTGGCCAAGGTCGCGTAGCTGATCGGCGACGCCTCGAAATAGAGCTTGCGATCCTGCATCGGCGTCGCGCCTAGGAAGATGTCTGTCGGGTTGTCGGTCGGCGTCTGGGCTTCGAAATGCACCCAGTTGGCGGCCATATCGTAGACCCCATAGACCCCGACCAGCGCCTTGACCCGCGGGCTAACCGACGCGTGCTTGTTGCCCCGGTAGACCTTGGAGAAGGTCTCGCCGGCGAGCGCTGCCATGCTGGCGAGGTGCGCCCCCGCCGATGCGCCCATAAGTGCAATGCGCTCGCCATCGATGTTGAACCCCTTGGCTTCGCCGCGCACGAACTGGACCGCGGCGCATACGTCGTTGATGGCCTGCGGATAGGTCTTGCGGCCCCTGGCGGCGAGACGATAGCTGATGGCGTACAGCGCATAGCCGCGCGCGGCGAGATGCGGGCCCCAATATTGGAACGATGAGCGTGCGCCCAAGCGCCAGCCGCCGCCGTGGACCGCAACAAGCGCCGGGAACGGCCCTGCGCCCTTTGGCAGATAAAGGTCGCCGGAGAGCTGCACCGCGTCGTGCGTGGCGTAGACGACGTCCCTGTGGACCTCGATCTCGTTGGCGTCGGACATCGTCTTGCTCATGGCGGCTCTGTCAATTCGGTTCGAGCTTGATCTGCAGCGCATTCATGATCAACGCGGTGCCGTAATAGCTGCCCACGGCAAAACTCAGTTCCATGATCTGCGTCGGCGTGAAAAACCGCCCGAGCGTCTCGAATGTCTGATCGGCGACGTTGCCGTGGTCCGCCATTTGATCGACGTAGGCGAGCAGCGCCCGTTCCTTATCGTCGAACAGCGTGCTGGCGCGCCAATTCTCGAGCGCATCGAGCTTTGCATGCGTGAAGCCCTCCGCCAGCAGCATCGGTTTGTGCTGTTGAAGCTCGTAGACACCGCGCGCAAGCTGCGCCGCGCGCACGATGGCAATCTCGATGTAGAGGCGCGGCGTCGAGGTCTCAAACCGCAGCGCCATCGCCATCTGCATCGACGCCCAGCTCAACTTAGGAGCATGACCGAAGGTGTGATGAATGTTGAGAATACGGCCGCTCCGCCGGGTCCGCTCGGCAAACAACTCCTCGACCGCTGCCGGCAATGGATCCGGCAGCGGCGGCAGCCGCGACACCTGCTCGCGCATGATCAGGCCCGGGCGTAACGGCCGCGTCCGAATAGACGGTCCTTCTGATCGTCGGTCGCGGTTTCGCGGTTTGACGTGATCTTGCCGACCTTCTCAAGCGCGCGCTTGACCGCCGGGCGCGCCGCGATCGCGTCGAACCAGCGCGCCAAATTGGGACTGTCCGCCCATTTCACACCCTGAGCGTCGTGGTTGCGGGTCCACGGGAAGGTCGCGATGTCCGCGATCGAGTACTCGTCGCCGCCAAGATATGGCACCTCGCCGAGACGCTTTTCCAGCAGATCGTAGAGCCGCTTCACCTCGGTGGTGTAACGGCTGACCGAATAGTCGTTACCCTTCGGCGCCATCATCTTGAAGTGCGTCCACTGGCCGAACATCGGCCCGACACCGGTCATTTGCACCATCATCCATTGGATGGCGTCGAAGCGCTTGCGCGTATCCTTGGGCAGGAATTTTCCAGTTTTGTCGGCGAGGTAGAGCAGAATTGCGCCGGACTCGATGACTGTGTAGGGCTTCCCGCCGGGGCCGTCGTGGTCGACGATCGCCGGAACCTTGCCATTGGGATTGATCTTGAGGAACTCGGGCGAGAACTGATCGCCCTTCCATACGTCGATGAGCTTGGTGTTGTACGGGAGCTCGAGCTCCTCGAGCGCGATGAAAATCTTCTGAACGTTTGGGCTGGTCAGTGCGTAGAGGTCAATCATGGGACGGCCCTTCCGTCGATGGTGGGGCTGCAACCCTAATCAGGGCATTTTTCCCAATCAAGTTGGCTTATAGCGTGGGTGAATGGCGAGGAGCGCATAGACACACGCCCTTGCACCGGGCGCATCGCGGCGGGCAGGCTACCCGGCCGCCGCTAAGCCACGTTGCGGCGGAATAACCTAGGCAGCATCGCGGTGAGAAATTTCGATCACGCGCGCACGGCTCGCTAGCTTTTCAACGAGCGCGTTCGCGGCCGCGCGGTTCTTGGGATCGAGGTTGGCGTCCCACTCATCGAGCAGATAGATCGACGCGTCGGTGAAACGCACGATTTCCTGCAGCGACTTCAGCTGGCGTTCGCCCGATGAAAAACCGACCTTCTTGACAGCGTCGTGTTGCTCGGGCTCGCCGGCCTCCGCCAGTAATTCGGGGTCGATGCCCTCGTCATCATCCACAAGCTCGGTACCCTCGGCAAACTGAAACGCCAGCCGGTCGGTGGTCGGCCAGTAGTATGCCCGGTTCTTGATCGAAGCCTTGAGCGCCGCCAGCATGGTCGATTTCCCGGAGCCGTTGCCGCCGCGCACATTGATGCGTCCGGTGCGCTTGCCGTAGACGAGCTCGAGCGCATCATCGAGCGAGCCTACGGTCTTGGCCTGCTCGTCCTCACGCAGAACTAGGCGATCGTACTTGATGCGGGCGTCGTAGGCGGCGTCGGGATCCGGATACATGTTGTCCACGGCGCCGCCGAGCCGCGCCCATACCGCGACCATGTCGTTCCAACCGGCTGCGAGCGTGTAGCAATCCTTGGTCATCTCGATCTGGCGCGGCAGCACCGTGGCCAGCATGACCAGGACTTCAGTGTCCCCGG
>DATIPA010000027.1:0-7885 GCA_035472475.1 Xanthobacteraceae bacterium | reverse complement strand
TGCCGCCACCGCTTGGCCGCGCGCGCGGTCCGCCCGAGGCTGGCCTCCAGGTCGCCGCGGGCCAGGAAAGCGCGCGGTTGGCCGATCGGATAGACGCCGGCAAAGCGTTTGAAGTTCGCCGCAGTGACAGTCGCCAGGTTCCAGCGCAGCACGGTGGCGCTCGCCGGTTCGGTCTCCTGTGGCCGTGTCATCGCGCTTCTGAAGGCCGCGCTGAGCGCAGGGAGCGTCCGCGATTTCATCGACGGGGCGATGGTATGCATCCAGTGGTTCGTCTGCTGCAGCCAATGTTGCCAGGTCCGCAGATCGCCGCTCGCAAGCGCGGCATCGGCCAGGAAAGCCGCGGCTTCCAGGCGGTGGATCGGCTCGAGCAGGTCAGATTGGTCCTGCAGAAGCGCCGCGAGTTCCGCCAGATGCTCGCGTGCGAGATCATCGGATCCAAGCACCCGATAGCCGCGCATGGCACCGGCGAGGCCGGCGCCGAGCACGTGCAGATTGCCGCTTTCGCGCCCGGTTCTGCAGAGCTTGCCGACGAGTTCGCTCCAGACGGCTTTCCCGGCATAGCTCGTGTTGAGGAGGCACGGACTGAGGATTGTTTCCAGACCTCCGGCGAGTTCACCCCATCGTCGTTTGTCCCCGACCTCCAGAGCCTGCTCGAGCCCCCGCTCGAAGTGCGACCTCGCGGCCTGCCATTCGCCGATACTGGTTTCGTACATGCCCGTCAGCAGGTTGACGCCGGCGCTGGCCGCGGGAGCGTTCACTCGCTTGGACAGTCGCTGTGCAAGCCGCAGATAGTGCTCGGCGCGCTTGCGAAGCGGAATGACGCCGCAGATTGCACCCAGGCTGGCGTAGTTCACAACCAGAACCGGCGAAAGCTCCGCGTATCGTTCGGCGAGATTGGTTGCGCGCAGCGTGGCGTAGAGAAGCCGTGCCTTGTCGCCTTGAAAATAGTAGATCCGTGTCAAAGCCTCGTGCACGCGCGCCGCCCTGAGGACAGCTTCATTGGCGACGGAAGGACGCGATCGCCGCACGTTCAAGCGCCCCCCATTACGCGCGCTATGCGCAAGCTGCACCGTGATCTGCTGGACCATTCGCAACGCGAGAACGATCGAACTTTTCGGCAGGGGCAGTTTGAGCAACCGCAGGCCTGCTTCGTAGGCCGCCCGCGCCTCTTTCATCCGGCCGAGGTTGAGCTCCGCCTCCCCGCGAATGAAGTAAGCCGCCGCCTGCCGACCGGGCGGCGGCGAAAGCCTCTCGGTCCTGGCAAGGCCGAAGAACTCTTCGACCAGCGCGATTGCAGCCGCATTATCGAACTGCCGCAGTCGCAACTCGGCGACGCGGTCGACGTACTCGAACACTTTGGAACGATCGCCGGCGCGCTGCCATTGATTGAGAATGAGCGGCAACGTCTCGGCTTCCGCGGAGAGTGCGCCGCGTTCAAGCGCTCGCGCGATCGCGACGTGAGCCTCCCGCCGGTGCTCCGACACCATGCTGGAATAGACCACTTCGCGGGTGATTGCGTGAGCGAACATAAAGCGGCTGGGATCGCTGCCGGTCGCTCTGATGAGCTGCGCGCGTGCCAGATTGGCGACACTTTGGGCGACGTTGACGCCGATTTCCTTGATGAGATCAATTGCCTCGAGATCGGCGACGGTGAAGCTCGCCGCGACGGCGCTCGCGATCTTGAGAACGAACTGCTCATCCGGGAGCAGAAGGTCGGTGCGGCTCAGGACCGCGGCGCGCGCCGACTGCGGCAACGCAACCAGGCTGCCCTCGTCCCCGATGTCAGGATGCGGCACGATGCGCACCCTGGTCTCCGGGCGGCGCTGTTTGATGACCCGACAGATCTCGCCGATGAAGAACGGATTCCCGCCGGTGCGGTCCCAAATCGCCTGCTGCAGCCAGACCGGCGTGTCGGGCTGGCCGAGCGATGAGCTCACCAGCTCTGCCGTATCGGCCTCGCTCAGCGGTTTCAGGCTCAGGCGATCAAGGCCGCTGAAGCCTTCGATGCGATGCCCGGTGCGCGCGGTCAGGACCACCGTGACCGGCTCTCCCGATCGCATGAGTTCGGCCAGAAGCGCGACCGACGAAACATCGAGCCAATGCGCATCCTCGATGACAAGGATGCTGGGGCGTGCCCGCAGACCGTCGAGAACGATGGTTTTGAGTAGTCCGCGCAAATTGTCCGAGCGAACAGGGCCCGACAACGCTTCGGTGGTCGGCGTCGGCTCAAGCCCCAGGTCGAGGACGTCGTCGAGCAGCGGAATAAACCGGATTTGGTCGCGCCGTTGCTTCAGCCGCGTCAGGATCGCTTCATAGGCTTCGCGTCCTGCCAGCTGCTTGACCCCCAGCAACTGGCGAACGATCCGGCGGAATGCGAAATACGGCGTCGCCCGCTCGACGTCATCGGCAAGCCCGTCGAGGACGACCGCGCCGCTGGCCCGGCAACCCTCGACGAAGGCCTCCACCAGTGCCGATTTGCCGACGCCCGGCTCTCCCTCAACCAGGACGGCTCGCGGCTCGGTGTCCTCGGCGGAGCGAATGAGCGAATTGAGCCGCTGCAGTTCCTCGGCCCGCCCGACAAACACATCGCGCGCCGCCAGCATACCCTCGTGCTTGGGGCGCCCGGCGATGTAGGTCGGAATCGGCACCCGCAGGCCGGGAACGTTCATCGACCACGGGCCCTGGAAGCTGACGAAGGCGGACGCTGCCTGGGCGGTCACGTCGTCAGCGAGGGTGCGGCCGGCTGCCAGCGCGGATAGCCTCGCGGCGCGGTTCACGGCCTCGCCGAGCACGGTGTACTCGGCCCGGCGATCAGTTCCTATCGCACCGCAGAAGGCATCCCCGGTGGCGATCCCAACCGACAGATGCAGACCGAGCCGACTGACGTCGGGCTGCAACTCGAGGGCGGCAAGGCTTGCTCTGCGCGGGTCGTCGTGGTGCGCGTATCCGGGCAGCCCAAACACTGCCAGCGCCTGAATCCCGCCTTCGCATGTGGTTATTCGCAGCACGTCGCCATGGAAGCGCGTGATCTTCGCCTGCAGTGCATTGACCGCGGCCTCGAGCTGCTCGGGACTGTCGAGCAGATCGGCACCGGTAATGCGGATGAACAGCGCCGTCACCGTCCGCAGCTCGGCAAGCCATCGCGACAGTGAGGATCCGAGCCGTGAGCGCACGACCAACGGGAGATAGCTTGCGCGATCGCTATCGCCAGACCAGCCCGCCGATAAATGCGGACTGACAGGAGGCGGTTCGGCGATCTCGAGCAGGTGGACTGCCTGGCCCTCGGTTGCGTGTCCCTTCGCGTGGTCGCTGACATGCGAGAAGGCTTCCGACGACACCAGGACCTCGCGACTCTCGGCCAAGGCGGCGCATTGCGAGACCTCGATCACGCAAGGACCGGTCAGGACCACGCGGCGATTGGCGGATTGCGACCGCAGATGGATGAGATTGATCGTGCCGGCGGCGACGCCCGAGCGCACGGTGAGCGGCTCGCCCTCGAGCGTCGTGTCCCCGACCTTGGTCTGCAGCACGGACGCACAGTGGCAACAACGCCAGACCGCGGTTGCAAGGTCGGAGGCTCCGCCTTGCGCCTCCCAACCCGCGAGCAGCGAATCGCCCTCAAAGCTCAGGATGACGCCGCCGCGCTCCTCCACCGCGCCGACCAATTCGGCCACGAACGCGTTCAGCAGCCGGCTCAGCCGTTCCGCGCCCGCCTCGCCGCCATCGCGCGCGAGCTTCGCGGTGAGCCGCGTGAAGCCGGAGATATCGGTGATCATCAGCGCGCCGACGTGCTCTTCGCGCGACGGTGCGGTTGAATCTGGTGTCCGGCGCACCCATTCGACGAGAGCACCAGGCAAAAATCGCAGCAAATCCTCGTCTGAGGGTCCAGCCATCGAGTGTACCGCGTCTGTTCGGATATTTAGCATATCCAACCCGGCGCTTCACGGATCAACCATGGCGTCGCAGGCATGGCGCGCGCAATTACACCTAGCGATAGCATTCGACGGTCTGGTCGCGTGTTCTGAAGTCGGCGCGCCGACTACCCGTGCGCGTCGGCAAATCGTCGGCGGCAGCAGTACGGCCCTGCATGAAAACGATGTGGGACAGATCGAGCGAAGTACCGAACGCCTCGAACGTTCCATCAAGATAGAGCGCCCACGAGCGTCGAAACCGTTCGTCGAAGAACTCGGGATCCGCGTTGCGTATTTCGGGCCATCGCTCGTCGAAGCGCTTGCGCCACTCCGATATGGTCCGCCGATAATGCGGCCACAGATTTTCGATCTCCATCAACGTCAATGCGTGGCGTCGCATGCTCGCCAATTCGTGCGGCAAGCTGGGGATGTGCCCGCCGGGAAAGATATATTTGAGCGTGAGAAAGTTGGTCGCAACATACTCAATGAACGAGGCCGCCGACACGATGCCGACGCCGCCCGGCGCGAGAACGTGCGCGATGCTTGCCCACCATTCGTCATATCGCTCGACCTTCATGCCATGATGCTCGTGCACCCCGATGCTGACGAACTTGTCGTATGAGGCGTTCTGTTCGTTCACGATGTCGCGGTGATCTCCTTCAACAACCCGGATCTTGTCGCCGACGCCGTGACGCGCGAAGCGCGCACGCATGTAGTCATTCTGCCGCTTTACCGGGTTGTACACGGTGACGGTCACGGCATAATTCTTGACCATATAGATCGGCATGAACCCCCAGCCCGACCCAACCTCGAGGACGCGGTGCCCGGGCTTGAGGTCGAGTTTTCGGCAGATGTATTCGTAGTTGTTGTGCTTCGCCTGATTGAGATTTTGTGTGCCGGCGACCCAGTATCCCTCGGAATAGCCCACCGTTTCGCCAAGCATCTCCTCAAACAGCTTGGGATGTATCGCGTAGTGAAAATCGGCGTTTTGTTTGGCGATGGCCTTGCTCTTGTTGCTCTGTAGGCGCTCCTGAAGGAGCTTCCTTGCCAGCATGAAGGGATTGCGCGGATAGACACGCGGCTTCCTGCGTTGTTGATCCGGGCTGAAATCGGCCGCCTGACCCATCCGGCAGATCAGCGCGACCGGGTGCTCGCCGATGAGATCGATCTCCTGATCGATGTATTTTTCGAAGAGCCCCTCGTAGAAATAGAACAGCGTGCGCAACTCGGCACGTCTTGTTTTGAAGCGTATGGTTAATTCGGCTTCGCCGTCCCCGCAGTTCGTCCAATCATTTCCGTTTGAAAACTCCACCCTCAGCCGATGTCCGCTCGTACCCAACCGCAGAAACACCGCGCGCAGTATCGCCTGGATGACGGCGTCGATCGCATTCGCGCTACGGCCTTTAGACGCGCTCACGGCGCCGTCGTGCTCGCGCGGCAAGCCCGCCCGCAACGGAGAGGAAAGGTCGCCGACAGCCGTCGGCACGGCCTGGTCGCGAACCGGCGCACGCGATAGTTCAGTGGACATTTTTCACCGACAGCCGACGACGGCTTCCCTCAAATCAATGATGTGGTCCGCTCAGTGCGGGCGAATTTGCGCGAACAAACAAAATCGCCAACAATCTGGAGATATCGCCGCCCATGCCAAATCCGGCGGCGCGAGAGCATTGAGCCGAATTGGCCCTCACGCGGCCCCGTGTTGTCCATCTCAACTTGCTACTAACATATCATGAAAAAGACGGGTTGCACGCGCGGGGCCCGACGTCCCACCGATGAGCCCTGCGCGACATCAAACAACGTTTTTGACAAATAACACGGTTTCCGGGCCACGGCTGTCGCTGTACTAGCGTGCCCACAGCTCCTTCGACGCGATCCGGGCTCCCTCGGCCAACGACTTGAGCTTGGCCCACTGTACGCTTGGATGCACACGCACCACGTTATAGCTCTGCGAGAACCCGCAATCGGTGCCTGCGATCACGTTCTCGCGGCCGACCAACCCGGCAAAATTCTTGATCCGCCACGCGACCAGTTCGGGGTGCTCGACCACGTTGGTCGAGTGAGTAACGACCCCCGGGATCAGAATCTTCCCCTCCGGCAGCTTCACGTCCTTCCAGACCTGCCACTCGTGCTCATGCCGTGGATTGGCGGCTTCGAGTGAGTAGGCCTGAGCCCGCACCTTGAGGACGAGATCGACCAGCGTCTTGAGCGGAACGTCGGTCGTGTGCGGGGCATTCCAGCTGCCCCAACACACGTGGTAGCGCACCCGGTCCTCCGGGATGCCCGCGAGCGCATAGTTGAGAAGATCGATGCGGCCTTCGCAATACTTGTAAACATCCTTCTGGCTCATCACGCCGAGCAGCCGATCGTATTCGTGCGCCAGGAACGCATCGTCGAGTTGAATCACGAATCCGGAGTCGACGATCGCCCGGTATTCTTCCTTGAGTGCGTCCGCCAGCGCCGTCGCCACCGCATCCTCGTTGGGGTAATGGCTGTTGATCCACAGTCCGCGTGCGCTCATCGGAGCCGCCACCGGCAGAAAAGCCTCTTCGACTTTGGTGTCTTTGAGGGCAGCCGTGAAGTTGTCGATATCCTGCTTGATTGCAGCCTGGCCGCGGTAGCTGATCGGCCCGGTGCAGTCCCACAGCATTTTGCGGGCGCCGACCGGGGTCGGACCCGAGTGCGCAAGCGCCGCCTTTCCCGGCGCCGGCGGCAGCCAGTCATAGTACTGGACGGCATTGTAGGCGGCGTAGAACTCGGGAAACTTCTCGGCCTCGCGAATCAAATAAACTGGATTGAACTCGCGCTCGCCCGGCTTGACGTCGCGATGCACGAAGCCGCCCAGACGTTCGGCGACGTATTTGATCCAACCCGCCTTGCCGTATTCGCCGTCGCTGACGATATCGACGCCGGCGTGGGCCTGTTCGCGAACCACGTTCGCAACCTCTCGGCGTAGCGTCTTGTGGAATGCCGCCTCGTCGTAGGGCAGATTCTGCTCGCGGGCCGCCATGACCTCGCGGATAGCAGGCGGCCGTACCAGACTGCCGACGTGGGTGACAAGAATGCGATCGGCGCTGCGCTTCATGATGCGGTCTCCCTGTGCGGGCTTTACCCTTTGGCAACGGCGTCCCGCCGTGCTCGCACCCATTTTAATTCCTAGCGCGGGAGCAGCGCCAAGCTCAACGCTGCCGGGCACAATCCAAGTCGCACTTGCATGTGACTTGCCGAAACCTGGGGCTTGCACGACAGGTGCGCTCAGAGCATGAGTGGTGATGAGGCTTTGCAACCTGACAGGCGCTTGATGCAACGATATGACGGCGACACCGCCGGTGTCCGAAACGACGAGTCCAGCGACGATGCGATGATATTCGAGCTCGCACCGATCTCGCTGTGGCTGCAGGATCTCAGCGAGGTCAAGACGTTGTTTGCCGATTGGCGGAAAGCCGGCGTCACGCGTTTGCAGGACTTCCTGCTGGAGGACCCCAGGCGCGCACGAGCGTGCTGGGAGAAGAGCCGCGTGCTCAAGGTCAACGAACGAACGCTGAAGCTGTTCGAGGCCGGTGATCTGCAGCACCTGGTGGACAATCTGGGCGTGATTTTCCGCGATGACACGTTCCATGCGTATGTCGAGGAACTTGCCCAATTGTGGGAGGGGCGAAGCCAGTTCTTCAGTCAAACGGTGAACGCAGGCTGATTGATATTTATTGGTTTTTCGAAGTCCCTGCGACCTGACCCACATTTGTACTCACAGTTCGTGTCGTTCTAAGTTTCGCGCTTTGGTCGCTGTCGGATCGCTGATTCCACCCCTTCGGCAGCCCGGCATTCTCAGCATATCAGCCCGCCCCTCAGCCTTCGCCACGACTTCATCGGCGTCGAACGGCTGGCCCTGCTCGATGCTGTGGTGGTGTAGTTTTTAGTTGAACACAGTCCGAAGCCCGGGGGATCATCCTTCATGGAAAATACACGGCCACCCGGCG
>DATIPA010000026.1:0-30286 GCA_035472475.1 Xanthobacteraceae bacterium | reverse complement strand
GCAGCGCGTCCATGTCGGCGCGCAGCCCGATGACTTTGTCGCCCTGCCCGCGCCTGCCGCGGATCACCCCGACGACGCCGGTGCGACCGATGCCAGGCACGACCTCGTCGCAACCAAACGCCTTGAGCTTGTCGGCAACTGTTGCGGCCGTGCGATGAACATCGAACAGGAGTTCCGGATGCGCGTGAATATCGTGCCGCCATTCGGCAATGTCGCCCTGCAAATCGGCGACCCGGTTCACAATCGGCATTGTGATAAACTCCTTGAGGCCAGCGGCATATCCGCGGCAAATTGATGTGACGGCGAGCCTGGCCGAGTAGACTGCCGGGCGCTTGCGAAGGCAAGCGCGCCTATTGACCCGCCGCAGGGGCGCCCGTACACACCCGCCAGCATGGCTCGCGTCCGACGCGTTTTTGGACCGCACGCCCTGAGAGCCCGTAGCTCAGTCGGTAGAGCACTTGACTTTTAATCAAGTGGTCGTGGGTTCGAGTCCCACCGGGCTCACCATTCTCATTTTGTGTTGCTGATTTTTCAATGTATTAGCTCCGAAATTGTCCAACCTGATCTCTAGGTTGGACAAAAATGCTTCGCTCTCGATCAGCTTCACCATCGCGTCACGCACTATCTGCGTGCGGTTGGCGGCTTTCGAGTAGCGTTCGACTTCGGCGAGCCTCGCTCGCCGGCCAGAGCCGGTCCCTCTACCGGCGACTTGGGGGCGGCCTAGTCGGCGTTGAAATTGTAGGCGCGTTGTAGGTAGGCGCGGTGTGGGATCACCGGTCGTGATCTCACACCCAGGTTCCGTTGACCAAGCGGGCCACGTGAACGCCGTCGTTGGCGAAAAAACTGACGGCGACGTTTCCGTTGAGATCGACATAGGCGGTTGGATCGGCGGCCGCGAACGGGCTGACGACTCCCGTTCGCCAAGTTCCGGCATCATCGTAGATTACGTTGATGGCGCCGTTCGTTCCCCGATAGATGATGTAACACCGGTCAGTGAACACAGCGGACGGGCTGCCCGCGGCCGCTGGAGCGCTCGCCGCCAAGGTGAGGTTCTTTGCCGCCAACGTGTCGCGCTCGACTTGCCAGATCGAGCCGCGGACACCGCGGAACACGACACGTGGCGCCGCCCCCGACGGGGTATAGGTGGTGGGCCGATAGGTCGCGGCCGGTGGTGCCTGGCCGTCACCGTCTGCAGACGTGGACGTGAAGTCTTCAAAAGGCCGGCCGCCGTTTCCTTTGAAAATGTCCACGAGGTGACCATCCGGTCCGGCGCGGGAAACGACGTGAATGCCGCTCTGGTAGACATACACAACACCGCTGCCTGACGCCTCCGGAGGAGGCAGTAGAGCGGTCGGATCACCGGCCTGCTCACGCTGCCAGGTTCCGTCCGCGGCTCGAAACATGTGGATCTGCTCGTTGAGATTGTCCCAATAGACCGCGTGGAACTCGTTACCGATCCGGAGCACAAAGGGGTCGTCGATCGCGTCAGTTGCGATTGTCGCAACGGACCACGGTGCGTTGACATCCGCGAGCGGGCGCGTGAGGGCAATGACGGCGCCGTCGGCGGTTCTGTACAAAATGACTTGTTCGAGTTCGGTCGCGATAGCCGCAGGGTCGCCTTGCGCAGCGACCGGCGCAGCACTGGACAGGTCCTGATCACTCCAGGCGCCGGCGGCCCACTCCAGGAGATGCAGGTTGCCATCGGGCGCGGTGTAGGCAATCGACTCGCGATTACCGGCAACGTGCGGCGCGGTATGGCCCAAGTCGGCCAAGCCGCGCAACCCGTAGATGGAGCCGTTGAAGGCATTATAATCGATGCCGTCGAATCGCTCGGTCCCCGGTTCGATGTAGGGATCGATCCCCCACAATCTGGCGGGAGCACCCTTTTTCTTGTCGCCGCGCTTGTCCTCGGCGTATTGCCAAAAGGTGTAGTCCGACCATCCGTTCAAGACCTCGCCGCTGGCGTGATCGTCTTCCGCGACCGGAATCGGATGCGCGGTCCAGAGCGGATAAACGCTCATGTCCGGAAGGTTCGGAAAATTGGCCGCGTTGAACTGTTCGCGCCACAGAACTCCGGTGTAGATAATGGGTGCCCGGCCAAGGCGAGCTTCGACCGCATCGAGCCATGTCGAGATATCGACGAACAGGCTGTTGCAGCCCGCAGCGCTCGAAGAATAATTGTATTTGCGATCGAGGGCTCTCGACCCATCCTCGAGGTCGATCGCCGGTGCGAGATCACCGGGCGTGAGCCGTTTGACGTGGTCCACGACAAACGCGATCTGATCGCCAACATCGACTGGCGCGAAAAAATCGTACGAACCGCGGATCATCCCGGCGTCCCGAATGAGGGGATACCGAGTGTCGAAAGCCTGATCCACACCCGCTTGCGCCAATTTGGCGATGCCGAAAATTTTCCCGACTTGCTTGAGCGCGGCGAACTCGGTCAAGCCCTCGGTCCGGTCGCCGTTGTCCTGGTTGATATCAAAACCGAGCGGCAAATCCCGCACCGGAACCGGGGGAATTGGGGGGGACATTGGGTTCTCCCTCAGCGCTGTCGAATGAGGGGCTGGATTGTATCATCGATCGTGACCGCGTCAGGAATTTCCGCTTGACCCACACCAGCGACAGGTAAGGAGACACTCTGCGCGAGGTCCGCGTCGTGCTCGGTTTTGGGGCGGACACCGGCGAGTCGGCGCCGTCACTCAGTTTTCCCGTTTGGGCGCCTTGGGGGTCCCGATGTCCGCGGCGATTTTGTCGAGAATCGACTGCACGGTTTGCGTTTCCGGGCCATGCGTGATGTCGATCGGCTTTTCCATGGCGGCTAATTTACGGACGATGACAATATCGGCGACAATCCGAATGTCAGCACCTTCGGGCGCCAGCGTGTAGGTTATGCGCTCGATTGGATTTCCCTTGGTATCGGCGGCTGAAAGCCCTTGCAAAGCATTGCCGCTCGCCGGCTGCTCGAAAGGCAGTTCCAGCTGTGTTTCTTTGCCAACCCGAAACTTGCGCTTCGACATTTCGGCAACGAGCGCAGTTTTCACCTTGTCGATGGTGGTCCCCGAGATTGTGACGTCAGGTTTCCCAGGATGAAGCTCCGGTGATGAGGCCGCGCAGCCGACCAACATGAAGGCGAATGCACTAATCGCCGGCACGCGGAAGCGTTGCTGATTCCAATTCATTGTCTTGCTTCCGCCAGCACTTCGCTCGTCGTCCATTGCGGGGTCACGCCCGCTCCCTAGCTACTGCGGTATTTATTCAGCCTTGATTCCCGTTGCCTTGACGATGCCGCCCCATTTCGCCGTTTCGGCGGCAATGAACGCCCCGAATTCCTGCGGGGTCGTGGGATTCGCTTCGACGTTGAATTTCGCGAGGTTCGCCTGCACCGGTGGCGATTTCAGGCTCGCGTTGATCGCGCCGTTAAGCTTGCCGACGATATCCGCCGGGGTACCGGCCGGCGCGACGATTCCAGTCCAGAACGACAACACGTAGTCAGGATAGCCGCTTTCGATCATTGTCGGCAGGTTGGGAAAGTCCGGGCTGCGCGTTTGTCCGGTAACGGCCAGCGGTCTGACCTTACCGTCCTGGATGTGCGGAAGCAGCGGCCCGGTGCCGTCGATCATGATCTGGATCTCGCCCGCCACCAGGTCGGTCATGGCGCCCGCCATCGCGCGATACGGAATGAATACGATATCGGTGCCGGTGACGCGCGTGAACAATCCCCAGGCAATGTGGGGCGGCGACGCAACACCCGATCCGTAGTTCAACTTGCCGGGGTGGGCTTTGGCATAGGCGACAAGGTCCGGCACCGTCTTCGCCGGCACCGCGGGGTGCACGACCACCACCAGCGGACCGATTGAAACGCCCGCGACCGGCGCGAAGCTTTTCACTGGATCGTACTCGACGTTCTTGAACACGAACGGCGCGATCGAGAGCGACGTCGTGCTGGCGAACAACAGCGTGTAGCCGTCGGGGTCCGCTGCCGCCACCGCGCGCGTGCCGATTGTGGCGCCTGCGCCCTGCCGGTTGTCGACCACCACGGTCTGATTGATGCGCTTGCTCACATCGTCGCCGATGACCCGGGCGATCGCATCCGGAGGTCCTCCAGGCGGAAACGGCACGATCAACTTGATTGGACGATCCGGATAGGTCTGCGCGGCGGCGCCGAGCGCCGGCAGCGCGCCCAGGATCGTGACGGCCAGGCAAGCGATTTGTTTGATCACGGCTTTTCTCCCGCCTCGGCGCCATTCTGCAAGGTCACATCGCCGACTTGCTGTTTTTTGCTCTGTGCACAACGAGCATATCAACACACGCGCAGGCGTGAAATGGAGTTGCCCTCAACAACTGCGCTCGTGAGCGCCGATTGCCATCGATCCGACGCGCGGCTTATGATCCCAGTTCGTGAGGGAGGCGTCGCCATGTCGAAGCTCGCCTTGATAACGGCGTTGGTTGCGCTGGCGGTTGCGCCTGCCGCAGCCCAGAATGCGTTGGTCCAGGGTGCGCAAACCCAGAGTTTGTTCCCGGATCTGCGCGGCACCTGGAAGGGCGACAGCGAAACGATCTTAATGGGGAACGGCAACAGCCATCACCCAGCGGCGGCGTCGCAGGAACCGCGGCTGACCAGCGTCCCCTTCACACTGACCATCGAGCGGCAGGAGGGCCGGCGCTTTTCCGGCACGTTCTCCTCGGCGCGCGCGACCGAGGTCTTTGTCGGCGTTATCTCGCGCACCGGCACGTTGTTCGTGGTCGACGACGACGGCTACGATTTCGCGACGTTGCTCGGGCCTAACCGGATGGAGATGTGCTATCTGCACGTCGCGCCCGACTCGCGCATCGCCTCCTGCACCGAGCTGACCCGGCAGGAGCCCTAGAGTCGCATGATCGTCCCGCTCTATTTTTTGTTTTAAGCGTGTCCTTGTCGCAAAACCGGTTCCCACTTTTACGGGACACGCTCTAGCGCCGCTTTAGGGTGCTGTCGGGCGGCGGCGTCAAGCGACTGCGGAAAACGCCCGGGGCGATCACCGCCAGGAGCGCCGCGCACGCCAACATGGTGATCAGTGCCACGGTCAACGCCGTGTCCGGCAAGCTCGCCGATCCGCCGCCGCCCCCCCAGCCCAATTCGTCCGCAAGCCAGCTCATCACCGCGACCACGAGGCTGGCCGCCAGAATCAGGACCAACCACAGGAACAGACGTTCGCGCCGCCCCATACCGGCTGCTCTCCCCCGCCTACGCCGCGCACACCCGATTTCGACCCGCATTCTTGGCCGCGTACATGGCGTGGTCGGCGACCTTGATCAGATCGAAGATCGTTTTCATGCTCGAGTTCGCTTGCGCAACCCCGATGCTGACGGTCGTGTTGATGGCGAGCGAAGCAATCGACAAGACGCTGGCCTCGACCTGCTGACGAAGGCGTTCGGCCACAGCCTGGGCTTCCGACAATTGCGTTTCCGGAAGCAACAACAAGAACTCCTCACCGCCAAAGCGGGCGACCACGTCGGATTTGCGTTTCTGCTGCCGGCAGATCTCGGCGATCTGCACGATGACGTGGTCGCCGGCATCGTGACCAAACCGGTCGTTGATGGATTTGAACTGATCGATATCAAGCATGAGCAGCGACAACGGCCGCCAATGCCGCTGATACCGGCTCCACTCGATCTCGGCCAGGGAAAAGAAATGCCGGCGATTGAACAGGCCGGTCATGCCGTCGACCGTTGCAAGCTCCTTGAGCTGTTCGGCCTGCTCGACCAGATCGGTGACGTTGGCGTAGATCAGCATCCGGCCACCGTCCGGCAATTGCTTGCAGGTCACGCGGATGACCTGGCCGCCGTCGATGCGGACGTCGCGTGGATCCTCCACCCCGGCGCGAATCAGCATGGTGCGCTTCTTGATGAACTCGTTGAATTTGTCGGCCGGCATTGGGGTCGCTTGCCGACTCACGACCAGCCGCATCAGGCCCTCGAAATCGAGCTTGGCCACGCCCGGCACGTCGGTCAGGTGCCAGATCTGCATGAACGCCCGATTGACGAATTGCGGGCGAAGATCCTTGTCGAGAAGGACGATTCCGATGTCGATCTCGTTCAGGGCGGCGCGCAGCGTGTCGACGGCCTGACCGGGCGGGGCAAAATCGATGACCATCAAGACCCTCTGGTTGGCGATCGGTTCGATTTCTGGTCCTAGATTCCCACTCCCACTTGCGGGTATTCGCCCGCCACATTTACCACCAAAACGGCGGCTGGCGAATACCTCAGGTTGCGGTCGGTGGACGGCCGGCGGCCGCTCAAGCTGGCACGCCGGTCAGAACGTGATCGAGGAGACCGCGACCTTCACGCTGCCCGCAGCCTCGGTAACCACCCGCAAGGTTGTGGCGTCGAACGCGATTCCCACGAGGCGCAGGTCGTTGACGGCCGCGTCAATTCGAACCGCGGAATTCTGGCCGGCGAAGTCGGCAACGGCGGCGGCGACCTCCTTCCTAGCCTCGGCGGCGAATGGCTTGAGGTCGATGACCGCGCGCTCCGCCAGCGCGTCGCGCAGCTGGGGGCGTGCCGCTTGGGCGGCGGCGCCCAGCAGGCCGAATGCCGCTTCCGACTGGACGTCGAGCGCGATGTCCGTGAACCGAATGAGCTGCTGCTCGCGGTCGAGGACCGGCCGACCCCAGACGTGAATGTCCGCCTCGGCACCGAAACTGAACCAGCTCTTGCGTTCGCGTGCCTTGACCCGCAGCGTCATCAACAGGCGATCGCCCGAGGCCGCGAGGGTGGCGCGGCGGACCGTGATTTCGACTGGACCGCTTCCGTCCTCCGGGTAGGTCTTGCCGATGAGCTGAGCTTGCAACAGCTTGTCGATGTCGGTGAACGGAATGTCGATCGGCACCGTGATGTTGACCCGGCCCTGCTCGTTGCGCGGGACGATCTCCAGTTGAGCCGGGAACGGGCATGACGGCTTGGTCTCGGTCGGGACGATGCGGGTTTCGGCCTGCACCCCGATCGTCAGAATGACCGCGCTCGCGTCGACGTGCGGCTGTGCCGCGAAAGCGTGGGTCGGACGCAGCTCGAGCCAGAGGGTCGGCAGTCCCGCCACCGCAACGCGCAGCGGAATCGACCGGCACATCTTGTCCCATTCGCGCCGCGCGGTCTGCTCGAAGACCGGATCGCTGCGCAGCCGCGCTTGCAGCGCGTTTAGCTGCTCGTTCAGGGCCCGATCTAGAAACGGCTTGACCTCGTTGCCGACGTTGATCGGAACGCCCATGACCGACAGCGTCGCGTCGGCGAGCGAGACCTGCCCGGACAGATTCGGCTCGATGCGCCAGTCCGGCGTCACCGCCGGCCGGGCACTCACCGAGACGTTGCCGCGAAAATCTGCGCGCTGGTCGATGGTTTTGCCGGTCAATTTTTGCAGGTTCTGGCCGAACCGCTGATTGACGAGATCGCCAAGCGCGCCGGTCAGGCCTCCGGCGATGCTTCCCGCGATATTGCCGATTTCGCCGGTCACGTGCAGCGTACCGTTGAGCACGGTCGACACCAGGAGCGCGTCGGAGCGGCCGGTGACCGAGAGCGGGCTGCGCGTGACCGTCCATCCGAAGTCGGCGTTGGAGAGCAGCTGCTGGAAAGGGTTGTCCTTCTTGCCCGAGAGGTTGCGCGGCGCCTGCGCTTCCAGAACCTCGCGGATGGCGGACTGTGCGACCCACAACGGGGCGACGATGACCGACGAGCGCGTCACCGGCTCGAGCGGCGCAATCGCCGCCAGCGCAGGTTGCCGGCTCGGCGCCGCCGTCGGCCACAGGCGGTTGAAAAGGAGCAGCGCGCCCGCAAAGATCAGCGCAAGAACGAGCCCGACCGTAACAATCTTGCGCATGCGAACGCCCTCGCCCGTGAATCAATCGGGACATTAGCCCCGATTCGGCCTCGATCATGCGCCTAACCGGGGCGGGAGAGTGGCGTTCATTTGCGAGGGCGGGCAGCCGCATCCGGCGCCGCCCGGGTGCTCAACCGACAGCGCGATACTCGGTTTCCGGGTTTGCGTCCTGCAACACGCGGCGGGCGCGATCGCGGTCGACCTGGTTGGCGAGCGTCATCCAATGCGTGGCCGCGTCGAGCATGGCCTGTCGCTGCAGCGGCGAGGTGGCAGTTTCGGCCAGGCGAAAGCATTGGGCCGACCGGTCTCTGTAGTCGTCAGCGTCGGACATGAGGGGGCCTGCCTTTTCTCGTCGCCCCCATCGCAACGTTGCGCCGCTTCCCGACGAGACCAAGGCGGCGATGGCGTTTGCGCCTCCAAGTCCGCACGCTACCGCGCTGAATTCGCAACGCCTGGTCACAATTCGCCGGTTATGGTCGCGGCGTTCGGAAGCGCGAACTCCGAGCACGGCGGCCCCGGCGCCCTCCGGCCTCACGTCGGGGTCGCCTTTTTTGTTGATCATTTGCGCGTCTGCGGACGCCGGAATTGCGAGCGTGCAAACACATGGTCCGACCACGCCACGGTCGCGCTGCCGCAATATGAGCGCACGACGCCAGGCTCGGGGTGCGACGTCACAATGGTGAAGTTGTTGGTCCGCGACGGTTTGTCCCCGCCCGCGTTCAGATAGACGCTGACAATCTGCTCGGCGCTGGGGCCGGCGCGCTCCGAGAAGCGTGCGACCAGCGCGCGCAGCAATTCCGCCCTTGCCCCGTCCGCCAGCAGTTCGCGCGGCACGTGTTTGTGAAAGCGACGCTCGAAGTCGCCTTCGCGATACTGCTCCACGACCAGGCACACATCGGTGGGGAGCAGATCGGGGCACAGTTTGAAATAGCCGCGCATCCCTGTCATGTCTCACGGCGCCAGCAAACGATGCTGTGTTTAAAATCACATCCTCGACACGACAAATATCGTGCGCCCAAAATATCGTACAGGGCCCGCCTGATCATTTTCGAGAACTCGGCCGTTCGCACATGGAGCATCAATGATGCCGTCGTCAGATGAAGTTGCGATGTCGGGGGCTGCTGGCCGGACGCGCCGGAGCATCATTGCCATGGCGGCGATCGTCGTGTCGAGCGCTTTGACAATTTCACCGAATATGAGCGGCTCCATGGCCGGCGTGCGATGATTCTGGCGCGCCTGCGCAGCGCCGTATCGCCGATTGCCGCACGCAACTCGATCGCCTGCGCGACCTCGTGGAGGAGCGCGCGTCACTGGCGGCCTGATCGGCGGCGCGTCAGCATCAACAAGGGCCACGGCTACGTTCCCCGCCCTTCGTAGCGGTCGCGCCCCGCCACCAGCACGCGCAACTTGCCGTCGGCGACGTTGCGCTTGAGCATCCAGAACCCGCAGTCGGGATGCACGTAGGTGACGCGGCCGGGCCCGAGTGTTTTCTCGGCCCGCTCGATCGCCCGCGCGATATCGTCGGCGCGCTCGATCTCGGTTGATTTGATGTCGA
This sequence comes from Xanthobacteraceae bacterium, assembly GCA_035472475.1. Taxonomy (GTDB): domain Bacteria; phylum Pseudomonadota; class Alphaproteobacteria; order Rhizobiales; family Xanthobacteraceae; genus JAFAXD01. Next base: position 20,879 of record DATIPA010000026.1, on the reverse strand, counting down.
TGACGCCGAGGCCGAATCCGATCTCCGGACGCAGGCCGCGAAACACTTCGAGCTCTTGCGCCGGCCGATGCGCGGTTTCCATCACGATGTGGTCAACCTCGAGCGCGTTGAGATAGTCGATCAGCTTGCCCCAGGTCCCGCTCTGGATCGACTGCCCGCCGTAGTTGCCGAAGCACAGATGCACGGCCGGAACGCTCTTCACCGCCCGCAGCACGCGATTGATGGCCTCGGCGGCGAACGCCCATTGGTCCGGGCTGCCTGGCAGGTTCGCCTCGTCGACCTGCACTACGTCGGCATCGAGTTCCCGCACCTGCTCCGCGAGCGCGTCGGCAAGCGCCAGCGCGAGCTCCTGGATGTTCTTGTAGTGGTGATCGACCAGGGTCTTCGCCAGCATATGCGGGCCGGTCAGCGTGAACTTGAACGGCCGCGCGGCGAGCCGCTTGGCGCGCGCACAGGCCTGCGGCAGGTCGAGTGTACCGGCGCTGATCGGGCCATCGACCACCGCCGGCGGCCGCGATCGGAACCCCATGCCGCGCTGCGCCCGATAGGCTTTGAGCTCCTCGAAGCGCACGGCGGTACGGATGCCCCCCATTGGCCGCACGAAATATTCGATCATCCCGTTGGTCTCGGGATGGTTCACGTCGAGGCGCGACAGTTCGCCGTCGCAGACCACGTCGATGCCAGCCTGTTCCTGGGTGTGAATGACGACGCGAGTGGCGTCGAGCAGCGCCTGCTCGGAGGGCAGCGCCGCTAGCCAATCGGGAAACGGATAGGAGCCGACCACGGTGGTCTTGATGCGTGGCTCGGTGTTGCTGGAGGCCTGCGCCATGCCATGCTCCTGGGGCGCTCGCTTGCTGCGCGCGAGCCGACCCGTTAGTATCCAACTGGTTACTTATAGCGCAGCGCCAACGGCGCCGCCACCTCAGCGTGTTGGAACCGATGCAAGGGAAACTGGCCGCGGGCGCGCACGCCCTGCCTGATCGCTTCGATGACGTCGAGCACCTCGAGGAGGTGATGACTACGCCCTCGCCTGCGCTGGTTCGCGAGCTTGCGCAGGTCGCGGGCGACATCATGATCCTGGGCGTCGGCGGCAAGGTCGGCCCGACGTTGGCGCGGCAGGCGCGGCGCGCCGATCCAGCGCGGCGCGTCGTCGGCGTCGCGCGCTTCAGCGAAGCCGGCCTGCGCGAGAAGCTCACCGCCTGGGGTATCGAGTGCGTCGCGGCAGACCTGCTCGACCGCGCTCGGGTCGAAGCATTGCCGAAATTGCCCAACGTCATTTTCATGGCCGGGCGCAAGTTCGGCTCGACCGGCAACGAAGACCTGACCTGGGCGATGAACGCCCATGTGCCGGCGTTGGCGGCCGAGGCGTTCGCCGGCTCGCGCATCGTCGCCTATTCGACCGGGAACGTTTATCCGTTCGTCAACGTGCACCATGGCGGCGCGACCGAGCAAACGCCGGCCAACCCGGTCGGGGTCTACGCCAATTCCTGCGCGGCACGCGAGGGCCTGTTCCACTACTTCTCGCGCACGCGCGGCACGCCCGGCCGCATCATTCGCCTCAACTACGCAATCGATATGCGCTACGGCGTTCTGCACGACATCGCGTCGCGTGTTCTCTCCAGCGCCGCCATCAACCTCGCGGCCGGACATGTGAACGTGATCTGGCAGGGCGACGCCAACGCCATGGTGCTACGCGCGTTCGGCCACTGCACGGTGCCGTGTTCCCCGCTCAACGTGAGCGGACCGGAAACGATCAGCACGCGCTGGCTTGCGTCCGAGTTCGGCCGGCGGCTCGGCAAGAAGCCGGTGTTCGAAGGGACCGAAGCCCCGGAAGGCTGGCTGATCAACACCGCCGAGGCAATGCGCCTGTTCGGCTACCCGGAGGTCCCGCTGGCGCGCATGATCGACTGGGTCGCCGATTGGGTTGCGCGCGACCTGCCAAGTCTTGGCAAGGACACCCACTACGACTCACGCGATGGCGCCTTCTGACCCGAACGCGGCCAGTCAAGGTTCGATGCAGCCAGCGCCGCTGCGGCCGTCCGAGATCGCGGACGCACAGGCGCTGGTCGCCGAGGCTGGCTGGAATCAGACCCACGCCGATTGGCAGGTGCTTCTTGACTGCGGACAGGTTCAGGCATTCCGCGCCGACGGCCGCGTGATCGCGACCGCCGCGACGCTACCCTACGGCGCGTTCGGCTGGATCAGTATGGTGCTGGTGACGGCGGCGTTTCGCCGGCAGGGTCTTGCGTCGCGGCTAATGCGGGGCGCGATCGATGATCTCGTCGAGGCAGGCCACGTGCCGGTGCTCGATGCCACCCCGGCCGGGCGTAAGGTCTATCGCCAGCTCGGGTTTGCGGACACCTGGGGCTTTGCGCGCTTGGCGCGCCCGGACGCGCCGCCGGCCGCATCAGATCCGCTGCCGGAAGGCATTAGCGTAGGAGAGATCACGAATGCGGACTGGCCGGGGCTCGTCGCCTACGACACAGCCGCCTTCGGGGCCGATCGCGGCCACCTGCTCGCGCGGCTACGGGGGCGCTTGCGGCCGGCGGACCTGGTAGCGCATCGCGACGGTCGCCTGGTCGGCTTTCTGCTCGGCCGCAACGGCCGCATCGCCTCCCACCTTGGTCCGTTGATCGCCAACGATGCCGCGATCGCGCGCGCGCTGCTGGCGCGTGCGCTTGCCGTGATCGGCGGGGCGATCTTCATCGACCTCGCCGACAGCAAGAGCGAGACCCGCGCGTGGCTCGAGGCCTGCGGCTTTGCGGCCCAGCGCCCTCTCACCCGCATGGTGCACAACCGGCGTGCCGCTTTTGACGACGGCACGCGCACGTTCGCGGTGGTGGGACCGGAGTTTGGTTAGCGCATCATCCGGCGCTAGAACCACGCGCCCTAAAACAGCTTGGGCGGGTGGATCGGCGGCATCTTCACGTTCTTGTCGAGGAACTCGTTGGTGTACGCCGTCTTCACGTCGTACGGCTTTTCCATGTGCAGATATTCGTCGACGAGCTTGTAGTCGTCGGCCATGCGCTTGTCGTCGTGCCAGCCAAGCGCCACCGTGCGCGAGGTCTCGTCGTTCATCAGCATGGTGACGAGGTGCCAGTTGTCGAGTTCGTTCTGGTAGAGCAGCGCGCCGTTGGCTTCGACCAGCGCCTGGATGCACGGCTCCGGCTTCTTGGCGCATTCAGCAAACGCCTTCTGGGTCACCTTCACGAACTTGTCGGCCTTGCCGCGATTGGCCGCGAGCCAGGCGCCGTTGGCGATGATCGAGTTGCCGTAGGGGTTCACGCCGGCATCCTTCCAAGCCAGGAAACCCATGTCGTTGCCGAGTTCGCGCGCGAACACGTGGTGCAGGTTGAAGAACGAGGTGGTCGCATCGATCGTGTGCGCCTTGAGCGCGCCGAGCTTGGCGTTGGCGTCGATGTTGACCCAGGTGACCGAATTGGGATCGATGCCGCTCTTTCTCGCTAACGCGGGCCACAGGGTGCGGGCGCCATCGCCGGCCGGATTGCCGATCTTCTTGCCCGCAAAGTCCTTGATGCCGGTGATGCCGGAGCTCTTGAGCCAATAGAGGCCCTGCGGCGAGTTGGCATAGACGTTCATAATGCCGACGAGATCGAGACCCTTGCCGCGGAACAGCAGCACACCGGCCATGTCGGAGAGCCCAAGCTGGGACGCGCCGGCGCCGACTTTCTGCGCCGAGGCGGCCGAGCCGCGTCCGGTCTCGAAGTCGACGTCGAGGCCGGCGTCTTTGTACCAGCCCATCTTCTGCGCATAGAAATAAGGCGCGTGATCGCCGCCGGCGACCCAGTTGAGCGTGAACGTGAGCTTCTCGGCCGATGCCGGTGCCGCAAACGCGAGCGCGGCCGCCGCGAGGGCGAGCTTGCAGACAGCTTTCATCAGGAACCTCCCGCTAGACGGCAGCTGCGCGCTTGCTCGACGCGCGCCGGATCTTCGTGGTAACTCGTTGGTTACCGCGACGATAGAAGCGGCCCGAAACACTGTCAATCTGCGGCGATTGCGACCTCGTCGGCATGGTCAAGTACAAGCGCATCAACAGGCGTGATCCGGATCGCACGCGCGAAGCCATCCTCACGGCGGCGCAGGACGAGTTCGCCGCCAAGGGCCTGTTCGGCGGGCGCGTGAACACGATCGCGCGCCGCGCCGGCGCCAACAAGCGCATGATCTATCATTATTTCGGCAACAAGGATGGCCTCTACCTCGCGGCCCTGGAGCGGGTCTACGAGGGGTTGCGCGGCAGCGAGCGTACGCTCGATCTCGCGCATCTCGATCCCGAGCTCGCGATCAAGCGCCTGGTCGAGTTCAACTTCGACTACTCGCGCCGGCATCCCGAGCTGATTAGCCTGATCAACAGCGAAAATCTGCATCGCGCGCGCCACCTCGCGCGCTCCAAAAAGGTGCGCGAGCTGCACAGCCCATTCGTCAAGCTGATCGGCGACATCCTGCGCCGCGGCGTCGCCAAGGGCGTCTTCCGCTCCGGGCTCGATCCGGTCGACGTCTACATCACGATCGCGGCGGTCGGATACTTCTACCTGTCGAACAACTGGACCCTGTCCGCCATTTTTGGACGCGACCTCGGAACGCCCGCCGCCAATCGTCGGCGCCGGCGCCACAACGTGGACATGATCGTGCACGCGCTGCGGGCGTGACCCATTTGACACTGGCCCAATATTGGGCACCATGTAACCGTCCGGTTACTTGAGAAGGCCGCATGACCCCGCGCTGGACCGATTGGCCAAAATCCGTGCTGGAGACGCTGCGCCGCGGCGTCGCCATCCCGGCGCATCCGCTGGCGCTCGACGCATCGCGCAAGCTCGATCCGGTGCGTCAGCGCGCGCTCACCCGCTACTATCTCGACGCCGGCGCCGGCGGGCTCGCGGTCGGCGTCCATACGACCCAGTTCGCCATCCGCGACGCTGGGCTCTATGCGCCCGTGCTGGAGCTCGCAATGCGTGCCGCGACCGACTGGACGCGCCGCCCGCAGGTGATGATTGCCGGGCTCTCGGGCCGCACCGATCAGGCCCGCAACGAAGCTCATGTCGCGCGCGACCTTGGCTATCACGCCGGCCTCTTGTCGCTCGCGGCCTTCCAGGGCGCGTCCGAGGACGACCTGATCGCGCACGCGACGACAGTGGCGGCCGACATCCCGCTCGTCGGGTTCTACCTGCAGCCCGCCGTCGGCGGGATCGTGCTGCCGGTGTCGTTCTGGCGCCGCTTCGCGGCGATTGAAAACGTGGTCGCGGTCAAGATTGCGCCCTTCAACCGCTACCGGACGCTCGACGTGGTGCGCGGCGTCGCGGAAGTTGGCGCGGCCGACCGGGTGACGCTTTACACCGGCAACGACGACCACATCGTGCTTGATCTCCTAACCCCATTTCACGTCGAAGCCGGTGGCCGCCTGCACACCCTGCGGATCAAGGGCGGCCTTCTGGGGCACTGGAGTGTCTGGGTCAAGAAAGCCGTCGAACTCCTTGATCGCATTCACACCGCGGTCGCTGCGGATCGCGTTCCTGCCGACCTCCTCGCGCTCGATCCCCAGGTCACCGACGCCAACGCGGCCGTGTTTGACGCCGCCAATAACTTTCACGGCGTCATCGCCGGCTGTCACGAAATCCTGCGCCGGCAGGGCCTGCTCGCCGGCATCTGGTGCCTGGACCCGAATGAAGGGCTGGGCCCCGGCCAGCAAGCCGCGATCGACCGCGTGTATGCGGCCTATCCGCATCTCACCGACGATGAGTTCGTGCGCGCAAACCGCGAGCGCTGGCTGGGATGATGCGCCATGAGGCATGATCCCCTGGTGGTCGGAACGGGCCACCCTACGAGCGTGGGAGGAGACCTCCGTGGGCGCTAACCGCGACGCACTGCAGCGCTATTCCCTTGCCGTCATCAGCCACCTGCTGCTGGTGCTCGCCTGGTACCTGTTCGTCGAACTCGGCCACGTGCCGAAGTTCGTGATGCCCTCGCCCTACGAGACCCTACACGCCCTGCTGGTTCCCAATTATCGCTGGCCGGAAAACATCGCCGTCACCAGCGTCGAGATCTTCGGTGGCTATGTGCTGGCGGTGGTGGTCGGCATTGCGCTTGCGCTTGTGTTCTCCTGGTCGCGCTGGCTCGAAATGGCGACGATGCCGTTGCTGGTCAGCCTCAACATGATCCCCAAGGTCGCGCTCGGGCCGCTGATCATTGTCTGGTTCAAGTACGGCATCGGCCCCAACATCATGATGGCGTTCGCCATCTGCTTCTTTCCGATCGTGCTCACGACCGCGCGGGGACTGCGCGAGGTTGAGCCCGACCTGCTCGACCTGGTGCGCACCTTGCGCGGCTCACGCTGGCAACTCTTCACCAAGATCCAGTTCCCGGGCGCCCTGCCCTACATCTTCTCCGGTATGAAGGTCGCAGCCATCCTGGCGGTCGCCGGCGCCATCGTGGGTGAATTCCTCGGCTCCGATCGCGGCCTCGGGTACCTGATGCTGCAGGTCCAGGTCACCCTCGACACTGCCGCCATGTTCATGGCGGTGATCCTGATCACCCTGATCGGCAGCGTGCTCTATCTACTGGTGCTCGGCCTTGAGCGCCTGCTGGTCGTGCGCGACGCGCGCCTGCAATGACCACCGCCGCCCCATTCATTCATCTCGCCGGCGTGCGCAAGGTCTATCGCACGCGCGGTACGGAGTTTCTGGCGGTCTCGGAGGCGACCTTCGACGTCGAAGACGGCGAGCTGGTCGCGCTGGTCGGCCCGTCCGGCTGCGGCAAGACGACGTTGCTGAAAATCCTGGCCGGCCTGCACTCCTACGAGTCGGGCGAGGTTCGCATTGGCTCGGCGTCGCAGCCGTTCGATCCGGCGCGCGACATCGGCATGGTGTTCCAGCAGCCGCTGCTGCTGAAATGGCGGCGCATTCTCGACAACGTGTTGCTGCCGGCCGAAATCCTCGGGCTTCCGCTCGCCCAAAGCCGGGAGCGCGCCCGCGAGCTGCTGGCGCTGGTCGGATTGCGCGGCTCCGAGGACAAATTCCCCTACGAGCTCTCCGGCGGCATGCAGCAACGTGCCGCCATTGCGCGCGCGCTCATCCACGATCCCAAGCTGATCCTGATGGACGAGCCGTTCGGGGCGCTCGACGCCATGACCCGCGAAAAGATGAACCTCGAGTTGCTGCAGATCTGGGAAAAGGCCAAGAAGACGATCGTGTTCGTCACCCACGGCATCACCGAGGCGGTGTTTCTCGGGACGCGGGTGATCGTGCTCACCGCCGGGCCGGCGCGCATGGCGGACAATTTTCGCGTGGACCTGCCGCACCCGCGCAGCCTCGACATGAAGACCGGTGAAGCCTTTGGCGAATACACGCTTCGCGTCTACCGGCTGCTGGGCATGGATTGATTGTTAGAAAGGAAAGCCACGATGGCGCAACATCGTCTCGGCCTCATCATGAACGGCGTGACCGGGCGCATGGGCATGAACCAGCACTTGATCCGGTCGATCGCCGCGATCCGCGCCCAGGGCGGCGTCGTGCTCAAGAACGGCGACCGCGTTATGCCCGACCCGATCCTGGTCGGGCGCAATTCCGAAAAGCTCGCCGCGCTTGCCAAGGTGCATGGGCTGACGCGCTTCACCACCGACCTCGATGCGGCGCTGAAAAATCCCGACGACACGGTATTCTTCGATGCGGCGACCACGCAGTTGCGCGCGCAGTTGCTGCGGAAGGCGATGGCGGCCGGCAAGCACATCTATTGCGAGAAGCCGGTTGCCGAAACTCTGGCCGACGCGCTCGACCTCGTCCGCGCCGCGGCCAAGGCCGGGATCAAGCATGGCGTGGTGCAGGACAAGCTGTTTCTGCCCGGGCTGCTGAAGTTGCGGATGTTGATCGAGTCCGGATTCTTCGGTCGCCTGCTCTCGGTGCGCGGCGAGTTCGGCTACTGGGTGTTTGAAGGCGACTGGCAGCCCGCCAACCGGCCGTCCTGGAACTATCGCAAGCAGGACGGCGGCGGCATCATTCTCGACATGCTGTGCCACTGGCGCTACGTGCTCGACAATTTGTTCGGCCAGGTGCGCTCGGTCTCATGCCTCGGCGCGATTCACATTCCAAAACGCGTCGACGAGGCGGGCAAGCCGTACGTTGCTGACGCCGACGATGCGGCCTACGCGACGTTCGAGCTCGCCGGCGGCGTGATCGCGCAGATCAACAGTTCCTGGTGCACGCGTGTGCGGCGCGACGACCTTGTGACGTTTCACGTCGACGGTACGCACGGCTCAGCGGTCGCGGGCTTGCAAAGATGCTGGAGCCAGGCGCGGGTCAACACGCCGCGTCCGGTCTGGAATCCGGACGTGCCGCAACCGATCGATTTCTTCGAGACGTGGTCCGAGGTTCCTGGGCTCGGCAGCCACGACAACGGCTTCAAGGTCGAGTGGGAAATGTTCATCCGCCACCTCTACGACGATGCGCCGTTCAAATGGACGCTGCTCGAAGGCGCCAAGGGCGTGCAGCTCGCCGAGGCCGGATTGCAGAGCTGGAAGGAGCGGCGCTCGATCGATATTCCGGCGTTGAAGGTGTGACGATGCCAACCCTGAATCTCCCCACCGCCGGCGGCAGGCTTGCCCGTTATACGACGCAGGCGCCAAAGGCCTTTCCGGCCGGGACGGCGCCGTTCAACCGCGTCGCCTACGCGGCCGCCCATGTGGTCGCCGACCCGCTTGCCGAGAACGACCCGTGGCTCATGCCGGCCATCGACTGGGACCGCACCATCGCGTTCCGCAAATATCTGTGGTCGCTCGGCCTCGGCGTCGCCGAAGCCATGGACACCGCGCAGCGCGGCATGGGACTCGACTGGCCGACCTCGCTCGAGCTGATCAGCCGCAGCTTGGAAGCGGCGAGACAGGTGCCGGGCGCCGTGATCGCGTCGGGTGCCGGCACCGATCACCTCGAGCCGGGGCCGGACGTGACCATCGACGACGTGATCCGCGCCTACGAGGAGCAGTGCGCCGCGGTTGAGAAGCTCGGCGGGCGGATTATCCTGATGGCGAGCCGCGCGCTGGCGCGGGTGGCGCGCACGCCCGACGACTACGCCAAAGTCTACGGACGGATCCTGCGCGACGTGAAGGAGCCGGTGATCATTCACTGGCTGGGCGAAATGTTCGACCCGGCGCTGGCGCGCTACTGGGGACATGCCGATCACGACGCCGCGATGGCGGTCGCCGTCGACGTTATCACCGACAACGCCGCCAAGGTCGACGGCGTAAAAATCTCGCTGCTCGACAAGGACAAGGAGATCGCTATGCGCCGCCGCATTCCGCAAGGCATGCGCATGTACACGGGCGACGATTTCAACTACGCCGAGCTGATCGCCGGCGACGCGCAGGGCTATTCCGATGCGCTGCTGGGCATCTTCGATGCCATCGCACCGGCCGCCGCGGCCGCGCTCGGCGCGCTCACTCGCGGCGATCAGGCGACGTTCCACGACATCCTGCGCCCGACGGTCGCGCTCTCGCGCCACATCTTTCGGGCGCCGACCCGCTTCTACAAGACCGGCGTCGTGTTCATGGCCTATCTCAACAGCCTGCAGGATCATTTCATCATGGTGGGCGGCCAGGAAAGCGCGCGCTCGACCCTGCACCTCGCGGATCTGTTCCGCCTCGCCGATGCGTCCGGTCTGCTGCGCGATCCCGAGGACGCCACCGCACGCATGCGCACCGTGCTGGCGACGCGGGGCATTCATTAATGCGCGACTTGAGCAACGATCTGCGCTGGCTTGCCATCAATTCCGCCACCATCAAGTCGTGGCCGCTGGAGCGGCAGATCGAAGGCTGCACGCGCGCCGGTATCACCGGGATTGCGCCCTGGCGCGACGGGGTCGCGGCGCTCGGGGTAAAGCGCAGCCGCGAGCTGCTGCGCGCGCACGACATGACGGCGACCTGCTACTGCCGCGGCGGCATGCTCACGGCAGCCGACGCGGCCGGCCGTAAGGCGGCGATCGAAGACAACAAGCACGCGATCGACGAGGCGGCGGAGATCGGCGCGCTGTGCCTGGTGCTGGTGGCCGGCGGATTGCCGCCCGGCTCGAAAGACATCGCGGGCGCGCGCGAGCAGGTCCGCGACGGCATTGCGGCGATCGCGGCGCATGCGCGCTCCGCCAGAATGCCGCTCGCGATCGAGCCGCTGCATCCAATGACCGCGGCCGACCGCTGCGTCGTGAGCACGCTCGACCAGGCGCTCGACCTCTGTGACGAATTGGGGGACGGCGTCGGGGTCGCGGTCGACGTCTATCATGTGTGGTGGGACCCTGCGCTGAAGGCGGCGATCGCACGCGCCGGCCCGCGCGTCCTCACCTATCACGTCTGCGATTGGCTAGTACCGACCACCGATCTGGTGGCGGACCGCGGCATGATGGGCGACGGCATCATCGACCTGCGCGGTATCCGCGCCATGGTGGAGGCGGCCGGCTACGCGGGTCACTGCGATGTCGAGATCTTCTCGGCCCGCAACTGGTGGACGCGCGCTCCCGCTGAGGTGCTCAAGGTCTGCGTCGAGCGCTATCGGAGCACGGTGTGAGCGGTCAGATCTACGACGGCATCATCCTCGGCGCTGGCCACAACGGGCTGATCCTGCAGGCCTACCTCGGCAAGGCCGGGCTCAAGACGATGACGCTCGAACGCAAGGCGGTGGCCGGCGGCGGGCTCGCGACCCTGGAAGACCCGCGCCATCCCGGGTTTTTGCACAACACCCACGCGTTCTTCCAGCGCGCCATCACCACGATGCCCTGGTATGCCGACCTCGAGCTTGAACGGCATGGCGCGCACTTGATCGAGCCCGAGCTCAACGTGGCATTGATCACGCGCGATGGGCGCGCGCTCGCTTGGTGGACCGATATCGAGCGTACCATCGCGTCGTTCGCGGCCTTCAGCCAACACGATGCCGCAACGCTGCGCCGCTGGCACACCGACTTTGTGCCGATTGTGCGCGACATCCTGATTCCCGAAGGCCGCTCCCCGCCCCTGCCCCCGGAGGAACGCGCGCAGAAGCTCGCACGCACTGCCGCCGGCCGGCGGCTGCTCGAGGTGAGCGCGCTCTCGCCGCTCGAATTTGTGCACCAGGAATTCGAACACCCGACCGTCAAGGCCGGTCTCCTGTTCTTTAACGGCCTGCGCGAGGTTGACCTGCGGGCGCGAGGGTTCGGGCATCATATCGCCGCGCTGCTGGCGAGCCCTGCCAAGGCGCAGATGTCGCGCGGCGGGAGCGCCGCATTGGCGCGTGCGCTGGAAGCCGCGGTGCGCGCGAGCGGCGGTGAGATCCGGCTGCAGTGCGAGCCGCGGCGGATTCTGGTCGAGGGCGGCCGTGCCGTCGGGGTCGAGACCGCACAGGGCGAGGTGTTTCGCGCGCGCCAGTTTGTTGCGTCATCGCTCAATCCGCATCAGACGTTTCTTGATCTCATCGACACCGCGCTGCTGCCGCGCCAGGTCCGCGATCAGGTGGCGAAATTCCAATACAACCTGTTGGCGCCGCTGTTCGCGCTCAACCTTAACCTTTCCGACCCGCCGCGCTATGCGGCGCGCGCCAATCATCCCGAACTCGACCGCGCCTTCATGGTCATCCTCGGGCTTGATCACGTCGATCAGTTCCCGGAGATCGTGCGCCATCACGAGGCCGGCACGATGCCGCCGACCGTCATGTGGGGCGCTTGCCCGACCCTGTTCGATCCGAGCCAGGCGCCGACGGGACGGCACACCGCCTTCATGTGGGAGAAGCTTCCCTATCGGCTTGGCGGCGATCCCGGCAGCTGGGACCGCGCCGGCCGGGAGCACGGCGAAGCGATGCTGGCGCTGTGGCGGCAGTACGCGCCCAACCTGCGCGATGCGGTGCTCGACAGCTTTGTGCGCACGCCGCTCGACACCGAGCGCAGCCTTCCCAACATGCGCGCGGGCGATCTTCTGGTCGGCGCGTTCACCAATGGCCAGGTCGGCTACGACCGGCCGTTTCGCGGGGCCGGCAGCTACCGCACCCACATCCCCAGGCTCTATCTGTGCGGATCGAGCAGCCATCCGGGCGGCAACATCACGGGCCTGCCGGCCTACAACGCCGCGCAGGTGCTACTGGCCGATCTCGGCCTCGCTTTGAGTAATTCGTGTCAGTTCGTCACCCGATGACGAGCACGCTATCGCTCATCGTGCTGCGCCACGGCGAGCAGGATCTGCGCTGATGCCTGCAGCAGACACCATCGCCGCGATCGAGGCCGGTCCGAAAGGTCCGGATATCGGCGCCTTCTTCGACTTCGACGGCACATTGATCGACGGCTATTCAGCTACGGCGTACTTCACCGACCGGTTCCGTCGCCGCCAAATGGGTCTTCGCGAGGCTGCCGCCATCGCCCGCGTGGTGTGGCACGGCGACATGGACGAAAGCGAATTCGCCGACGTTATCGGCAAGGCCATTGCGGAATTGGCCGGTCATCCGGAACAAGAGGTTGCCGAACTCTGGACGCGCCTGTTCAAGGAAAGGATCGCCCGCCGGCTTTTTCCTGAGGCCTGGAGCCTCGTGAAGGCGCATCAGAAAATGGGGCATACAGTGGCGATCGCATCCTCGGCCACCCGCTTCCAGACAGCCCCGATCGCTGAGGAACTGGGGATCGCACATCTGCTGTGCACGCGCGTGACGGTGCGTGACGGTCGCCTGACGGGCGGCGTTGAGGGCGTGCCGCTGTGGGGCGCCGGCAAGGCCGCAGCGGTGTGCGATTTCGCAAAGGCGCATGGGATCGCGCTTTCGCGCAGCTATGGCTACGCCAACGGCAACGAAGACATCGCCTTTCTGAAGACCGTGGGGCACGCGGCGGCCGTGAACCCGAAGCCGGCGCTGACCGCGGCGGCGCAGCACGAAGGCTGGACGGTGTTGCGCTTCCCGGCGCGCCACATGGCTTCGGCTGGCACGCGCGCACGCAGCCTGGGCGGCTATTGCGCGCTCGCGGCCACCTCGCTCGGGGGCCTCGCTTACGCGGCTGCGACCGGGAAAAAACGCCGGGCCGCCGAATTGGTCGGTGCGATCAGCAGCGATGTCATGCTCGCGATTACCGGCATCGAGGTCGAAGCCCAAGGCGAGCACCACCTGTGGGCGCACCGGCCGGCGCTGTTCCTGTTCAATCATCAAAGCATTGTCGACGGCTACGTCCTCTTGACGCTGCTGAGGCGGGGCTTCACCGGCGTCGCAAAGAAGGAAGTGGCCAGGATGCCGCTTCTTGGGCAGATCCTGAGCGCACTAGACTTTGCATTCAGCAACACCCGCAGTGCCAAGGAAGCCATGCAGCCGGCGGTCGACCGGCTCCGGCAGGGGATGAGCGTCGTGATCGCGCCGGAGGGAACGCGCAGCCTCACCCCGAAACTGGGTCGGTTCAAGAAGGGCGCCTTTCACATCGCAATGCAGGCCGGCGTGCCGGTCGTGCCGGTGGTCATTCGCAACACCTACGAGGTGATGCCGCGAGGTTCGCTGCTGTTTCGACCCGGCACGGTGCAAGTGTGTGTGCTGCCGGCGATCGACGTGACGCCGTGGAAAATTGAGGACCTCGACCGCCACGTGGCCGACGTGCAGGCTCTCTTCCAGCGCACCCTCGATGACTGGCCAGCGGCCGGACGGGGCTGAGCTGGGGCGGAGGAGCATGACAGGGCGCCGCCCAGGACAAGGAGGCGGCGGAGGGTGTCGGTTGGGTTGTTGAGACCAACCGCCGCTGTAGGAACTTCAAATCGGCGGCGCTAGACTAGCGTAACGACCTGAATGGAGATCCTCAATGCATCCAACCCAACTGCCCGCTCATGTGATCGATCGCGTCGTGTTTCGCCGCGGCCGCCTGCACGGGTTTGAAGCGATCGAGCCGCGCAACACCGCGCTGGTCGTCGTCGACATGCAAAACGTGTTTTGCGCCAAGGGCGCGGCGGTCGAGGTCCCGGCGGCGCGCGAGATCGTCGGGAACATCAATCGGCTCGCACGCGCGACCCGCGCCGCGGGCGGCGCGGTCGTGTGGATCCAGATGGCCGTCGCCCGCTGGGAGGACTGGGCGCTGGTGCTCGACAACTTGCTCAGCCCGGCGGTGGCGCAGCGGACCTTCGAGCAGATCAAGCCCGGCAGCGAAGGCCACGCGCTGTGGCCCGAGATGGAGACCGACCCGACCGATCTGTTCGTTGCCAAGAACCGCTACAGCGCGTTCCTGCCGAGCGCCAGCGAGCTGACCAAGGAGCTGCGCGCGCTCGGTATCGATACTGCAATCATCGTCGGTACGCTGACCAACGTGTGCTGCGAGTCCTCGGCGCGCGACGCCGCCATGCAGGATTTCAAGACCTTCATGGTGTCGGACGCCAACGCGGCCCGCACCGACGAGGAGCACATGGCGACGCTCGTCAACTTCATCCAAACCTTCGGCGACGTGCGGTCGACCGACGAGATGATCGCCATGCTGCAGGCGGCGCAGCCCTCCGCGCGACGGGCGTAGAGCTCAGCCGTAGCGAGCGGCAGAAGCCGCTATGATCAGGGGGATCCCTTGCGCAGGAACACATAGTCCGCGGCATATGGTGCGCTTCGGAAGCTGCCGGCCTGCTCACACGGTCCCCTCACCGCGCCACCGTGCGTGTTAAGGCGCTGAATCGTTGTGACGTTGGCGAGCGTGCCGGAGCCACGGCGCGTTGCAACCTCAAGCTTCAGCCACGGAATATCGAGCGGCGTAGCGCCCGGCGCACTCGCAAGCACCTTGCCGGTCACGGCGCTCCCGTCGGAGTACTCCCAGCTTGGCCCTGCATAGTGCCGGCCGACGGTTTTATCGTCGAGCAGCAGGGTCGCAATCGGCTCGCGAAATTGCCAGCTGAGTGTGCCGTCATGAGCAGCTTTGCATTCATAGATCTGTGCCCCCTCGGCATGCAGTGTCGCTATTGTGATTTCGCCGGGTGCTGCGATCGCGTCGGCTGATTGTGACAACGCACTGCTCATCGCGACGAGGACGAAACCCGCTGTGAGCGACGACAAGATCATGGACTGTTTCATGCAATGCTCCTTCCAGCTCCAAACCAGATTGCGTCCCGCAGCAGCACGAACGGGACAACCGTGTTGAGTCTGTTCATGGCGGCGCCAGGTCGCCGGCGGCCCAGCCTTGCCGGGTCTCGGCGCAAAAATCGTTGAACTGGTGCATCGTGATGGCCGCCCGCATGCCGCGCATCAGATCCTGATAGTAATAGAGGTTGATCGTGCTCAGCAGCATCGCTCCGAGGGTTTCGTCGGCGCGCACCAGATGATGCAGGTAGGCGCGCGCGAACTCGCGCGCCGCCGGGCAGCGGCTCGCCGCATCGAGCGGGCGCGGATCGTCGGCATGGCGGGCGTTGCGCAGGTTGATCGGCCCGAACCGGGTGAACGCCATGCCATGGCGGCCGTTGCGCGTCGGCAGCACGCAGTCGAACATGTCCATGCCGCGGGCCACCGCCTCCAGCAAATCCCCGGGCGTTCCTACCCCCATCAGGTAACGCGGGTGATCGGCCGGCAGATGCCCGGCAACTTCATCGACGATCCGCAGCATCACATGCTGCGGCTCGCCGACCGCAAGGCCGCCGATCGCATAGCCGTCAAAGCCGATGTCGACCAGCGCCCGCGCGCTTTCAATTCGCAGGCCGGGGATGTCACCGCCCTGCACGATCCCGAACAGCGCGCGCCCGCGCGCATGATCAAACGCTCGCTTGCACCGTTCGGCCCAGCGCAGTGAGAGCTGCATCGCCCGCTCGATGTCGGGAACCGACGACGGCAAGGCGAGGCATTCGTCGAGCTGCATCGCGATGTCGCATCCGAGCAGGCTTTGAATCTCGATCGCCCGCTCCGGCGAGAGCGCGATCGGCGCCCCGTCGATATGGGAGCGGAAGGTCACAGCGTCCTCCTCGACCTTGCGCAGGTTCGCGAGTGACATGACCTGAAAGCCGCCCGAGTCGGTCAGGATCGGCCCGTCCCATTGGGTGAACGCGTGCAGGCCGCCGAGCGCGGCGATGCGTTCCGCGCCCGGGCGCAGCATCAGGTGATAGGTGTTGGCCAGCACGATCTCGGCACCGCTCTCGCGTACGTCGCGCCAAGTCACGGCCTTCATGGCAGCCTGGGTCCCGACCGGCATGAACGCCGGCGTCGCGATGCGCCCGTGCGGGGTCGTGATCTCGCCGGCGCGGGCAGCGCCGTCGGTTGTGCTCAAATGAAAAGAGAAAGCATCGGACATTCTGATGCAGAGAGGTTTCGCGGCTATGCGCCGATCTGGGAATGATCTACATTTCGAGTCGTGACGCATGCCTGACCACCTTTTGCGGTACAGTGCAAGCGGGGACGCATCATGCGGCGATTGCTGTTTGCCTTGATGTGTCTGTGCGCATCGCAGCCGGCGATGGCGCAGCTCCGGCGCCCGTCGTGCGAAGCCCTGATCGGATTCGTCTATTCGGGCCGCTCCGGCGTGGTCGAACAGAGTTTCGGCAAGACCTTCGACACAATGACCGTCGACGAGTTCGGCCAGGCGCTCGACATCACCGCCGATTGCGTCGATGCGGTCGAGGCCGGACCGCCCGACGTGCCAGGACTGCTCCCACGCGAGCTTAAGCGCACGCAATTGCAGATGCTGAGCATTCTGGAGGAAGATCTGAAGTACTTTCGCAATCAGCGCCGCGAGCGCGACCGCCGCTCGGTCAGCCGCTAGCGCGCGATCAGCAAAAGTGGTCACCGGTTTTGCGTCCGATCGCGCGCCAACAGATTGATTTGGCGCATGATCTTATCGGCGAACCGCTTACACTTCGCCGGATCATGCGCTAGCGCGAAACAGCAAACTCGCATCCCCGTACGAGTAGAACCGGTAGCCGTGCGCGATCGCATGCGCGTAGGCGCGCTTCATCACGTCGAGCCCGCAGAACGCCGCCACCAGCATGAACAGTGTCGAACGCGGCAAATGGAAATTGGACATCAGAATATCCACGGCGCGGAAGCGATAGCCGGGCGTGATGAAGATCGCAGTCTCGCCCGCGAACGGGTGCAGCGTTCCGTCCTCGCCGGCGGCACTTTCCAGAAGACGCAACGAGGTTGATCCGACCGCAACCACGCGCCCGCCGCGGCGGCGCGCCGTGTTGAGCGCCTCGACCACGTCAGCGCTGACGCTACCCCACTCGGCGTGCATCTTGTGGCCCGAGGTATCGTCCGCCTTGACCGGCAGGAACGTCCCGGCGCCGACGTGCAGCGTCACGGTGTGAATTCCGATGCCGCGCGCGCGCAATGACGCGAGCAGGCCCGGGGTGAAATGCAGCCCGGCGGTGGGCGCCGCAACCGCGCCTTCGACCTGGGCAAACAGCGTCTGATAGTCGGTCTGGTCCTGCGCATCGGCCGGCCGGCGGCTTGCGATATAGGGCGGCAACGGCATCTCGCCGCGTTCGGCGATGGCCTGGTCGAGCACCGGCCCGTGAAAAGCGAACGAAAGCGTGATCTCGCCGCTCTCGCCTTTTTCTTCAACCGTTGCGTCGAGCTCGCTGAGAAAACACACTTTTCCTTCATCGCCAAAGCGGATCAGGTCGCCCGCCGCCAGCTTGCGGGCGGGCTTGGCGAGGGCCCGCCAGCGCGAGCCGTCAAGGCGCTTGATCAGGGTTGCCTCGATCTTTGGCTCGCCCGCGCGCGAAATCCGCCGGCCGGTCAGGCGCGCGGCTATGACCTTGGTGTCGTTGACGACAAGCTGATCCCCCGTCGCCAGCAGGGCCGGCAGATCGGCGGCGGCGCGGTCTTCGCACTCCGGTGGTGCGCCGGGACGCACCACGAGCATCCGCGCGGCATCGCGCGGCTCGGCCGGGCGCAGCGCAATGCGCTCGGGAGGAAGCTCGAAGTCGAATAGATCGGTGCGCATGCAGGTTCTTACCTCACCCCGCCCGCGGGGAGAGGCGCATACGCCGTATCTCTACGCTCTGAATTGCGGGCCGAAAGCATGATCCCGAAAGGTGGCTTCCGGTTTTCGGAAAGATCTTGCTCCAAGAAAGGCTAGGCCGCGTCGGCCATGCGCGCCTTGATGATCTTGTCCGGGTTGATCACCGGTTCGCCGCGCTTGATCTTGTCGATGTTCTCCATGCCTTCGGTGACCGCGCCCCAGACCGTGTATTGGCCGTTGAGAAACGGCGCGTCAGCGAAGCAGATGAAAAACTGGCTGTCGCCCGAATCCGGATTGGCGGCGCGCGCCATCGAAACCGTGCCGCGCACGTGCTTCTCCTTGTTGAACTCGGCCTTCAGCTTCTTGCCGGAGCCGCCGGTGCCGGTGCCCTGCGGGCAGCCGGTCTGTGCCATGAACCCGTCGATCACCCGGTGGAACACAATGCCGTCGTAGAAGCCTTGCCGGACCAGCTCCTTGATGCGGGCGACGTGATTGGGCGCGAGATCGGGGCGCATCGCGATCGTGACGTTGCCCTTGGTGGTCTCGAGAACAAGCGTGTTGTCAGTGCTGGTCATTATGTTGTCCCTGTTGTGCTGCGCCTTGTTGTTCGCCGCGGTCGTCGACATAGCGGATATTGATCGGACGGCCGGCAATTGCGCCGCCCAGCCCTTTGGTGACTGTGAGCGGCGCGCAGCGCGCCAGCGCCGCATCGATCGCGTCCCGGTAGGTCTTGCGCGTCTCAGTCGAGCTGCCCGGCGTCGCGTAGGTCAGGCGTGGCTGGCCGAACAGCTCGCCGTCGCGCTTGAAGCTCAGCCGCACCGTCATTTGCATGCCCATCGCGGCATGGTCGCCGTCCGGCGGCTGCCAGCACGAGCGTAGCGCCGCAAACAGGTCCCCGATGGTATTGAGGTCGTGATCCGGCTTGGCATATTCAGCGAGCTTGCTGCTCTGGATCGTCAACAGCAGGTCCTCCCCCAGGGTTCCGCCATATTGGGGTACACAGGGAAACCGCTGGAACGGGCTGCAGACGCTGGGTGCAAAAGGCCTGCGGTCGAATACCGAAGGAACACAGTGGGTGTCGAACGGCGCGCAGGACGGATGCGCCGGCCTAGCGCCCATGGGGGTCAGCATGAGCGCAAAACCGAGAAGCGCGAGCCCGTAAACCGATCGTTGCATCGTTCACTTTGCGTCGGCGGCTACTTGCATGTGGGTGATCTTGTCGGGGTTGGCAACCGCGCCGTTCTGGGCCTCCGGGCCTTTTTTGATCTTGTCGACGACGTCCATGCCGGAGACGACCTCGCCGACGACGGTATATTTGTTGTTCAGGCTCGCATTGTCGGCCAGCATGATGAAGAACTGGCTGTTGGCCGAATTCGGATCCGAAGTGCGCGCCATCCCGACGACACCGCGCGTGTAGGGAGTGCTTGAGAACTCGGCGGGAAGGTTTGGATATTTGGAGCCGCCGGTGCCGTCGCCGAACTGGCCGTCGCCGGTCTGCGCCATGAAGCCCGCGATCACGCGGTGGAACGGCACGTTGTCATAGAACTTGTCGCGCACGAGCTGCTTGATCCGTTCCGCGTGCTTGGGTGCGAGGTCGGGCCGCAGCTTGATGATGATCCGCCCGTACTTGGTATCGATGAAGACGGTGTTCTGCGGATCGAGCCCCTTCGGCAGCGCAGCTTGCGCCGGCTTCTGTGCCGCCGGCTTGGGCGCCGCCTGCGGTGCGGCGGCGGGCGGCGGTGGCGCCGGTTGCTGGGCCAAGGCCGGGGTGATGCAGGCGAGCACGACGAGCGCAGCCAGACGACGGATCATGACAACTCCTGTTAGCGATGAGTGCTGGCGAATTTCTGCTTGAGGCGCCTGACGACCGGTTGCGGGACGAACGTGGTGATGTCGCCGCCCATGCTGGCAATCTGGCGCACCAACGTGGCGGTGATCGGGCGGACCAACGGGGATGCCGGCAGAAACACGGTCTGTACGTCCGGCGCGAGCGCGGCATTCATGCCGGCCATCGACATTTCGTAGTTGAAGTCGGTGCCGTCGCGCAGGCCGCGGATCAGCATGGTGGCGCCGACGCGATGCGCCGCCGATACTACGAGATCATCGAAGGTGATGCACTTGAGCTCGCACCCGGCTTTGCGCAGCGCCTCACCCGCGGTCTCTTCCAGCATGGCGAGCCGCTCTTTGGCGGAGAACAGCGGCTCCTTGCCGGGATGCACGCCGACCGCGCATACGAGCTGCTCGGCCAGCCGCGCGGCCTGGCGCATGACGTCGAGGTGACCGTTGGTGACCGGATCGAACGAGCCGGCGTAAAGCGCGATGCGAGCCATGGCCGGGTCTAGCGTGGGCGCTTTATGGCCGCAAGGCGCCGTGCGCATGACGGCGGTTCTCACCGGGGTCGCAGGCCGGTCGCGGCGCGTCGGAAATTCATCTTGTATGGCAGCTAGTTAGCGACAAAGCGCCGTTTTGTGACTGCTGTCACCGCAAAGAATCGCGGATCGGCGCCAACTGCAATGAGTAACAAGCACCCGGCCAAGCCCGGGGGGTATTACAGGGGATCACGCCATGCCCAGGATTATTGGGCCAACAATCTTGGCCATCGGAATCGTTTGCGCGCCGGTGATCTTTGCCGGCATGCCCGGGGATGCGGCGCACTCGCAGGTGCCATCGTTGAAGGGCGATCGGCTCAACGCGAAGCCGGTGCGCACCGAGGTGCCGGTGCGGGCGATCGGTCCGACACGGGTCGCCTGATTGAACGGAAAGCGGCGCGGTGAATCCGCGCCCACAACACCGCCGTTGATGCCCGCGCGTGTCGCGGGCATTCGTGTTTTGGGCCTAGTCGCCGTTCTCGCCTTCTTCGCTCAGGCGCTCAACCGACACCACGCGCTCGCCGTCCGCGGTGTCGAACACGATCACGCCCTGGGTGGAGCGCCCGGCAATGCGGATGTCGTCGACCGGGCAGCGGATCAGCTGGCCGCCGT
>DATIPA010000025.1:0-3831 GCA_035472475.1 Xanthobacteraceae bacterium | reverse complement strand
TGCAAGGCAGCGAGCGACCTTCTGCTCGAGCGGCACTCAATCTACATCCAGCCGATCAACTATCCGACGGTTGCCAGGGGCACCGAGCGGCTGCGCATCACGCCCTCGCCCTATCACGACGACACGCTGATCGACGAACTCGCCGAGGCGCTGGTCGACGTGTGGGAGGAACTCGGCCTTCCGCTCAACCAGCGCGCGCTGGCCGCCGAGTAGGATCCCGTCGAGCGGTCGGCTGCAAGACGGAGCGAGACGGAAAAAGCGTCGAGCGGTCGGCTGGAGGCCGGAGCGAGACGGAAAAGAGTACGCGAGCGTACGGGCGCGCCGATTCCGGCATCTGTCACAGTCCGCGCCCTGTTCAAGACGCCCTTCGGAATCCGCAAGGCGTGCGCAAAATCATGATTCCAATGGTCTTTCGGATTTGACGTTGCTGGACGGGTGCAAAACCGCGGCTGCGAAAAAGTCACACTTGCGACATGGCCTCCCGATAGCTTGCCGCCGGTTCCAGGCAACAAAGGATTTCCTCCATGAAAACACCTTTTCTTTTTGCGCTCGCCTTCGCGACTTCGATCAGCATGACGGCCTATCTGACGCCCGTCGTCGCACAGGCGCCGCAGCAACAGGCGCAGGGCCAGGACGAGGAAAAGGAAGCGTCACCGTCCGACAAGACCGCGTTCCTCAACGCCCATATCGCGGCGTTGAAAGCCGTGCTCGCGCTCACTCCCGACCAGGAAAAGCTCTGGCCGCCGGTGGAAGCGGCGATCCGCGACACCGTGAAGGATTCGGCGGCGCGCGCCGACAAGCTGCGCTCGATGCCGGAGCCGAAAACCGCGCTTGAGCTTTTGAACATCGTCGCCGATCAGGAACTTGCCCGCGCCAACTCGCTCAAGAAGTTCGTCGGCGCGATGGAGCCGCTGGTTGCCTCGCTCACGCCCGAGCAGAAGCGCCGCATCCCGGCTTTCATCGGGCTTGGCGAGTCGAGCAGCGAACACGGGCCCAGCAGCGCCGACCTCTGGATCTTTGAAGAAGAAGCGAACTGAGCAATCTCGGGCGCTACCCCCTCACCCGACATCTCGCTTCGCTCGAAGTCGACCTCTCCCCACAGGGGGGAGGTGACCTCGGGGCACGGCGGTGCCAACTTTCACCTCTCCCGGCAGGGGAGACGTGACCTTGGGGCACGGCGGTGCCAACTTTCACCTCTCCCCTGTGGGGAGAGGTCGACGCGCGCAGCGCGTCGGGTGAGGGGACCCGACCGCCCAGAAAACTAATCCTCCAGCGCGTCGCGCGCGGTGTCGAGCGGCTCCGGCAGTTCGTGGTGATGCGGCTTTTGGCCGATCCGCTCGGTCAGATGCGCGCCGAACGGCAGCATGGCCGATACCACGATGATGCGCGCCAGATGACAGGCGCCGACAAACACCGGATCGGCGTGCAGCGCGATTGCGAGAATCATCATGGCGTCGACCGCACCCGGCGCATACGACACGACGAGATCCGAGATGTGCACCGAGGTCGCGGCCGCGGCGAGCGCGACGAACCCCAGCAGCACGCCGACCGCGACCGCGAGCGAGCCGAGTGCCGCCGCCAGATAGTGCATGAGCGTGCGGAACGACGTGTTGGCGAAACGCGATCCGTTGACCGCGCCGAGCCCGACCATCGCCAGATTGGCGAACCAGCCCGGCGGCCGCAGTTCGATCACGCCTGAGCCGTGCAGCAACGCCGAGATCACCATCGGCCCGAAAAAGAACCCGCCTGAAAAGCCGACGCGGTAGAGCGCGAGCGCCGCCGCGACCGCGGCGACTACCAGCAGCACGGCCTGCCATGGCGCCTCGATCAGACCCGGTCCGGAGACCGGAAACCGCGCCGGCCCGGCGAGCCCGAACAGGATCAGCGCAATCGGCACGCCGATCGTGGTCGCGATCGCGCGCACGGTCTGCACCACCACGATTCCGCGCAGGTCGGCGTCGCGGTCGGCCGCCATCACCACGACCTGCGAGAGCGCGCCCGGAACCGCGGCGAACATTGCGGTCTGCGGGCTCCAGCCGTGCACGCGCGTGAGATAGACCGACGCCGCGACCGTCGTGACCAGCATTGCAACGGCGATCAGCACGATGTTGAGCGGCCAGGTCAGCATGCCGCGCACGGTATCGGGCGTGGCAATGCCGCCGACCGTGATCCCGAGCGCGATGAAGAACGCGCGCGCCAAAAGCGTCGGCATCAGCATGGGGCGCCCTGCCAGGGCGGCGATTGCGACCGCCACCATGGCGCCCGCCATCCAGCCGGCGGGGAAGCGCGCGAGATCGAACAGAAACCCGCCCGCGAACGCGATCAGCAGGGTTTCGGCAAGATGGCGGGGCTTGGATTGGACCATGGCGGGCGCAACGGGCTTGATGAACGTCAATGCCCGGCCAACCCGCAGGTCGTCAAACGATGGACAGGTATGCGCGGGTGTGGTGACTTCGGGTTATGTTCGTCATGGTCTGAACCCCCTCACCCGGCGCCTACGGCGCCGACCTCTCCCCACAGGGGAGAGGTGAAGGGAGGCACCACCGTGCCCCACGGGCACCTCTCCCCACAGGGGAGAGGTGAAGAAGGCACCGCCGTGCCGCAGGTCCACCTCTCCCCAGCGGGGAGAGGTCGGCGTCGAGCGAAGCGAGAAGTCGGGTGAGGGGGTTCAGAACGCGCTGGACACGTTCAGTCACTCTCAACACGAAGACAAACGCGAGAATCGTTAGCAGATGCTGCAGAGCTGGTCGGTCATCGCGGTCGCCCTCGGCTATGTCGGGCTCCTGTTCCTCGTCGCCACCTACGGGGATCGCACCCGCCGCGCCGACCGCCCCCGTCTGCTGATCTATCCGCTCTCGCTCGCGATCTACTGCACGTCGTGGACGTTCTTCGGCTCGGTCGGTCTTGCCTCGCGCACCGGCTACGACTTTCTCACGATCTACATCGGCCCGATGGTGGTGCTGGCGCTCGGCTACCCGCTGATCCTGCGCATCGTGCGGCTGGCCAAGGCGCAGAACATCACCTCGATCGCCGACTTCATCGCCGCGCGCTATGGCAAGCACCAGGCGGTAGCCGCAACCGTTGCGTCGATCACCATCATCGGCTCGATTCCCTATATCGCGCTGCAGCTCAAGGCGGTCTCGTCGTCGCTCGGGGCGATTCTCGCCCACACCGCGGCTGCGACCGGCGCGATCGAACCGGCGCTCGGCGACCTTGCACTGTTCATCGCACTCACCATGGCGGTGTTCGCCATGCTGTTCGGCACCCGCCACATCGACACCGCCGAACACCAGGACGGCATGATGCTGGCGATCGCGACCGAGTCGATCGTCAAGCTCGTCGCCTTTGTGGCGGTCGGCGCGTTCGTCACGTTTGTGATGTTTCCCGGCCCATGGGCGCTGTTCGGCGCGGCGATGGCTCGCCCGGACACCGCCAAGGTGCTGACCAGCCAGCCGACCTGGTCGACCTTCACCGCCATGACGCTGCTCGCGTTCTTCGCGATCGTGCTGCTGCCGCGCCAGTTCCACGTCACCGTGGTGGAGAACCGCAGCGAGAGCGAGGTGCGCCGCGCCGCCTGGCTGTTTCCGACCTATCTGGTGTTGATCAACCTGTTTGTTGTTCCGATCGCGATCGCCGGCCTGCTCACGTTCGGGGCGAGCGGCACCGACAGCGACATGTTCGTGCTTGCGCTGCCGCTGCAAGCGGGCTCCGACCTGCTCGGGCTTGCCGCCTTCGTGGGCGGGCTCTCGGCCGCAACCGCGATGGTGATCGTGGAATCGGTCGCGCTCGCCATCATGGCGTCGAACGACCTGGTGATGCCGCTGATCCTGC
>DATIPA010000024.1:0-24270 GCA_035472475.1 Xanthobacteraceae bacterium | reverse complement strand
GGACGAACTCTTCCTGCTGCTCGAAGGTGCGCGCGTCAGCGTGCAGTGCATGGGCCGCGACGGGCTGGGCGCCCGGCTCGAGCGCATGGGCGAAGCGATGATTGCCGCGCATCAGGCGCGAAGCTGATCGGGCGACTGCGCGAGCCGGCGGTCGACGTCGGCGGCGAGCTGATCCAGGGCTCCAGATACATCGACCTGATAGGCGAGCTTCGGCTCGAGCACACGCAGCGCTTCGGGCAGGCGCGCGAGTTCGCGTGCGGCGTTAGCGCGGCTTTCAGCGAGCGTTGGCGACGGCGCGACACGCTGGCCCGCACGCATCACCGGTCTCAGCAGCTGCTCGCCCGGCTGGCTATCGCTCTCAAGCGACAGCACATCCCTCTGCATGCGGCCATCGGATCCGTAGCTGCGCCAGACCTGCTTGCGGCCTGGCCATGTTGCCTTGCCGACAGAGCGCTTGCGGCGCGCGATACCTGCGTATTCCTGCAGCTTGTAGGCGCAGTCGAGGGCCGGCACGTCGGCTGAGGTCGTAAGCGCCGTCCCAAGACCGAAGCCGGTGAACGGGGCGCCGGCAGCCAGCAGGTCCTGTACGTCGCCTTCATCAAGTCCGCCGCTGGCGAAAATGCCGATCTCCCGCAATCCGGCCTGATCCAGAATGGCGCGCACCGCCTTTGCCTGGGCGACAAAATCGCCGCTGTCGATCCGCAGCGAGCGGATGGTGATGCCGCGCGCGGCGAGCCGCGGCGCCAATGCGACAACCTTATGGGCGGCAGCCAGCGTGTCGTAGGTGTCGATCAGCAGCGTGAGGTTTGCGGGCCGCGCGGTCGCGAACTGCTCGAACGCAGTCGTCTCGTCATCGCAAGCCTCGATGAACGAATGCGCCATCGTGCCAAACGAGGGGATCCCGTAAAGTTTCTCCGCCAGGACGGTCGCCGTGCCGGCAAAACCCGCGAGGTAGCTTGCGCGCGCTGCCATCACGCCGGCCTCGCCGCCGTGGGCGCGGCGCAGCCCGAAATCCACCAGCAGACTGCCGGGCGCGACCAGCACGGCGCGCGCCGCCTTCGACGCGATCAGCGTCTGGTAGTGCAGAATGTTGATGACCCGGGTCTCGACCAGCTGCGCCTGCGGAAGCGGCGCGGTCACCCGCACGACCGGTTCATTGGGAAAGACTGCGGTTCCCTCCGCGATCGCATGTACGTCGCCGGTAAAGCGCAACTGTGAAAGATAATCGATGAGGCGCGCGCTGAACCGTCCCGTGCGCGTGAGCCAGTCGATGTCTTCGGAGGAGAAGCGGAGGTTCTCAAGATAGTCGAGCGTCTGTTCGAGACCGGCCGCCAGCAGAAAACCACGGCGGGCGGGAAGCCGGCGGAAGAAGAATTCAAACACCGCGGTCTCGGTCTGACCGTTGGCGAGATAGGCTTCCAGCATGTTGAGCTGGTAGAGATCGGTGAGCAGCGGGGACACGAGTGGGTCCATGATAGGCCGATCAGAATTTGCCGCCGCAGATCTCCGCCGCGGCCAGTGCAATGATCTTAGTGGCGGCGCGCAGGTCGGAAAGGCGCAGGTTCTCATCCGCGTTGTGGGCGTTGGCCTCAAGCAGCGTGCGCGGACCAGCGCCGTAAAGCACGCTCGGAATGCCACGCGCCGCATAGTGACGCGCATCGGTGTAGAGCGGAACGCCGCTGACCGGCACCTCGACCCCCAGGACCGCAGAAGCCGAACGGCCGATCGCGTTGGCGAGGCGTTCCCAGCCCGGCTGCGGCACCAGCGGCGAGGCGGAGAGGATTTGTTTGATGTCAACCCTGCTCCCCGGGTAAGCGGCGGCAGCGCCCGCGATGAGCTGCCGGAGCCCGGCCTCGACGTCGTCCGCTTTCTCCTCCGGGATCATGCGCCGGTCGAGCCGGAAGGTGACGCGGTCCGGCACCACATTGGTGTTGATGCCGCCAGATATCAGTCCGACGTTGAGGGTCGGGAACGTGATGCCGGCGACCCGTGAGAGCACGGCGCTCAATGACGGCCGGCTCGCATAGAGCGCCTGCAGAATGCCGGTCGCGGCCGCGAGCGCATCTATGCCGGTCTGCGGCATGGCCGCGTGCGCTTGCTTTCCGGTCACGGCGACTTCGAGGTGCAGACAGCCGTTGTGCGCGTTCACGATGGCATAGGAGAAGCCTGCCGCAATCACGAAGTCCGGCCTGGTGAGGCCGTGGTCGAGCAGAAATTTTGGCCCGATCTCGCCGCCCGCCTCCTCGTCGTAGGTAAAGTGCAGCTCGATGGTGCCGCCAAGAACGGCCCCGGCTTGCACAGCGTCTTTGAGAGCGAGCAGCGCGAACGTGTAGGTCGCAAAATCGGATTTCGAGACCGCGACCCCGCGCCCGAACATGACCGGACCATGCGGCCCGTCGGCGATTTCGGCTCCGTAGGGATCGTGTGTCCAGCCGAGCCCGGGCGGCACCACGTCACCATGCGCATTGAGCGCGAGTGTCGGCCCGTCGCCGAAGCGCCGGCGCACGATCAGGTTGGCGGCGCTGATCATGCCGCAGGCGTGCGTCAGTTCCGCGGGCACCGGATGGGCCTCAACCTTAAGGCCGAGCCCTTCGAGCACCGCCTTGGCGCGCATCGCATGCGGAGCGCAGTCGCCCGGCGGATTGTCGCTCGCGACTTTCACGAGCTCCGCCAAAAACGCCGTCTCGCGCGCGAACGAGCGGTCGACAAAATCCGAAACCCGGTTCGAAAGTTCCATCATTATTCCTGATAAGCGATGAGCACGTCGAGCAGAACGCGGGCCCCGAGGTCCGCATCCTCCGCCGTGATGGTCTCGCGGGGCGAGTGGCTGACGCCGCCATTGCCGCAACGAACGAACAGCATGCCAGTCTCGGTGATCGGGCCGAAGTTCACCGCGTCGTGGCCGGCGCCGCTCGGCAGAAAGCGCGGCTTGATGCCGAGACGGCCGATCGCGTGCGCGAACAGAGCCTGCATCCGCGGCGAGCAGGCGACCGCGCGCGTGCTCTGCGTTTCGCGAACGTCGATCGTCACGCCGCGACGCTGTGCGATCGCGGCGATCTCGGCCCGCACGTCGGCAACCGCCGCGTCGCGGGTCGCATCGTCCGCGGCGCGAATGTCGAGCGAGAGTTCGCTGCGGCCGGGGATGACATTGGTGGCGCCGCCCGGCACCTGCAATTTGCCGACCGTGCCCACGAGCGTCGGCACGCCGCTGCAGCGGCGCTCAACGGCGAGGACCAGTTCGGCGGCGGCGGCCGCCGCGTCGTGACGCAATCCCATCGGCACCGTGCCGGCATGACCGGCCTGTCCGGTGACCGTCACGACGAACCGGCAACCCCCGGCAATCGCCGTGACGACGCCCAGCGGCAGGCCCTCTTCGAACAGCACCGGCCCCTGCTCGATATGGACCTCGAGATAGCCGGCCAGATCCTCGCGCCGACGCGCCAGCGAAGGAATCGCGCGCGGGTCGAAGCCGGACTTCGCAATCGCCTCCGCGAGCGAGACGCCGCCTTCGTCGCGCCGTGTCAGCAGGGCGCCGTCAAACGAGCCCGCAACCGCAGTGCTGCCAATGTAGGACGCGGAATAGCGAAGCCCCTCTTCCTCCGAGAACGCGATCAGCTCGATCGCAAACGGGAGCCGCCGACCGGCTCGATTGAGCTGCTCGATCACCACAAGCCCGGTCAGGATTCCCAGGCGGCCGTCGTATTTGCCGGCGTCCACCACGGTGTCGTAATGCGAGCCCACCAGCAGAGTCTTCGGACTTGGCGCCGAGCCGGCGTAGCGCCCCACCACATTGGCGACGCCGTCGATCTCGACCGCCATGCCGGCACCGCGC
Source organism: Xanthobacteraceae bacterium (assembly GCA_035472475.1). GTDB lineage: Bacteria > Pseudomonadota > Alphaproteobacteria > Rhizobiales > Xanthobacteraceae > JAFAXD01. The sequence continues at coordinate 20,438 of DATIPA010000024.1, read as the reverse complement.
ATCCACTGGGCGAGCTCTTGTGCCGTCGCCCGATGTGCGGGTGTCAGATAGGTGCAGGCAAGCGCGCCCGGCAGCTCGGAATGGACCGCGAGCCGATCGGCCAATTCGAGGATACGAGGACCAAACGTCAGTTCCGATGCCGCCACGTCCCTACTCCCCGGCGGGGGGCGCGCCCCGCATGCTTGAACAGGCTGGCACCGGTCTGCCATGTTGGCGCAGGCGTAGCCGGCCGCCGCGCAGGAGGATAAACGTGGACGTCGTGCTCACCGAATGGCTGAGCGTCATGCTTCGCTGGCTCCACGTGATTGCCGGCATCGCCTGGATCGGCAGTTCGTTCTACTTCATTCACCTCGACCTGAGCCTGAAACCGAACCTAGCCTTGCCCGACGGGGTCAAGGGCGAGGCCTGGCAGGTCCATGGCGGCGGCTTCTACCACATGGTGAAGTATCTGGTCGCCCCCGCCCGCATGCCCGACAAGCTGACCTGGTTCAAGTGGGAAGCCTACACAACATGGCTCTCCGGCTTCGCGCTGCTGGTGCTGGTGTATTATTTCGGCGCCGACCTCTACCTGATCGACAAGAACGTGATGGACCTGAGCGCCCCGATGGCGGCGCTGATCGCGTTCCTGAGCCTGGCGGTTTCCTGGCTCGCCTACGAGGCGCTGTGCCGCTCGCCGCTCGGCAAGCATGAAGGCGCACTCGCGCTCGTCGGCTACGTGTTTCTGGTGGCGCTGACCTATGCGTTCACCAAAGTGTTCTCCGGCCGGGGCGCGTTCACGCAGATCGGCGCCCTGATCGGCACCATCATGGTCGCCAACGTATTCGCCATCATCATTCCGAACCAGAAGAAGGTCGTTGCCGACCTGATCGCTGGACGCACGCCGGATCCGGCGCTCGGCGATCAGGGCAAGCAGCGCTCGGTGCATAACAACTATCTCACGCTTCCGGTCGTATTTTTGATGATCAGCAATCACTATCCGCTGCTCTACGCGACCCGCTACAACTGGGTAATCGTCGCGATCGTTTTGGCAATCGGTCCCGCCATCCGGCACTACTACAACATGCGCCATGAGGGGAAAAAGGAGCCGCTGTGGCCATGGGCGGTCGCCGCGCTCGGGCTGCTTGCGATCGCGTGGCTCGCGCTCAACGGCGATCCCTGGATCAAGACCAGTGCGGCGCCGGCTTCGCCGCCGTTCAAGACCGTGGAAGAGATCGTGCTCTCCCGCTGCAGCATGTGCCATTCCGACGAGCCGGTGTGGGCCGGCATCACCGCGCCGCCCCAGGACGTGCGGCTCGACAACGCCGACCAGATCAAGCGCCACGGACGGCTGATCGAGATCTGGGCGATACGCTCGCGCGCCATGCCGCCGGGCAACATCACTGAAATGACCGATCAGGAGCGCGCGACCCTGGCGGCCTGGCGCGCGGAGGCCGCGCCGCCGCTGTTGCGATGCCCGTCGTTTTTGTGCGTGGACGGCAGGCCATGATCGAGACCTATCCGCGCGACCTGATCGGCTATGGCCGTAATCCGCCCGATCCGCGCTGGCCGGGCCGTGCGCGTGTCGCGGTGCAATTCGTGCTCAACTACGAAGAAGGCGGCGAGCGTTCGATCCTGCATGGCGACAAGGAATCAGAAGCATTTCTCTCCGACGTGCTGGGCGCGGTGCCGTGGCCCGGACAGCGCCATATGAACGTCGAGTCGATGTATGAGTATGGCTCGCGCGCCGGCTTCTGGCGGCTGTGGCGGCTGTTTGGGGCGCGCAAGCTCCCGATCACGGTGTTTGGCGTGGCGCGTGCGCTGGCGCGCAATCCGGACGCGGTCGCGGCCATGCGGGAGGCCGGCTGGGAGATTGCGAGCCACGGTCTCAAATGGATCGACTACAAGGACACGCCGGAAGCCGAGGAGCGTGCCGATCTCATCGAGGCGATTCGCGTTCACACCAAAGTCACGGGCGCGCGGCCGCTCGGCTGGTACACCGGCCGTACCTCGATCAACTCGCTCAAACTCGTGCTGGAAGACGGTGGCTTCACCTATTCGTCGGATTCCTACGCGGACGACCTGCCCTACTGGGTCAAAGGTCCCAAGGGCCCGCATGTGATCGTGCCCTATACGCTCGACGCCAACGACATGCGCTTCGTCAACGCGCAAGGTTTTGCCGGCGGCGACGAGTTCTTCGCCTATCTACGCGATGCGTTCGATGTGCTTTACGCGGAAGGTCACGACGCTCCGAAGATGATGTCGATCGGCCTGCACTGCCGGCTGACGGGTCGCCCTGGACGGACCGCCGGCCTCGCGCGCTATCTCGATCACATCGCCAAGCACGACCGGGTCTGGGTCGCGACCAGACTCGACATCGCGCGGCACTGGATCAACGAGCATCGCGCCCTCGCCGACAAGGCGCCGTTGGTGCCGTGATGCAGCAAGTCTCGCTCGCGCAACTCAATTCCGCGACGAAGGCCGAATTCATCGCGGCGCTCGGCGATATTTTCGAGCATTCGCCGTGGGTGCCGGAGGTCGCGGCGGCGGACCGGTCGTTCGCGACGCTGGCCGCGCTTTATGCAAGCCTGAAAACCGTGCTGTTGCATGCCAGCGAAGATCGCCAGCTGGCCGTCATCACGGCACATCCAGATCTTGCCGGCAAAGCCGCGCGCGCCGGCACGCTGACGCCCGAGTCGACTGCCGAACAGGCGAGTGCCGGCCTCGATCGGCTGTCGGAGGCCGAGTACACAACCTTCCATCGCTGCAACGAAGCTTACAAGGCACGGTTCGGTTTTCCGTTCATCATCTGCGTTCGGCGGCACACCAAGGATTCAATCCTGCGGGCGCTTGAACGGCGCGCGAAGTCCGACGCCGCAAGTGAGCGGGCCGCCGCGCTCACGGAAATTCTCCGCATTGTTGCGCTGCGGCTCGATCAGCGTGTTCGCGCGCCGGACCGGCTTGCCGTGCATGGGCGGCTCTCGACACACGTGCTCGACAACTACAGCGGTCGCCCCGGCGAGGGCATCGCGCTCGAACTGTTCGAGCTGTCGCAATCGGACGAGCGCCGATTGATCACGCGCGCGGTGACGAATGATGACGGCCGCACGGAGGCGCCGCTGATCGCCGGACGGCCGATCCCGATCGGCGCCTACGAACTGCGGTTCGCGATCGGCGACTATTACGCGCGCACCAAAGCGGAGCTCGCCGACCCATCCTTTCTCGATGTCGTGCCGATCCGCTTTGCGGTCGCCGAGCCCGAAGGGCACTACCACGTGCCGTTGTTGTGCACGCCTTGGAGCTACACAACGTATCGGGGCAGCTAGGTCGCCGGCACCGGAACGTCAAAGCCATTAAGCGTGACCGACACCAGGCAATAAACGCCGATCAGGTAGATCAGCTCGGCGGTGGCATGTTGTCCGAAGGTCTTCACGGCCTGCTGATAGGTCAGCTCGGGCAGCACGCCGGTTTCCAGCAGCGCGCTCGCAAGGTCGTAGGCGATCGCTTCCTCGCGAGTAAGATCGCCGGGCCGCTGCCCGGCAACGATGGTGGCAATCTTGTCATCGGGGAGCCCGCGCCGCTCGGCAACCAGCACATGCGCGTAGAGTTCGTAGGCCGAGCGAAACTTCGCGCCGGTCACCAGGATGGCGACCTCGCGGATCGGTTTGGGCAGCGCCGGCGAGGTCGAGATCGCCTTCACCAGCTCCCAGATCGGCTTGCCGAACTTCGGCTCGTGCAGCCACGGGTTGAACGGCCCCAGCAACGCCCCGTCATCCCCGATCGCGGTGAAGCCCTTGAAATTCTGAGCGATGCCGGCGCGCATGTCGTCGTAGAACGGCTTCTGTTCGGGCGTGAGTTCGGCAGGCAAAATGACGGGCATCCGCATGGGCATCTCTCCGAGTGGCGGGTGATGGGACGGCAGACGATCGACCGGTCCCGAAGGCACATCTACCGCTATACGTCGAGCACGACACATCCGTGAATGCCGCGCGCGTTGCATCGCACCATCCGGCACAACTCACCTTGCACAATCCGCCGTTTCCGGTGACGATGGACGCCTCACAGGGGGCGTATCATGAATCTGTCGGGCGAAAGTCTTCTTGTCATTATTGTCGTCGGCGTCATCGCCGGCTGGCTTGCGGGCAAGCTGGTGCAGGGCACCGGCTTCGGGCTTATCGGCGACCTGGTTGTCGGAATTATCGGCGCGCTTATTGCGAGCTGGCTATTTCCGCGGCTCGGTTTCCAGCTCGGCACCGGCATGATCCGCGAGATCATCGACTCGGCGATCGGCGCCATCTTGTTGTTGGTGGTCATCAAGCTGATCCGCGGCGGCGGACGCTGGTAGCCGGCGGCTCACGAGCGCCGGCGCGGTATCCCGATCACACCATTAAATCCGCGGTAATGCTGTCGCGCAAAACCGCGCGGCTTTCAGATTCGATTCACGCCACGCGATCATCCTGGGCGGCGGTGGGACGTGTTTGTTCCAATAGTCTCGCCGTCAGGAGGTCGGAACGTGCAATCGCTCGATCTGCGTTCAAGCGCCTGGGACCGGCCGGAGGATCGCGACCATCCGGCCGTGTTGATGATCATCACGCTGTTTTGCATCGCAATGTTCAGCCTGGTCTACATTTACGGATAATTTCAATCCGCCGACCCGAAATTCGAAAGGGTGCGGCCCACAGCCGTGTGCCATCCGGCCAGCTGATGCTTGCGGTCGGCCTCGGGAAGAGTTGGCAGAAAGCGGCGCTCCAGTTTCCACGCTTGCTCAAAGCCGCCCTGGTCCGGCCACGCGCCGGCCTGCGCGCCCGCAAGCCACGCCGCGCCGAGCGCGGTCGTCTCCAGCGCCTTCGGCCGATCGACCGGCGCGCCGGCCAAATCGGACAATCGCTGCATGGTCCAATCGGATGCCGCCATGCCGCCGTCCACGCGCAGCACCATGTCCCCTCCGGTCGGCCAATCGTCGCGCATAGCCCCGAGCAGATCGCTGGTCTGAAAGCAAACGGCCTCGAGCGCGGCGCGCGTGAATTCGGCGCGCCCGCTATTGCGGGTGAGGCCGAAAATGGCGCCGCGCGCCTGCGCGTCCCACCACGGCGCGCCCAGCCCGGTGAACGCGGGCACGAGATAGATCTCCTGGGCTGGATCGGCGGCGCGGGCCAGAGCGTCAGCTTCGTCAGCGCGCGCAATGATGTGGAGGGCGTCACGCAGCCACTGGATTGCCGCGCCCGCAATGAAGATCGAGCCTTCGAGCGCATAGGTGACGCGTCCTGACAGGCGATACGCAACCGTCGTCAACAACCGGTTCGCCGATGCAACGCGCGTGTCGCCGGTATTGAGCAGCGCGAAGCAACCGGTCCCGTATGTCGACTTCACCATTCCGGGGTGGAAGCACGCCTGACCGACGACCGCAGCCTGCTGGTCGCCGGCAATGCCGCGGATCGGAATGGCGGCGCCAAACAGCGACGCGTCGGTCACCCCGAAATCGGCGGCGCAGTCGCGCACCTCCGGCAGCAGCGCCCGCGGAACATTGAACAGCTTCAACAGATCCTCGTCCCAAACCTGCGCCCCGATATCGAACAGCTGCGTGCGGGACGCGTTGGTGGCATCCGTGGCGTGGACCCGGCCGCGGGTGAGGCGCCACAACAGGAACGTATCGATGGTGCCAAGGGCGAGTTTGCCGACCTCCGCACGGGCGCGCGCTCTATCCACGTGATCGAGCAGCCAAGCGATCTTGGTGGCCGAGAAGTAAGGATCGATCAGGAGACCGGTGCGCTCGCTGATCAGCGGCTGCGCACCATCGGCCAGCAATTGGTTGCACGCGTCTGCGGTGCGCCGGTCCTGCCACACAATCGCCCGGTGGATCGGTCGCCCGGTCGCGCGGTCCCAGATGGCGACGGTTTCGCGCTGGTTGGTTATTCCGATCGCGGCGAGGTCGCCAGCGGACAGCCCGGCGCGCGCGAGCGCGTCCCTTACAACTGCGACGGTAGCGTTCCAGATCTCCTCGAGATCATGTTCGACGAGGCCGGGAGCCGGAAAGTGCTGAGCGAGTTCCTGCTGCGCCAGTCCGCGCACACCGAATGCATCGTCGAACACGATCGCTCGCGTGGACGTCGTCCCCTGATCGATTGCGAGCACATATCCGCTCATGTTCTCTGTTCTCAGTCCGGCATGCGCAGAACGGGCTTGATGGTCGTCCCGTCGGACGAGTCCTGGGCTGCACGGTTGATGTCCGCGAACGGGTAGAACGTGATCATGCGTTCGATCGGCAGACGACCCTGCAGCAGCAAGTCGACGAGCTTCGGGATGAATGCCTGTGGCTGGCTCTCGCCCTGGATGACGCCGCGCACCGTGCGGCCGAATTGCAGAAACGGCATGTCGAACGACCCCTCGGTTCCGGTGCGCGCGCTGCCGAGCAGCACACAGGTTCCGCCCGGCATCAGCACGTCGATCGCCTCACGCAGAACAGCGGCGTGTGCCGAGGTTTCGAGCGAGAACCGCACACCCTCGCCGGTGATATTGCGGATGTCGCGCACGATATCGCTGCGGCTGCTGTGATCGAGCACATGAGTAGCCCCAAGCTCGCGCGCAAGCGCAAGCCGGTGCGCATGGATATCGACGGCGATGATCGGATCACATCCGGCGATCTTCGCGGCCATCAGTCCCGATAATCCGACAGCCCCGACGCCAAACACCGCGAATGCGTCGCCCAGCTGTGGCTGCATCGTGTTGAACACGGCCCCGGCGCCGGTTTGTCCGCTGCAGGCCAACGGACCAAGCAGCTCGAGCGGCGCGTCCTTGCCGACCTTTACGGCGAAGCGCTCGTTTGCAATTGCGTGGGTCGCGAACGACGATTGCTGAAAGAAAGCGCTGTAGACGGGTTTGCCGTTTTGGCTCATCAGCGTCGACCCGTCCGGGCGGGTGCCGCCCATCTTGAGGCTGAAGTTCTTCTGACAATGCCACGCCATCTGGCGCCGGCAGTTGGCGCAGGTCCCACACCATGGAAACGACATCACGACGTGATCGCCAGGGACGAAGTTGGTCACGCCGCTGCCGACGGCGAGCACGATGCCGGCGCCTTCATGGCCGAATACGGCCGGCAACGGCGTGTTGTAGTAGCCGTCGCGTCCGTGCTGGTCGGTCTGGCACATTCCGCTCGCCACGACCTTGACCAGCAGTTCGTCGGGGCGGGGATCGGTCAGCTCGACGGGCTCGATGCTGAATCGTCCGAACTTCTCGCGCGCGACGGCGGCGGTGATCTGCATCGACCTGCTTCCCCCAACGGTGACGCGCGCGCGCACTCGCTCACTTCGCGAACGGCTGCTCGAGGTCTCCGTCTTTATATTCCGCCGGATAGACGATCACCTGCCGGTGGCCCGTCAGGTATTGCTCGAGCCCCTGCCCTTGGATGCCCTGAAATTGAATCATCAGCGTGCGCGCGTTCGCCCACTCGCCGAGATCATTGAACCTGATCTCGCCCACGATGGTGTTGAACGAATTGCCGTGAATGTAAGCGGCAAGCTTGTCGTCGTTGAGGCTTCCGGTCGCGGTTATGGCCTGTTGCAGCACCTGCATGGCCGCATAGGCGAACGGCGGCTGATAGAACCCGAGCGGATCGACCCCGGCGTCCTTGGCCTGCGCCTGGTACTTCTTGAGAAACTCGTCGATGCCGGGGAAATTCATTTTCGGGCTGGGGACGAAGAAATGATAGTTCACGACGCGGTTGAGCTTCTCGGACAGCTGCGTGATCAGCGACGCGTATTGCATGCCGACCATTGCGCCGCCGAACAGCTGCGTCTTGAGCCCGACCTCGGTCGCGGCGCGCACCATGCCGACCGAGTCGGGCGGGTAGGATGCAAGCAGGACGACGTCGGGATTGGTGGCCTGCATCGCCCGCACAATCGGCGTGTAGTCGACCGTGGAGGGTGGATAGCCGCGGTCGTAGACGATCTGCAGGCCGGCTTGCTTGGCATTCTCGCGCGCCCCGATCAGCACGTTGTTGGAGAACTCGGCATCCGCGCCGACCAGCGCGACCGTCTTGGGCGCCGGGTTCAGCGACTTGGCGACCGCGAAAAATGCGCTCGACAACACCCCTTTGGGATCCGGCCCGAACGGCGCGCTCTGGAAATATCTCGGATATTTGAACTCCGCGTTCGAACCGAGCGCCAGCAACACCATGACCATCTTCTTGCGTTCCATGATCATGGGCATCGCCGCGACGATGAGGTTGGTCGCCGCGCCCATCAGAACGTCGACCTTGTCGATGTCCATGAGCTTGGCGTAGATGCCAGGCACCGTGGCGGCGTTGGTCTGATCGTCGTAGTAGACGAGCTTGACCGGGCGGCCGAGCAGGCCGCCCTTGGCATTGATCTCTTCGAGCCAGATTTGCTTGGACAGCAGATGCGCCTTACCGGACGAGGCCAAACCGCCGGTGAGCGAGACGCTGAAACCGATCTTGATCGGCTCTTGTGCGGGTGCCGGCGCGACCGCCCCGATGAGCGACATCGCCGCCAGCAGCGCCGCGCCCGCCCATGCCGGCATCCGCGCCTTCAAGATGGTTGCAAACGGGCGCATGAAGCCCCTCCCTCCAGTGTTATCGATCTTGTGTTTGTCGAGCGTCCCGGACGCGGCAGCTTGCAGGAATCGCTGGCGGCTTACAAGTTCACACTCCGGTGACGTCCTACTCGGTCAGAATTTTCTCGATCCGCTTTCGGATCGTTTTCTGTTCATCCGCCATCCCATCGCGCGTAATTCGCACGTCATAGGCGACGCGGGCCGGGCGCCGGAGGACCACGATGCGGTCGCCGACCTGCAGCGCCTCGTTGATGGAATGGGTGATGAACACGCCGGTCTTGCGGTTCAGGCGCACCAGCGCGACGAATTCCTCGCGCAGCCGCTGTGCGGTAATCTCGTCGAGCGCCGAGAACGGCTCATCGCACAATAAGATATTGGCATCGGTCGCGAATGCACGCGCAATCGACACGCGCTGTCGCATACCGCCCGAGAGTGCATGCGGATAATCACGCTCGTGGCCGGAAAGTCCCAACCGGCTCAGCCACAGCTGCGCTATCTTGCGGCGTTCCTCGCGCGGCACGTCGAGCATATCGAGCCCAAGCTCGACATTTCCGATCGCAGTCCGCCACGGCAGCAGCCGATCGCTTTGGAACACGATCGCGATCTTGCCGCGCAGGGCATCAAACGAACGGAACGGGTCATAGCCCTGCACCAGGACGCTTCCCTCGGTCGGCGCGCCGAGCCCGGCGATCATATTGAAAATGGTGGACTTGCCGCAGCCGGTCTTGCCCAGGATCGCCACCAGTTCGCCCGGCGCGATCGCGAGGCTGAGATCGTCGACGGCACGGAAGGCCTCGGCACTGTCCGCGCGGCCGAACGCCTTCGACACGTGGTCGAGCACAATTTCCGCCGCGCCCGCCTGTCCGCTCACATGGATCGCTCCGAGAAGGCGCGGTAGCGAAAAACGCGGGCTTCGATCAGCGCAATGATCTGCTGGGACACCAGAACGAAGAAGACGAGTTGCAGCGTCCAGGCCAGTGCCCCCGCCATGTCGAACTGCTGCTGCTGCATCAGCAACTCGTAACCGACGCCGCCGGTGGCTCCCACCAGTTCTGCCACGACGACGACGCGCGACGCGTTGCCGAGATTGACCTTCCAGGCCGTCATAATGTCCGGGAGGATGGCCGGCAGCACCATGGCACGGAACATCTTGGCGCGCGTCGGGCGGAACGAGAGCACCATCTCGAACAAATCCTTCGACATGCCCCGCAGTGCGTCGAGCACCTGGAACGTGAAGGCGGGCAGCGAAGTCACCACCATGATAAAGAAGATGCGGAACTCGATGCCGTGGAACCAGATGATCGCGAACACCACCCATGACAGCGCCGGCACACCCTGGAAGAACGTGAGGATCGGCGCGAAGAAACGATCGACTGCGCGCGAGCGCATCATCAGGATCGCAAGCGCTGCGCCGATCAGGAAGGCGCCGGCGAGCCCAGCCAGAATCCGGCCGACGGTCGCCAGCACCTGTGCGAACTGCGGCCAGTCGGTGAAAATCTCGAGTGTGCGCCAGAATACGTCGAGAAGCGGCGGGAACAAATACTTCGGGAAGTAGGCGGATGCGATCTGCCAGACCGCCGCGAGCGCCACAAAAGGTGCGACGAGCTCGGCGAAGTGCCGCAGGCGGGAACCGATGGCGGAGACGGACGCGCCGGGAACGACGGTCGTCATGCGCGGTGAGCCGAGACTGCGGCTGGCCGTCGGTGGAACACGCTCAATCGAGTTCGACCCGATAGTATTTGGCAAACCGCATCAGCGGCTCATCCGACATTGCGAACAGTAGCGCATCGGACGTGGCAACATGCGTGAACCGCGTCCAGGTCGGCACGGCAAGCGTGTCGCCCGTCCGCCAGGCCATCGGCTTGCCGTCGACGACGGTCTCCCCGGCCCCTTCGACCACGACGAAGACGTGGTTTGCGGTCGAGCGCTGACGACGGGTCTTCTGTCCGGCGGCGAGCCGCTCCATGGTGAGCATCATGGTGGGCATCTGCGGCGCTTCGAGCGCGATGCGCGGTCCGTGCAGGCCTTCGCTGTCCGGCGCGGCGGCGTCGAGGCGCCTTGCGATGGCGTCGCGGCTGAACCGGTAGGGCGACGTCACAGCGACGCGGGCGACCTTTTGATACTTGTCCGGGTGCTCCTCGTAGAACATCGGCTCGAGTGCATGCACGGCCGGAACGTCGAGACCATCGAACCAATAGGCGGCCCGGTCGCCGTCATGACCGTGACCGTGCCAGCTCCAGCCGGGCGTGAGCACCACGTCCCCGGTTTCCATCGGCGTCTTCTCACCGTCGACCACCGAGTAGGCACCCTTGGCGTCGATGATGACGCGCAGCGCATGCGGGGAATGGCGGTGCGTGGGCGCCTTCTCTCCCGGCAGGATCATCTGATAGGCGCACGCAAACGTCGCCGTGGTGGCGAAATTGTTGCCCGGGAACGGATTGCGCAGCACCAGGTTGCGGCGTTCGGCGAGCGTGACGTCGATCAGCCCGCCGGCGGCCTCGAGCGCATCATGAATGGCGTTGTAAGACCAGTGCGCCGGGACGAACTGCGAGTGCGGCTCCGGCCAAAGGATCGGCCGCTCGCGCCGCAACCAACCCGGGGTGACGTCAAGACGATCCGCTTCCGCGTAAAGCGCATCGAGGCTCGCGATCGCATTGCCGGGTCGTGTCAGAGTCGCAGCGTCGGCCATGGCGTCCTCCCGATGGGTCGTTTTCAGTGCCGCATCATACGGCATGTCGGGTGCGAGGTAACGTCCGCTTCCGCCGGCTAATTCCCCTGATAGACGCTGCTGCGCGCGGGATCGGCCGGTAAGAAGCCGGTCGATCGGCCGGCCGCATAGACGCGCTCGATGTCCGAACGCACGTCGGCAGCCCAGCGGATGTTGAGACCAAGGCGATCGTTGGCCTTGATCAGATCGGCGATCGCCTGCTGGTCATCCGCAGATCCCTTGGGCGAAATCAGTTTCGCTGCCTCGTCGGGATGAGCGACCAGCCACGCGGCGGCCGCCTTGTAGGTCTCGAACAGCTTCGGCACCAGGTCGCGATGCTGCTCGATCCAGGACAGATGCGCCGCCACCCCGAGGTAGGGAATTGTGCGGCTGCCGGCAAATGCCTGCCAATATTTGCCGATCTCGAGATCGAGTGTGCGCAGGCCCGGCTTCTTGGACATCAGCGTGGTGTAGGCCGGCTCCCATAACTGGACCGCAGCGGCGCGATCGGCGAGCGCATAGCCGATGAGGCCTGGCGTTGCCGTGTTGACGACCGCGACCTTGGCGAGATCGACGCCTTGCTGGCGCGCGAACCAGTCGGACATGATGTAGTTGGTGGTGCCGCGCGCCGCCGCCAGGTCTTTGCCTTCGAGGTCTTTGAGGGTTTTGACGTCCGGACGCGAGGTGACGACAGCGCCCCAATAGTCGAACAGGTTGAACAAATAGGCGACCTTGACGCCGCGCGCGTCGGCGAGCCCAACCGTGAGAACCGCCGCGCTGCCGCCGACCTGAAACTCGCCGGAATTGAACTGCGCCGCGTAGGCGTCGGGCGTGCGCTCGGCGAAATCGATCGCAAGCCCGTTGGCCTCATCAAGCTTGAGTTGCTTGATCACGGGCTGCAGGAAGGCGCCAAGCGAGGGCGGACCAAACACCACGATGGCGACTTTTTCAAGCGCACGCGCGGGCGATCCCGCGCCCAGGCACGCCGCCACTGCAACTACGCACCCTGCTAAACGTACCCAATTCATTAGTCGTCCCCGCCCGCGCTGCTTTGCTACTCCGGCCGGAACTTCGTCTCCGGCTTCAGGCCCTTGCGCTTTTGTCGCTCGCTGATGCGGCCGTTCTCGAGATAGCGGCCTTTCACCGCGCGCTCGGCGGCCTTGTCCCAAGCCGGCAGCCAGTCGCCGAGCGAATAGCCGAACCACGGCGACTGTGGTCGCAGCGGCGCGAGGCCAAGCTCGTCCCAGATCTTGCGGGCCCGCTCCATGTAGGCCTGCTTGGGCAACGCGAGCGGCGGCATGTCGCCTTTCATGGTGGCGTCGATGAGCATCGTGGAATCCTCGTCGCCGCCGTGCTCGCGCTTGGGTCCATGACCTTGCCCGCGGTGCGGCACCAGTTGGACGTCCTCAACCGGATTGCTGCGGTACGCGATCGCCCAGAACAGCGCGTCGCTGTTGTCCGGATGGATATCGTCATTCACGGCGACGCAGATCTTGCCGCAGTCGCCCTTGAAGAATGCCGCGCCATTGAGCGCGCGCCAGACCTCGGTACGCGGCAGACCTTTTTCAACCACGACCACGGTGAGGCGAAGCAGCCCTGTGAGCGGCTCGTGCAGCGATACCCGTTTGACGCCGCGAATGCCCAGCGTATCGCGCAGGTGCGCCAGAAAGAGCGGCTCGTAGGCGACCCGCTTGATCACGCTCGATTCGCTTGGCGCAACCTGGCTGATGTAGGACGGCACGATCGGCTGCTTGCGGTGCGTGATCGCCGTCACGCGCATCGGCATGTTGTACTCTTCGAGCGCGACGTGGCCGTGCGACTCGCCGAACGGCGCTTCCGGCTCGACGTATTCCGTGTCGATCAACCCCTCGATCACGATCTCGGCTTCCGCCGGCACCAGCAAATCGACGGTGCGCGCGCGCACAACATTGATCGGCGCTCCAGCCAACCCGCCCGCTACCGTCAGCTCGTCGACGCCGATCGGCAGCTTCTGCGGCCCCATGAACGCCACGTACGGCGGACAGCCGAGCACGATCGCGCATGGCATCGTCTTGTCGCCGCGCTGCTGGTGCGCAAGGTAGTGCTGATAGCCGCCGGCACCGCCGACGCGTGTTGCCATGCGCACCACCAATCGGTCGGGCGCTTTCAGGGCGGCCCGATAGGTGCCCATGTTCTGGGTTCCGCTAGCGGGATCGCGCGTGATCACATTGGTCGCGGTCAGCGTCGGCGCGCTGTCGAAGCCCGGCGTCGAGATCGGGATCGGCAACCGATCGAGGCCGTTGCCTTCGCCCTGGAGCGCATCGCCTTCGAGCACGACGTCGTGACAGGGCGCATCGGACACGACCCGCGGCGCGACGGGATTTCCGATCGCGTGGTCCCATTTGGCGGCGATATTCTCGATCGAAGCATCCATGCCGATCGAGTAGATCGCACGGTTGGCGGCGATCGCGCCGACGACGACCGGCATGTCATAGGCGCGACCGCGGCCGTCAATCACATTGGTGAACAGAAACGCCTTGCGGTCCGCCTCATCCAGCCCGCCGACGAACTGCCAGCGCACCAGCGGATGCAATTCGGCGTCCTTGTCGATCGGACGATCGACGGTGAGCAAAAGATTGTGCTCGCGCAACGCATCGAGGTGCTCGTGCAGATCGCGATAGCCGCGCTGCGGCCGCGCAACGGGGCGTGCGCGCTTGACGTTTCGGGCCTCGCTTCTGGTCACTCGCCTCGCCTCCGTGTCTCGTCTTATGCGATGAACAGCCGCTCCGCCAGCCCGCCGTTGATGGCCTGCATTTGCACGGCGGAAAACCCCGCGGCGGCGACAACCTTCATCGGAGAGAGGTCCCCGATCGGAAACGGCGCATCGGAACCGAGCATGATCCGATCCGCGCCCACGACGTCGGCCAAAAGCCGGAGCGCCCGCGCATCGTGCACGAGCGTGTCGTAATAGAGCGCCGCGAGACTCGCATCAGGATCCTTGAGCTTGTCGCGGTCGACCTCGTAGTTGCGCCGCAGCCGGCCGATCACATAGGGCAGCGCCGCGCCGCCGATGCCGACGATGATCTTGGCGTTGCGGTAGCGCAGAACGTGTCCCGCGTAGATGATGCGGCTCACCGCGATCAGCGTATCCGTGATCCGTCCAACCGCATTGGCCATGCCATAGTCGTGGACACGGGCGTCCCCGCTTTCGAACACCGGATGGATGAACAGGACCGCGCCGAGATCGTCGGCGGCGCGCCAGAACGGATCGAGCGATGGATCATCGAGCACGCCGCCGACGCCCTTCGGCTGCGTTCCGATCATGGCGCCGCGAAAGCCCGCATCATGCGCCCCGCGCAAGACCTGTGCGGCGCGCCCACCGTCCTGCAGGGGCACGGTCGCCAACGGAATCAACCGGCGTTCGCTGTCGGCCTGCGCCTTGAGATGTTCGTTTGCCAGCCGCGACCAGCGTTCGCCTTCCGCTGCAGGAAGTTCGTAGCCGAACATGTCGAGCCAGCCACCGACCACTTGCCGGTCGATACCTTGCGCGTCCATCCAGGCGAGCCGACCGGCGACGTCGATCAGCGGTTTTGCAACCGGACGCGTCGGCTTGCCGCCCGCGAACGAGAACCCGACGCTTGCGCCCTCCTCAATAAGCCGCAGCGACGGAAACGAGGTGGCCTCCTTGCGCACGGCTTCAAGGAGACTCGCCGGCACCAAATGCGAATGGCAATCGATGATCATGCGGCTCCGGTCCTAGTCCTATCCTTGCCGGATGCCCGCGCCGCCGCAACCGCGTCGCTGAGCTCCGACATGCGAATCGGTAGCTTGGTAAACGCAAGGCCAAGCGGGGCAACCGCGTCGTTGATCGCACTCGCGACCGCCGCCGGCGCGCCCAGGTAGCCCGACTCGCCCGACCCTTTCTGCCCGAACACCGTGAATGGCGATGGCGTGCAATGATGCACGATCTCGATCTCCGGCACTTCGTGGGCGGACGGGAGCACGTAGTCCATAAAGCTCTGGCTGATCATCTGACCCTGATCGTCATAGACGAATTCCTCCAGCAGCGCGGCCCCGATTCCATGGGCGATGCCGCCCAAGGTCATTCCCTTGACGATCGCCGGGTTGATCACGGTGCCGCAGTCGTGCCCGATCACGTAACGGCGGAACCCCGGCTTGCCGAGCTCGGGATCGATCGCGACCAGCACAAGATGAAATTCGAACGAGTGGCACGGATACATCTGCACGCGCCCATCTTGGGTCGGCAGCGCGGTGCCGGTCGGCACCTGCATCACGTGGGTCACCTCCAGCCCGGGTTCGAACCCCGGCGGCAAAAGGTGAAAATTGCGATGCGCGATGGTTACGAGTTCGCCCCAGTCGAGCCGGCGCGTACCGTTGCGTTCCGCCACCGCGCCGGCCGCGTAGTCGACCGCCTGATCGGAGCATCCGAACTGTTGCGCCGCGATCGCCACGAGCTTGCGCTTGAGTTTTTCGGCAGCATGAAACGCCGCTCCGCCCAGCATAATCGCCATGCGGCTTCCGACCGGCGAGTTGCCGGGCAGGCTGGCGAGCGAATCCGGACGCACGATGCGGATGCGATCCGGATCGATCTCCAGCACCTCGCCGATGACAGTCGCCGCCAAGGTCTCATGCCCCTGCCCCGACGACGTGGTGTGGATCGCCGCAGTGACATGGCCGAGCGCATCGACGTTGATGCGGCACGATTCCATCCAGGTCGTCGTGGTGTTCTTCGGGTTGAGCAGCGGCTCAAACGCCGAATTGCCGCCGCTCGGCTCGAGGCACGCCGCGATACCGATGCCGGCGAGCCATCCGTCCTGGCGCAACCGGTCGCGCTCTTGTTGAAGCTTCGGCCCTCCCACGTGCGCCAAGACCTTGTCGACGACGGTTTGGTAATCGCCCGAGTCGTAGCGGGTCCCGCTCGGAATCAAATACGGAAACTCGTCCTTCCGAATAAAGTTGCGTCGGCGCACCTCGATGCGATCGAGGTTGAGCGCCGCCGCAACCCGTTCGATTGCGGTCTCAATCGCATAGTTGGTCGGCGACTGGCCAAAACCACGCACTGCCTCCTGCGCGGCCTTGTTGGTCGTCACCGAGATCGCGCGATATTCGACGCTTCTGATCCGATAAGGCCCGACGATAGCGCCGATCGGCTTTCCGAGTTGGAACGGCGCGCGTCCGGCGTAGGCACCCACATTGTCGAGCGCGCGCATCTTCATCGAATTGATGACGCCGTCGTCGTCGAACGCGACCGCCACGTCGAAAATGCGATCCGGGCCGTGGGCGTCGCCGGCGCGCATGTTTTCCAATCGGTCCTCGATCAGGCGCACCGGGCGAGCGAGCCGGCGTGCCAGGTAACCCGCGAGCACCGTGTGCTTGATGCCGCGTTTGACCCCGTAGCTGCCGCCGACGTCGACATCATAGTGAACGCGCACCGCATTTGCGGGCACGCGCAACGCACGCGCAATCTGGTCGGCGTATTTCGGCATTTGGATCGACGCCCAGACGTCGAGAATCTCGTTCCACGGGTCCCACGCGGCGACCACACCAAAGGTCTCGACCGGGACCGTTGAGTTGCGCCCCCATGTCACCCGAAACGATAGCCGTCGCGGGCTCCGCGCGAAGTGTTGCTCGACATCGCCCCAGACAAACGTGCGGTCGAGCAGGACATTCGATCCGTGATCCGGATGCACCGCGGGACTCTCGGGCCGCAGGGCCTGCTCGGGGTCAAGCACGAAGGGAAGTGGCTCGTAGGCGACGTCAACACGTTCGGCAGCATCTTCGGCGAGCGCACGGCTTTCGGCGGCGACCGCCGCCACCCACTCGCCGTTGTAACGCACCTGGCCGACCGCCAACGGAAGCCGGCGTACACGCGGCGTATCGAGACCATTCATCAGCGGATCGACCGCGGCGGCGAGTTCCGCGCCGGTCACGACCGCGCGCACGCCCGGTATCGCAAGCGCCGAGGATGCATCGATGGCCACGATGCGCGCGGCCGCATGTTGCGAGGGCACCAGGGCCACATGCAGCATGCCCGGAAGGTTGACGTCGGCGACATAGTTTCCGCGTCCAGCGACAAAGCGCCGATCCTCGCGCACGCGTCGCGGCGTTGCGACAAAGCGGAACGGCGGTGCGCTCACGCGCCGTCTCCAGGTGGTAGCGCGCGCGGCACATTCGATCCGGCCAGCCGCTTGGCGGCGAGCGCCACGGCTTCGACGATCTGGCCATAACCGGTACAGCGGCAGATGTTGGCCGATATGGCATTGACGATATCGGCGCGAGTCGGGTCCGGGATCCTCCGCAGCAGAGCCTCCGCAGTCAGGATCATTCCCGGCGTGCAGTAGCCGCATTGCAGACCGTGGGTCTCACAGAATGCATCCTGTACGATACTGAGCTCGCCCGGCGCCGGCGCCACGGCCTCGATGGTGGTGATCGCATAGCCGTCGGCCTGCACAGCGAACATCAGGCACGAGCGTACCGGCTCGCCGTCAAGCAGCACCGTACAGGCCCCGCAAATACCGTGCTCACAGCCTGCGTGCGTGCCAGTCAGCCCCAGCTGATCGCGCAAACAATCAAGCAAAGTGGTGCGCGGCTCGACCTCGACGCTCACCGCCTTGGCGTTGACGTTGAGGTCGGCCTTCATGCGCGGCCCTGCCGAAGCTGTTGTGCCGCGTCCCTGGCTTCAGCAATTGCACGCAGCGCCAGCGTGTTCGCGGCCCGCCGCCGATAATCCGGCGAAGCATGCGTGTCGACCATGATCTCGACTGTGTCGATCACACCCGCGAGCGCTGCCCGAACATCGTCGTCAGTCAGGGTCGATCCGATCAGGTCTTCAGCCGCAGCGCCGAGCCGGGTCGGGACCGGCGTCGCTCCCCCGATGCCGATAGCGCAGGCGAGGCAGCGCCCATCGCCGTCGAGCGATACCTGCGCGGCCGCGGCCGCCAGCGCGAAATCGCTTTGGCGCGTGCTGATTTCGTGGAACGCGACGCCGACGCGCTCGCCGGCCCAGACCGGAAATCGAAGTTCGTTGACGATGGCGCCGGTCGGGATCGCGGTCATCATCGGACCGAGAAAGAAATCATGCGCCGCGATTGCGCGGGCGCCCGCGGCATCGCGTATCACAACCGTGCCGGCAAGCGTCACCAGCACCAGCGGGATTTCCGCGGCCGGATCGGCGTTCGCAACCGACCCTCCGACCGTACCGCGATGACGGATCGGCGCGTGTCCAACGAACGGGAGCGCCTTGGCCAGCAGCGGCACCCGGCGTGCGACGAGGTCGCTGTACTCGGCGTCGGTCTGCCGCGTGGTCGCACCAATCGCAACCACGCCATCCTCCTCGCGAATGCCGGCGAGGTCGGCAATGCGTGCGATATCGACCAGACACGCCGGGCGCGCGAGCCGCATCGCAAGCATGGGGATGAGCGTCTGACCGCCCGCGATGATCACGCTGTCCTCGCGGGCGAGCGCCGCGCACGCTTCCGCGATCGATTGCGGACGGACGTAATCGAACGGCACCGGTTTCATGCGTGCCGCCTCGGTGCTCGGTCGCCAGCGTCGCGCCCCGCCGCTGCCAACATCGGATAAAGCCGCTGCGCCGTCCCTCCAAAAATCCAGCCCTTGTCTTCGTCGCTGGCGAAGGAAAACGCATCCCTCGCCTTCGCCAGAATCTCCTTCAGGGTGCCCTCAGTCGCCGGAAAGTTCGAGCCGAACGCGAGCCGCGCCGCGCCAAACGCCGCCAGCAGCTTGCCGAGGAAGGTTTGTGGCGTTGCCTTGCCCCAGTTCGCGGGCGCGAAGTTCAACGGGGTAACCTTGAGAAATATGTTCGAATTATCGGCGAAGCCAAACAGGCCGGCGTCGGCGGCAAATGGCGGCCCATCGATCAGGTGCGGGCGCGCGCAGTGATCGAGGATGATTCTGACGTCGGGGAACCGGCCCATCAGCGCTCGCAGCGCCACGAATCCGTCCGATGTCATCTGCATGCACACCGGAATGCCGGCCTCGCCGGCAAACCTCCAGGCCGGAAAGGTGTGCGGATCGTCGAACCATGTCGCCTGTCCCGGCATGGTGCTGCCGGTCGTAAAGAGCCGCATTCCGCCGAAACCACGACTGAGCCAATTGCGCATCCTGTCGACGGCGTCGGCGGCCAGCACATCGACGGAAAATACGCCGGTGAACCGCCGGGGGTGAGCGGCGATTGCCTCCGCCACATAGCTGTTGTCGTGACCATAGGCGGTCGAAGCCTGCACAATTGCGGCCTTGTCGATGCCAGCCCGGTCCATTTCGCTGATCAGCTTTTCGAACGAAGCCGGCCGCTCACGCGACCACGTTGATTGCACACCGCCGAGGGGTGCTAACGGATGGCGCCCGGGATCAGTGGAGATGACGTGCGGATGGATGTCAGCGATCATTGCCGTGCGAGGCCGCTTTTTTCAATCACGGCCTTCCACTTGGCAATGTCGGATTTGGTGCGCTCGTGCATCTCCTCCGGCGTCGACCCGCGCGCAACGACACCGACCTGGCGGGTCATAGCCTGCACGTCCGGCTGTCGCACCGCTTCATTGATCTCCCCGTTGAGCCGTTGAATGATCTCGGGGGGCGCGCCGGTCGGGGCGGACAGTCCATTCCAACTCGTCACCTCATAGTCCGTGAGCCCGCTTTCCATGACCGTGGGAACGTCAGGCAGTAGCGGCGCACGCGCCGCCCCGGCCGTCGCTATGACCGCGACCTTCCCGTCAACAATCGGTCCCTGCAGAGCCGCGTAGTAGTCGAACAGGACGTCGACGTCACCGCGCAGCACGCCCGACAAAAGTTCCGGCGTGGTGCGATAAATGACGACGCTTCCGGGAAGGCCGGTCACCATCTTGAACAACTGAACGGCGAGATTTTGGGTGCTGCCGGGCGCGACCGTTCCAAAGTTGAAGTGCGCGGGATCGGCGCGCGCCGCGGAGACGACGTCCGTTACAGTTTTCAAAGGGGAGCCCGCTCTGGTGGCAATCAGAATATCGAAGAATGTGGTGGTCGAGATC
Source organism: Xanthobacteraceae bacterium (assembly GCA_035472475.1). Lineage (GTDB taxonomy): Bacteria > Pseudomonadota > Alphaproteobacteria > Rhizobiales > Xanthobacteraceae > JAFAXD01. Next base: position 164 of record DATIPA010000024.1, on the reverse strand, counting down.
GGCGCGAAGTCGCGCAGCGTGTCGTAGGGCAGCGCCTTGAACAGCGACGCGCTGATCGCGTGATTGTTTCCGGTCATCGACAGCGTATAGCCGTCGGGTGGAGCCGACAGTCCCGCCTGGGCGGCGATGATCGCACCGGCGCCGGGACGGTTCTCGACGATGAA
>DATIPA010000023.1:0-25785 GCA_035472475.1 Xanthobacteraceae bacterium | reverse complement strand
CCCTGCGCCAGCTCGGCACTCCGCAGGCAAAGCTTATCGAATTGTTCGGAGGAAACGGCATCGCAAGGCTCGAAAAGCTCGAAGCCGGTGCAGCTACAAAGGCGAAGATCATCGACGCCGAGGCTGTTGAGATCAGGGACGAGACATGAGCGACGATATTCCAGACCCGCAGCGGCTGGCAAAGCTCGCACGCCAAACGCTCTCAAGCGCAGAGCGTCGGCGCAAGTTCCGTCGGATCGATTTCCTCGATACGAGTTTCTGGTATCCAAGCCAACTCGCATTCTTTGCTGCGGGGGGCACCGGCGTGCACCAGAGGCTCCTCTACGGGGGTAATCAGAGCGGGAAGACGCTCGCTTGCAGCGCAGAAACTTCATGGCATTTAACTGGAATTTATCCCGACTGGTGGACTGGCAAAAGATTTTCAAAACCCGTCCGGTGTTGGGTGGTTGGTGAAAGCGTGGTCTTGGTCCGGGACACCCTGCAAAAACACCTGTGCGGTGGTCAAGAATTCGGCACGGGCACGATCCCATTAGAGCGGTTCGCGAAGAAGCCGATCATGACGCCCGGCGGTCAACAATCGATCGACACCGCATTCATCACCCACGAGACAGACGGCAAGATCGACGGCACAAGCTCGGTTACGTTCAAGACCTAGGAAATGCAAAGGCGCAGGCTCCAGTCTGAGAGTGTGGACTGGATCTGGTCGGACGAAAAACCTGATGAAACAGTTTACAGCGAATTGCTTGCTCGAACTTTTGCGACCGATGGGCACCTGGTTTTATCGTATACGCCCATCGATGACAAAGGGCAGGGCTCATCCGAATTGACGTATCGCTTCCTGACGCAGATCTCGCCAGATCGTGCCACGTTCAGAATTGCTGGTTCGGAGGTGAAGCACATCTCCGAGGAGAGGCGTGAAACTCTTGGCGGTGAGCTGTCAGATGCCGAGCGCGAAACCAGAATGGAGGGCACGCCGCAGCTCGGCGTTGGCCCGGTGTTTCCAATCGAACTGCTGCCGAACATTATCAAGTCGTTTAACGACGATGCACTGCCGACGTATGCGCGGCGCATTTGCGGCGTCGACTTTGGCTTTGCGGGTGGCTTCGGCTGCGTATACATCGCGTGGGCGCACGACACCGGCAACGTGTGGGTGCTCGACAGCTTCATGATGGAGAAGTCGTCGGCGATGTATCACACGCAGCGCGTCCACAGCATGACGGAGGGGCTACGGGTGCCGATCAGTTGGCCGCACGATGGCCATGTGCACGATAAGGGGTCCGGCCTGCCGCTGTCGAAGCAGTACAAGGCCTTCGGCGCCAATATGCTGCCGAGCCATGCGATCAACTACGGCACCACGCACTACAACGTCGAGCCCGGTCTCGAGGAGATCAAGGAGCTGATGTATTCGGGCAAGCTCACTATCGCACCGCATAACCAGGAGCTGATCGATCAGATCCGGCACTATCACCGCAACTCAGACTTCAAGGTCGTGAAGGTCCGGGACCACCTGATCGATGCATTCCGGTACGCGGTGATGATGAAGCGCAGCGGCAAGGCCAAGGAGCACCTGGACGGTGTTGGCTTCGGCCACGCCTCAATGCGCTATGCCGGCCAGCAGGCGGGCCGCGGTGGCGGAGGCCAGATCCAGATCGCCCGCGACATGGACAACTGGGACATCTTCACCGGGCGGTGATCTCAAAAGATATCCACAGTGGCTGGCTAACCACACCGTGGGTAATGCCGTAGGTTGAACAGACGTCTTTCACAAAATTGCTTCAATATCAATAGCTTATGGTCATATATGGCAGACCGCCTCTCTGCCGTGGTGACACCAGCCGATTTGCAATATGCACAAACGACGCCTCGCGTCTCCCGCCCAAATCCTCCTCCAAACCGTTTTGGGAGGTGAAAAGCAAGTCTTTCCAGTCAGTTACTGGGATGAGGAAACGGCCGCCGAATTCTCATCCAAGGGTGCCGAATTTTCATGCACGCGAGGCAAATCCGCGTCCCGCATCGAACCGGTCATTCCTCGGCCGGCCCGCCCTGCCAGCGCCGCACCACCTTGGTCTCGATCCCGAAGAAATCGAGCAGGCGGCCGACCGTGTGGTTGATGATGTCGTCGACACTCTTCGGCTTGGTGTAGAACGCCGGCACGATCGGAGCCACCACCGCGCCGATGTCGGCAAGCGTCGTCATGGTGCGCAGGTGTCCGCCATGCAGCGGCGTCTCGCGCAGCGCCAGCACCAGCCGGCGCTTCTCCTTCAGCACCACGTCGGCGGCGCGCGAGAGCAGCGAGCTTGTTACCCCGGTCGCGATCTCGCTCATGGTGCGGATCGAGCACGGTGCAATCACCATACCCATGGTGGGAAACGAGCCGGACGAGATCGCGGCGCCGATATCGGTCGCCGGATGATTGACAGACGCCATCGCCTTTACGTCCTTCGGCTTGTAGTCGGTCTCGTAGGCGAGCGTGAGCTCGGCCGACTTGCTCATCACGAGATGCGTCTCGACATCGGTCTCGCGCAGCAGTTCGAGCAGGCGCACGCCATAGATCACCCCGGAGGCGCCCGAGATCCCGACGATGAGCCGGCGGGTGTCAGCGGCCATCCGCGACCTCGACCAGTGCGCGCGCGAGCCCGTCGACGCTTGCCGGCGGAAAGCTTTTTCCGGCGACCGCCTCAAAGGTTTTGATGTTGCGGCGCGCCGCATCTTCGGGCGAAGCCGCGGCAGCCGGGTTCAGCCGGTCGACCAGCGCCGCCATGGCGTTCAGCTGCAGTTGCTCGCCCTCGAGCTCGATCGCCTGCACCTTCTTTCGGAACGCGGCTGCTGCGTCCACCGGCAGCAGCGGCGCATTTTCCTTGAGCAGCCGGCGCACGGCGCGGATTGGCACAACGACGGACCGCTGCCACACGTGCGAGGTCGTGCTCACGAACTTCACGTCGTCGGGCGATAAGCATTTCCGCTGCGCCGCCATCCACGCCAGGAACAGCAGCATGTTGACATCGATGCCGTGGTCGTCCTGCAGCCGGATGAGCGCTTCCGATATGCCCTTGCGGCCGTAATAGTTCAGGACGAAATCCCAGATCGGCGTGCTGACGGCGGTTTCGGTCATGACGGCCAAGCTACTCCGGCGGACGATGGCGGGCGCAATTAAGCACATAAAAGGCGCCGCGACACCGCCTTTGTAACGCAGGCCGCAGTAGCGCATAATGCCGCTTGCATTTTTCCGCAAAAACCGATGTCCAGTACTGCGGACAATGCTCGTTGTGGAGAAACGTCATGGCGCCAACCATCACCAAGCTGCGCACCGCGTTCGGCGACTATCCGATGACCGCCAAGCTCAAGAGCGGCGAGCTCAAGGAAGACGGCATCGAGCTCGAATTCGAGGAGATCAAGCCAGTCAATCGCGTATTCAAGCCAATGGCGCAGGATCAGAAGTTCGACGTCGCCGAAATGGCGATCGTGACCTACCTGCTGGCGCGCGCCTACAACAAGCCGATCGTGCTGCTGCCGGCGGTGATGTACGGCCGTTTCCAGCACAATACGTTCGTCTACAGCGCCGAGCGCGGCAAGCTCAGCCTGCAGGACTTGCCGGGCAAGCGGATCGGCGTGCGCTCCTACACCCAGACCACCGGCGTCTGGATCCGCGGCATTGTCGAGAACGACTATGGCGTTGATCTCAATAAGGCGCATTGGACCGTCCAGGAAGGCGCCCACGTCGCCGAATACAAGGATCCGCCCGAGCTTAACCGCGTTTCAATGGAGCACGATCTGCTCAAGATGCTGCTCGCTCGGGAGATCGATGCGGTGATTTACGGCGCCAACCTGCCGGACGATCCGCGGCTCAAGACCGTGATCGAGAACCCGAAGGAAGAAGCCGCGAAATGGTTCAAGAAGCACGCGGTGGTGCCGATCAATCACATGCTGGTGGTGAAGAAGTCGCTCGTCGAGCAGCGGCCTGACGTCGTCATGAAGGTCTACGACCTGCTCCGCAAGGGCAAGACCTCAACCCTTCCGACGATGGACCCGATCGAGACCACGCCGTTCGGCATCGAGGCGACGCGGCCGGCGCTCGAACTGATCATCGATTATGCGCACCAACAGAAGATCATCCCGCGGCGCTATTCGGTCGACGAAATCTACGAGGACGCCGCGCGGATTATTGGCTAGGCCGAACCGCATACGCGCAAAAACGTGATGGCCGGGACGAGCCCGGCCATGACGACAGATTGACGAAAATGATGGTGACCTAAGCCGCGGCGGCCTGCGCCAGGCGCTGCAGCGTGAAGTCGTAGCGCACCTCGTAAAACGGCTCGTTCATGATCTCGCCGTTCGGGGCCTTGCTGCCGGCGGGCTTCTTCTCGAACTCGACGATCAGCGGCTCCTTGACGCCGTACACCACGTCGCTCTCGATGTATTGATCACCGCGCTGGAACAGGTGCGTGGTGACGGCGTGGAAGCCGGGCGCCTTGATCATGAAATGGATGTGCGCCGGCCGATACGGGCTGATGTTGTTGCGTTCGAACACTTCGCCGACCGTTCCGTCGAGCGGGATCGTGTAGCCGATCGGCGCGACCGTGCGGATCAGGTAGCTGCCGTCAGGCTTGCTGTGATAGATCCCGCGCATCCAGGTATCGGTGATTTCCGGGCGCTGGGCCTCGTAGAGACCCTCGCCGTCGGTCTGCCAGACGTCGAGCATGACGTTGGCGACCGGGCGCCCATCCATGTCGGCGAGCTTGCCGTGCACGAAGCACGGAATGCCGGGCGCGCCATTGGCCATGTCAGCGCCGTCGGCAAACTCCGGCGAGTCGTGGATGTGGAATGGCCCGGTCACGGTGGTCGGCGTCGCTTTGCTGGAGAAGCGGTGGTTGATCGCGTCCACCAGCATGCTCACCCCGAGCACGTCTGACGTGAGGATGAATTCCTGGCGCTTGTCGGTGCACAGCTTGCCGGTGCGGGTCAGCCAATCGATCGCGGTGAACCATTCCGCCTCGGTCGGCTCGATCTCGCGGACAAACGCGTGCAGATGCTTGATGAGCGAGGTCATGATCTGGCGCAGGCGCGGATCGGGCACACTGCTCCAGCGGTCGAGGACAATGTCGGTGAGGTTCTTTTCGGTCACGTAGGGCATGGGTCCTCCAGCTTGAATGGATGCCAGCGCGTTCTGGGTCCGATCTAGTTCAATTCCTTGCGCACAATGTTCGTGCCGGCGACCATCGCCTGCATCTTACCGAAGGCCACCGCGCGCGGCAGGTATTTCATACCGCAGTCGGGCGCGATGACGAGTCGCTGCGCCGGCACGTATTTTAGCGCGGCGCGGATGCGCGCCGCCACCGTTTCCGGCGTCTCAACTGACATGTCGCCGAGGTTGAGCACGCCCAGGATGATGGTCTTCGAGGGCAAGTCCTTGAGCACCGCGAGGTCGAGCTTCGGCTCCGCCGCCTCGATCGAGACCTGGTCGATCTTGGAGCCCTCGAGCTCCGCCAGAAACGCGTAGGTCGACGGCTTGTTCTTCACCACGTGCGCGTAGCCCAGGCAGAGGTGCACGGCGGTCTTGCCGGTGGCGCCCGCGATCGCCCGGTTTAGCACACTGACGCCGTACTTCCGGGCCCGGTCCGCGAACGAGACCATCCAAGGTTCGTCGAGCTGCACGATGTCGGCACCCGCCGCGAACAGGTCCTTGATCTCCTCGTTGACGGCGACCGCGTAATCGTTCGCGAGCGCCTCGGGGTCCTTGTAGAAATCGTCCTGCGCCTGCACCGCCATGGTGAAGGCGCCCGGCACGGTCGCCTTGACCATGCGATCGGTGTTGGCGCGCACGAGCTTCACGGCGTGGACCTCGACCGGATGCTTGCGCTTGATCTTGCCGGCGATACGAGGCACCGGGATCATCTTGCCGAACCGGTTCGGCGTCTGGCCCGGATTGTCGAGATCGACGCCGTCGAGCGCGGTCGCAAAATGGTTGGAGTAGCTCTCGCGCGCCTGCTCGCCGTCGGACACGATGTCGAGACCGGCGCGTTCCTGGTCGCGTACTGCCAGGATCGTCGCATCGTCCTGCGCGGCCTCGCGATGCTCCCGGTCGATCAGCCAGAGGTGTTCGGCGCGCAGCCGCACTACCGATTTGACCAGTTCCTCGCGGTCGATCAGCCAGTCCGGCTGCGGGTAGGATCCGACCAGGCTGGTCGGAAGCAGGATCGGCTTGGGCATCGTGTCTCCTTCAGACGTCGGCGGGGTTATACAATCCGGATCAGGCGGCGCAAGGTGCTGCCGAATTAACACACTGGCAACCATGTTGGGCCGGAGGCTGCGCGCCGCAGGAACCATTTAACGGCCGTCGGGTTAGGGTGCGGGTCGATGGATACCCCGGATCGGAGAATGATCATGAGAGCGCTGGTTGCGGCCGCCGTGCTTGCGAGTGCAATTGCCTTGGGCCCCACGGTTGCCAGCGCACAGGAACGCGTCGGCGAGACGGCGTTGGGCGCCTTGTCCGGTGCCATCGTCGGTGGTCCGATCGGACTGGTCGTCGGCGGGGTGATCGGCTTTACGGCCGGCCCCAGCATCTCGAACGCGATGTTCCACAACCAGAGGCGCCCGCGGCGCTATTCCGGCGGACCGCGCGGTAGCTACGCGCAGTAACTACAGCAGATTGCGCAACCAGGCGGCGATGCCGAACAGATCGGCGTCGCGATCGGCGAACCCCATCACCTGCAGGCCGAGCGGCATCCCGTCGACGGAAAACACCGGCAACGTGAGCGCCGGAATCCCGAGCAGCGAGGCGGGAACGTTCATCAGCGTGACGCCGGTCGATTCGAGGCCCTTCGGGGCCGGTCCAACCGACCCCAGCGTGACACAGCCGTCGCAGTCGGCCGCGAGTTCCGCATAGGCGGCGCGAATCTCATCGCGGGTGGCAAGATCGCCGCGGTAGTCCGCAAGCGTCAGCGCCGTCGCCTTGGGTATACGTTCGCGGATCACCGGGCTGAGCTTTTCGATATCGCGATCCACACATGACTGGATCAAGCTGCGCATTTCAAAATCGTTGATGCGCATCGAAAGATCGAGCGCACCCGCGAGGTCGGGCTCGATCGCATCAACGATCGCATGCGTCGTGCGGGTGAGGACCTCGACCCCCGCCGTTTGGATGCGCTTGAGCGCCGCCTCCATGCATTGCTTGGCCGGAGCATCGGCAACGGCCCAGCCCGCCGTTTCCACGAAGGCGAGCCGGCGCGGCTTTTTGGCCGCCGGCGCACGGTCAGGACCGACGAGCCCGGGCCAGCCCGGATCGCCGCCGGCCCGGGTGACGATCTCGTAGGCGACCTGCCAAGTGTCCTCGAGAGACGCGGCGATGATCCCGGTACAGCTCTGGCTCTGATAGTCGTGGCTGCCGGTCCGGTTAAGCGCATGCACGCTCGGCTTGTAGCCGTAGACGCCGCAAAAGCTTGCCGGCCGCAAGGTCGAACCGAGCACTTGCGTACCAAGCCCGGCGCTGATGACGCCGGCTGCGACCGCAGCGGCCGATCCGCTGCTCGAGCCGCCCGGCGTGTGATCGAAGTTCCACGGATTGCGGGTGCCGCGCGGGTAGGACATCGCAAACTCGGTGGTTACCGTCTTGCCCAGAATGACGGCGCCGGCCGCGCGCAGCGCCACCACGCTGGCCGCGTCCTTCCACGATCGCCAGTCCTCAAACAGCGGCGAGCCGAGCTCGGTCGGCATATCCGCGGTCTCGATCACATCCTTGATGCCCATCGGGATGCCATCGATCGGAGAGCGCGGCTTGCGTTCGCGCCAGCGCGCGGTTGCCTGATCGGCCGCCGCGCGCGCCGCGGGCAGGTTGAGGTTGACGAAGGCGCCGATCTGCGGCTCCCACCAGTCGAGCTCCTTGAGGCAGCGTTCAAGAAATTCCCGCGGGTTGTCGTCGCCGCTCGCAAAGCGCCTGGTAGCGGCCAGATACGGGCGCATGGCGGGCTTGATGCGAATATCCGTCGACATGGGAACTCCTCTGATCACGAGCGCGCAGCAACTGGCAAACCGACCGCGCGACCTGTATGGATACGCCCATTATCCAACGGCTGCAGGACGATCTCCATGGAATATCGCGATATCGGCACGTCTGACCTCAAGGTTTCGGTGGTCGGGCTGGGCTGCAACAATTTCGGTGCCCGCATGGATCTGGCGACGGCTCGGACACTCGTGCATCACGCGATCGATCGCGGCATCAATCATTTCGACACTGCCGACATTTATGGGCCGCGCGGAAAGTCGGAAGAAATGCTCGGCGAGATCCTCGGGAGCAAACGCAAGGATGTCGTAGTCGCCACCAAGTTCGGCATGGTGTTCGACGAAGCGGGTACCATGAAGGGCGCCTCCCGCAAGTACATCATGACCGCGGTCGAGGGCAGCTTGCGGCGGCTCAGGACCGACTATATCGATCTCTACTATCAGCATCGCGCGGATCCGAGCGTGCCGATCGAGGAAACGCTGCGCGCGCTCGACGACCTCGTCAAGCAAGGCAAGGTGCGCCACATCGGCAACTCGAATTTCGACGGCAGGCAGCTCGACGAAGCGGACGCCACCGCACGCAAGCTCGGGCTCACCCGCTTCATCTGCGCGCAGGACGAACTCAGCCTGATCAAGCGTCACGTCGAAAACGATCGGATCCCGGCGATGGTGCGCAACAAGATCGCGCTGGTCCCATACTTTCCGCTCGCCAGCGGCTTGCTGACCGGCAAATACCGGCGGGGCGCCCCGGCGCCGGCGGGAACTCGGCTCGCCGCCAAGAACCGGCTTTCGGACCTGTTCTGGACCCAGGAGAATCTTGAGCTCACCTACCGAATCGTCGAGTTCTGCGAGCAGCACAAGCTCAACGTGCTCGACGTTGCGTTCGCGTGGCTGCTGGAAAAACCGTTTGTTCCCAGCGTGATCGCGGGGGCCTCGCGGCCCGACCAAATCGATGCGAATATCAAGGCGGCCGCGGCTAGGCTGTCGGGGGCCGAACTCGGCGCGTTGGATAGGCTGACCGAAAAGGCACTGGAGACGCAGCCGCATTGAGGGATCAACGACCTTCGGGTGGGTGATGAGGCGCTTCCAATTCGCTCTCGCGACCGGCGTCGCGATGCTCGTGGCGACGCAAGCATGCGCTGCAGCGCCGTGCCGGACCTCCGGGTCGTTCGACCAGTGGCTGGCGAACTTCAAGCAGGAGGCGCTGGCGCAGGGCATTTCGCGCAACGCCATCGCGCAGGCTTCGCCGTTCCTGGTCTACGACCAGCGCATCGTCAATATCGATCGCGGTCAGCGGGTGTTCGCGCAGAGCTTTATTGAGTTCTCGACCAAGATGCTGCCCGGCGGCCGCATCTCGCAGGGCATTGCCCAGATCAAGAAGAACGCCGCGACATTCGCCCGCGCCGAGCAGCAATACGGCGTTCCGCCGGCGGTGATCGCCGGCTTCTGGGGACTTGAAAGCGACTTTGGCGCCAACATGGGCAAGGACCAGGCGCTGCGGTCGATCGTTTCGCTCGCCTATGATTGCCGCCGCGCCGACATGTTCCGCGGTCACCTGTTCGACGCGTTGCGGCTGATTGAGCGCGGCGATCTGACTGCGCCCGAAATGATCGGCTCATGGGCTGGCGAGCTCGGTCAGACCCAGATGATGCCGTCGGAATACTACAAATACGCGGTCGACTATGAGGGCGACGGGCATCGCAACTTGCTGCGCAGCGCCGGCGATGTGATCGGCTCGACCGCGAACTATCTGGTCAACCTCGGCTGGAAACGCGGCGAGCCGTGGCTGGAGGAGATCCGCGTTCCGCAAAATCTGCCGTGGAAGGAGACTGGGCTCGACGTCAAGCAGCCGCGCTCGCAGTGGGCCAGGTGGGGCGTGACCTATCCGGACGGACGGCCGCTACCGAACGACACCCTGCCGGCCTCCGTACTGCTCCCGATGGGCCGCTTCGGGCCAGCGTTTCTCGCCTACGACAATTTCCAGGTCTATCTGAAGTGGAACAACTCGCTCGTCTATTCGACCACCGCGGCCTACTACGCGACGCGGCTCGCGGGCGCACCGCCGATGAGCAAGGGCGCCGGAACTGTGCCGCCGATCAGCATGGAACAGACGCGCGAACTGCAACAGCTGCTGATGAAGCACGGCTATAACGTTGGCGGCGCTGACGGCAAGCTCGGCACCGCCACGCGGGTCGCGGTCAAAGCCATGCAGGTCAAACTCGGGCTGCCGGCCGACTCCTATCCGACGCCGGAGCTGATCACGCGGCTGCGGGCGACGCCGTAGCGAAGCGCCTAGTGCCGCGCTACGCCGATCAGCCGCTGTAGCTTCGCGGCGTCTTCCTTCAGCGTCGCGCTCGACCCGTCATAGACCACGCGCCCGCGGTCGAGCACGACGGTGCGCGGCGAGATCTCGAGCGCGAGGCGCGTGTTCTGTTCCACCACGATCAGAGTCAGGCCTTCAGCTGACGCCAGCCGCTTGATGGCGCGCGCGAGCTCTTCGACGATCACCGGTGCGAGCCCTTCCGAGGGCTCGTCCATCAGCACGACCGACGGATTGCCGACGAGCGCGCGGGCGATCGACAACATCTGCTGTTCGCCCCCGGAGAGTTGGTTGCCGCGGTTGCCCTGGCGCTCCGCCAATCGCGGAAACAACGCATAGACCGCATCGATTGTCCACTTGCCGGGACGCAGCGCGACTTCGAGATTTTCCCGCAGCGACAGCGAGGGAAAGATTTCGCGCTCCTGAGGCACATAGCCGAGCCCCGCCCACGACCGCCGATGCGGCGCAAGCCGCGTGATATCGCGCCCGTGTAGCTGGATCGCGCCGCCGTGCAGCGTCGTGTGACCCATTACGGTTGCGAGCAGCGTCGTCTTGCCGACCCCGTTGCGACCGATGATCGAGACTGCCTCGCCCTCATGCATGGTGAGGCGTACGTCTTCGAGCACGACCGTCTCACCATAGCCGGCAAAGACCCCCGCGATCTCGAGCGCGGATTTATCCATGGTGGGCCTCTTCGCCGAGATAGACCGCGCGGACACGTTCGTCGGCGACGATCTCCGCCGGAGTTCCGTCGGTCAGCACGGCACCCTGCACCAGGACAGTGATGCGTTTGGCGACCCGGAACACGACATCCATGTCGTGCTCGATGATCAGGATCGCGATATCCGGATCGAGGCCTGCGATTACGTCGAGGATCAGGTGGCTTTCGGACGAGGGTACGCCGGCTGCAGGTTCGTCGAGCAGCAGCACTTTGGGACGCAGCGCCAGTGCGATCGCGATCTCGACCAGGCGCAATCGCCCGTATGGGAGTTCGCGCACGAGCTTGAGTGCGTCATCGGCAAGCCGCAGCGCGTCGAGATGCGCGAGCGCTTCCTCGATCACGGCCCGCTCGACGCCGACCGGGCGCCACAGGTGATTGCAGACGCCGTCGCGCTCGGCCACCGCCAGATAGACATTCTCCAGCACGGTAAGGCCGCGAAACAACTGGTTGATCTGGAACGTGCGCGCAATTCCACGCCGGGTTCGGGTCGCTTGCGGCAGCCGCGTGATATCCTCGCCTTCGAGCAGCACCTGACCGGCCGAGGGTTGCAGGACGCCGGTGATGAGGTTGACGAGCGTCGTCTTGCCGGCGCCGTTCGGTCCGATGAGGGCGTGCCGCGCGCCGCGTTCGAGTACAAGGTTGACGTCGCGCGTGACCGAGAGCGCGCCGAAGCTCTTGCGCAGATTGCGGATATCGAGCGCGGCAGTCATGACGTTTTCCGCCGCAATCTCTCGCCCAGGTCCTGGGCCAGCCCAAACAACCCGCGCCGCGCGAACAGCACCACCAGCACCAGCACCAGGCCGATCCCGAACTGCCAGAATTCAGGACTGAGCTTGGAGAGCGAGTCCTCCAGCAACATGTAGACCACGCCACCGGCGAATGCCCCGTAGAGCCGTCCGGTGCCGCCCAAGATCAGGATCGTCATCACGCCCGCGCTGCGGTCGAAGTCGAAGACGCCGAGTGTGACGTAGGCGCTGGTCTGGGTGAACAACGCCCCAGATACGCCGGCGATCGCCGCTGAGATTGTATAGACGATCACGAGGCGCCACCGGACCGGCGAGCCGATCGCGTGCATGCGATTGACGTTCTCGCGGATGCCGGCAAGCGCCTCGCCGAACGATGAGTAGACGATGCGACGCACGACGTAGAAGAGAACAAGCAGTACAACCAGGCAGTAGACGTAGTTGGTGTGATTGTAGAGATCGTAGTCGAACCGCCCCAGCAGCGGCCAGATGGTAATCCCCGGGATGCCGTCGTAGCCACCGGTGACGTCCTTGAACAGGTTGCCGACCTCCTGCAGCAGGATCGTAGTCGAGAGCGTCAGCACCAGGAGCGTCAACCCCTGGTAGCGCAGCAGTACCAAGCCCGTCAGAAACCCGGCAGCCGCCGCAACCGCGGCCGCGGCGAACAAGCCGCTGATCGGCTCGCCGTAACCTGCCCGCGCCGACAGCAGCCCGACGGTGTAGGCGCCAAGGCCAAAAAACGCCGCTTGCCCGAGCGTCACGATCCCGGCGTAGCCGAGGATCAGATCGAGTGAGAGCGCGAACAGCACCATCACCAGCACCTGGGTGCCGAACGTCATTCGATCCGGAAACATGAAGAAGGCTGCGATCGCGATCAGCCATGGCAGCGCCTCCGCCCAGTGCCAGTGATGGCGTGTGGCGAGGTAAGCGCGAGCGCGCGCATACGGATCGACGGCAGCGCTGGTCGTCTCATTCACGGCCATAGAGACCCGCCGGCCGAACGAGGAGTATCGCCATCGCGATCGCGTAGATGAAGAAACCACCGGCATCGGCATAGAGATATTTGCCCGCCGTATCGAAAATACCCAGGATCAGCGCAGCCAGAAGCGTGCCTTTGAAACTGCCCAACCCGCCGACCGCGACGACCAACAGAAAGAACACCAAATAGATCAACGCGAAGCTTGGGCTCAGGCCAACGAGCTGCACCGCCAGCCCGCCGCCAAGCGCCGCTAGCCCGCTGCCGATCCCGAACGTGAGCGTGAACAGGCGGTCGACGTCGATCCCGATCGACTGCGCCATGCGGCGATTGTCGACCGCCGCGCGGATCTTCGCCCCGATGTTGGTGCGCTCGAACACATACCAGAGCACGGCGATCAGAACCGCCCCGATCGCGATCATGAAGACCCGGTAGGTTGGAAATGTGCGAAAGCCGCCGTCGATTTGACCGGTCAGATAACTCGGGAGCCGAATGGATTGCTGGCTCGGGCCGTAAAAATAGGTGTAGGTGGCGATCGCCATGAAGGCGAGCCCAATCGTCATCAGCACTTGATCGAGTTCAGTCGCTCGATAGAGGCGGGTATAAAGCGTACGTTCGAAAATCACGCTCACAGCGCCCACTACCACGAACGTGATCGCGAGCGACGGCAGGAACCCGATCCCCCAACTCCGCGTCAGCGTCAGCATCATGTAGCCGCCCGCCATGGCGAAAGCGCCATGAGCGAGGTTGACAATCCCCATCAGCCCCATTGTGACGGAAAGCCCGACCGACACGATGAACAGGAACATGGCGTAGGCCAAGCCGTCGAACAGGATGCTGATGATCGTGTTGAGGTTGAGCGACACCGGTTCCCTACACGCGCTGTTGCGTCACGGCCGAGACTTCAAATGTTCAGCCCTCACCCCGAGGAGCCCGAGCCGTCGCACGGGCGTCTCTAAAGATGAGGGCTGAAAAGATCGCGGGTTCTTCGAGACGAAGGGTGGAAAACCTCTCAATCCCGCCGCGGCGCTACTGTTGTCCGCAGCGACCGACCTTCTGTTCCTTGCACTGGTCCTTCACCTGCGTGATCGTGCCCAGCACTTTGAGACCGAGCTTGCCGTCGGGCTTCTTGTAGACTTCCATGGCGCGCTCGTCCTCGACGATGTCGCGCGTGGCCGGATCGATCATCACGGCGCCGCGCGGGCCATTAAGCGTGAGCCCCTTGAATGCCTCGACCACTGCCATCCCGTCATCGAGATTGCCCTTGAGTTTCTTGATGACCGCAAAGATGCCGGCCATGGTGTCCCAGGCAGCCGCCGACATGAAATCCGGATAGCTGTTGGGCCCGTAGGCTTCATGCCAAGCCTTCACGAATTCCTGGTTGGCAGGATTGTCGAGGTCGGCGGCGTAATGGCCCATCACAATTGTGCCGATCGCCGCGTCACCCATGTCCTGAAGCTTGGTGTCGGGCACTACGTCCATCGGGCCGATCAGCTTGATGCCGGCCTGTTTCATGCCGACCTCGCCGTAGGTCTTGACCACGCCGGAGGCGTGCGAGCCGGACGGAATGAACACGTAGAAGCAATCCGGCTTCTGATCCTTCACGCGCTGGAAGAACGGCGTGAAGTCCGGTACCTGCGCCGGATTGCCCATCGGGATCGAGTCGACCACCTTACCGCCGGCCTGCTCGAAGCCGGTCTTGAACGCGTCCGTTGAATCTTTGCCGGGTGGGAAATCCGTATAGCCCATGGCAGCGGTCTTACAGCCCAGCGTCTTGGCCGCAAACGTGCCCATCGGATAGGCCGGATGCCACATGCTGAACGAGAAGCGCACGATGTAAGGCGACAGGGTGGTGATCCAAGCTGTGCCGGCGTTGGAAATGATCAGCGGCACCTTGGCCTGCGTCATCACCGGAGCGATCGCGATCGCCGACGGCGAGAACACGACACCAGCGATCAGCTTCACTTTCTCGACGGTGATCAGCTCGGTTGCGACCGTCTTGGCATTGGCACCGGACGGCGGCCCCTCGTCGCGCTTGACGATGTCGAGCTTGTAGGGTTCGAGATCCTTGGCGTGGAGTTTCATATAGAGGTCGAAGCCCTTGATCTGGGCGTCGCCAAGGTCAGCGTTGACGCCCGAGAACGGCAGCATGAGGCCGATCTTGACGGTTTGCGCCGATGCCGCGTTGATACCGAATGCGAGGGCCAGCGCGCCCAGCCCAACCGCCAGAACTTTCATCATGTCCTCCCAGAAGCGCATCACAGCGGCTCGCCGTTCGACGATACGGGCTGATCGGCCATAGGTTACCATAAGAGCTGTACCGCAACTCAAGTCGAACATTTTCGGGAAAAGCTGGCCCAAAGTGACGCAGGGATAAACGCACGTGCTGGAGCGGACCTACGACGGCATCATCATCGGCGCCGGGCACCATGGCCTGGTGCTCGGCTCATATTTGGCGCGCCAGGGCCTGGATATTCTGCTGGTCGAACGCCGCCTCAGCTATGGGGGCGGGCTCGCGACCGAGGAAGTCACGCTGCCGGGTTTCTACCACAACCTGCATTCGATCAATCATTTCCACATTAGCGAGGCCCCGTGGTTTAAGGACCTCGGTCTGGAGGAGCGCGTCACCTACATCACGCCGCCCTACGAGTTTGGACAGGCGCACCGCGACGGCACCGCCCTGGTGTTCGGCCGCGAGCTTGAGGAGACGGTCGCCAACATCGCGCGGTTCTCGAAGCGCGACGCCAAGACCTTCCGCGACTGGAACGCCCGCGCCGAGGCGATGACGCGCCAGATCCTGATCCCGGAGCGATTTGGTGAGCCGCTGCCACAAGCCGAGCGCGACACGCTCCTGGCGCGAACACCGCTCGGGCGCGAATTCCACGCAGTGACACAACGCCAGCCGCTCGATCTCGTGGAAGAGCTGTTCGAGAACGAGCACGTGCGGCTGCTGTTCCTGTTCAAAGTCTCGCTGTTCGGTACCTGGCTCACCGACACACTATCGAAGACAAGCCCAATGGGCTCGGTAATCCGCGCATTCGACCTCAAGACCGGCTACCAGCTCTGTCAGGGTGGCTCGTTCAACCTCGCGCGCGGCCTGATGGAGACCTTCATCGCGGCGGGCGGGCGCTATGTACCGCAAGTCGCCATCGATCGCATTCTGATCGAAGGCGGTCGCGCGACCGGCATTACGCTCACCGACGGCCGTACCGTACGTGCGCGCCAGTTCGTCGCGTCAACCATCGACGTGCATCAGACCTTGGAAAATATGATCGGGCGCGCACAGTTGCCCGCGGCGATGCAAGCAAAGCTCGACGGATTCCAGTATACGGCGTGGACATTGTTCGGCCTGCACCTTGCCCTCAACGAGAGCCCGCGCTTCGCAGCCGAAGCATTTGAGCCCAACATCAACCGCACGCTCAAATGGAGTTTCGGGGCGGAGACCATGGCGGATCTCGCGACGGCTCATCGCGAAGTACAACAGGGACGTGTGCCGTCGATCATCCAGTTCGGCTCCGGTCCGCTCAGCTTGCTCGATCCGACCCAGGCGCCGCCCGGCAAGCACACGACCTACGCGTGGCACGTGATGCCGCTTAATCCGGATACCAGCGGCGTGGACTACGAGGAATGGAAGC
Organism: Xanthobacteraceae bacterium; assembly: GCA_035472475.1. Taxonomy (GTDB): domain Bacteria; phylum Pseudomonadota; class Alphaproteobacteria; order Rhizobiales; family Xanthobacteraceae; genus JAFAXD01. The sequence continues at coordinate 9,395 of DATIPA010000023.1, read as the reverse complement.
GGGTATTCGCCGACAAGATCATCGAGACCTTCGCGCGCTACTGCCCGAACATGACGAGCGGTAACATCCTCGGCCAATACGTTTACACTGGACGCGAGTACACCCAGGAAATGGTCAACATGCGCGGTGGTGACATTTTCATGGGCGCGTTCTGCGCCGAGCAGGTGATGTACAACCATTTCGGCTATCGCACGCCGATCCCAAATCTTTACTACGCGGGTTCAGCGGCGCACCCCGGCGGCGCGATCTCCGGCGGCTCCGGCTACATCACGGCCGGGATTATCGCGCGAGACCTCGGGCTCAAGCCCTGGTGGCAGGCGTGGGACGCGCGCGGTGCGCTTGAGCAGATGGCGAAGGCGGCGTGAATCGGAGCGTTTGAAGCGCCGCTACGTCATCGTGTTGGTGATCGATCCGATCTCGGCGATTTCGACCTTCACGACATCTCCCGCTTTGAGGAACTCGCCGCGACCGGCACCGACGCCGGCTGGGGTACCTGTCATGATCACGTCGCCCGGATAAAGCGTGATGCCAGTCGACAGGTGCGAGATCTGCTCGGCGATCGTGAAGATCATGTTGCCGGAATTCGAGTTCTGCTTGAGGGTGTCGTTCACCCACAGCTTGATGGCAAGCTTGCTGGGGTTGGAAACATAAGCCGCAGGCATGATCCAAGGCCCGAGCGGGCAGGATCCATCAAAGCTCTTGTGCCGGATCCAGTCGGCCCGGAACGGGGACGATTCAGGCAGCTGCGGGCGAAAGCCAAGATCGCGCGCCGAGAGATCGTTTCCGACCGTATAACCGGCAACACAGCTGAGCGCATTTTCAAGCGTGAGGTCACGCGCTTTGCGTCCGATCACCACCGCGAGTTCGGCCTCCCAGTCCATCTTCTTGGAGTATTTCGAGATGCTGACTTTCGCGTCCGGGTCGGTGACTGAGCGTGCGGCCTTGATGAAGAACCAGGGCTTCAGTCCGAGTTCATGCGGATCAGGCTGCGGCAGCTGACCGGCCGCCTTCCACATCTCCTCGGCGTGATCCTGGTAATTCGCGCCGGCGCAGTAGATCGTCCCCGGCCAGCGTACCGGCGCCAGCAATTTCGCTTGCTTCACCGGCTTGCCGTCGCCTTTCGGCGCCTTCGCGGCTGCGTCGAGAAGCTTGTGCGCAGCGTCCCAGTCCGCGAGCGCGTCGAGTACGCTCGCATACTTGGATTGGCCGGTCAGCGCGGCGACGTCATAAACGAGATCGTTGATGACCGCACCGGCGCGGGGCCCTTGCGCGGATTCGTAGGTCGCCAATTTGTAGCCGGCCATGTCGTCCTCCCTGTTTCGCGGCCCCGGGAATATCGTATTTCCCCGAACGTGCCTATATGCCGGCGTGGGCGCAGCATCCGCGCAGGCGCATAGCGGTTTTGCGCTCGGATCGCACGCGATGCGCTATAATGACGAACGCTTCTCTTGGATCGCATTTTCTGCGGAAAACCGGAGACCACTTCTCCCGAAAATACTCCGTGTGGAGGAAACAATGATCAAAGCGCGCCGGATAGGTCACGCCGTCTTCGAAACGCCCGATGTCGAGCGGCTGAGCGATCACTATATCGATGTGGTCGGCCTGATACCTGCCGCCAAGGACAAAGACCGGCGCTATCTTGCCAGCAAGCTCGGGCACCTTGCGATCGAGCTGCGGCCGGGAAGCTCAGCGGGATGCCGCAAGCTCTCGTTCGAAATCGCGCCCGCGACCGACCTCAACGAGGCTGCGCGTGAATTGGACAAGAACGGGGTCCGGAGCGATCGCAGCAACGACCCGGCCCCCGGCATCTCCCAAACGTTGACGTTCAGAGACCCGAAGGGCACCGAAATCGAGCTGTTCACGACCTGGAATCCGCTCAGCAACGGAACGCAGCCCAAGGGCGTGGCGGCCACCAAGCTCGGCCATCTCGCGTATTTCGCGCCCGACCTGCAGAAGATTCTCGATTTCTATGGCGGCCTGCTCGGGTTCCGAGTGTCTGATTGGATCGGCGACTATTTCCTATTCATGCGCTGCAATCCGGATCACCATACGGTCAATTTCGTGCGCGATCCGCGCGCCCGCATGCATCATATCGCGTTCGAGCTGCCCGACATCGTGCACCTGAAGGACGCCTGCGACGTCCTTGCCAAGCACAAGATCGACATCATTTGGGGACCGGTGCGGCACGGCCCCGGCCACAACATCTCGATCTACTACCGCGAACCCGACGATCAGGTGATCGAGCTGTTCTGCGAGCTTGACCAGATGAAGGACGAGGAGCTCGGCTATTTCGAGCCACGCCCCTGGCATCGCGACACGCCCCAGCGCCCTAAGGTGTGGGAACCCGGGCCGACGTCAAACATCTGGGGGCCGCCACCAACACCGGATTTTCTGCGTGGCCGGCCGTAGCTATTACTTGCGCTCCAGCATGGTCTCGTAGCTCGCGCCCATGACCTTGGAGACCGGTTCGCCGCGATCAACCGCCGCGGACATCTGATCGCTTTTTGCCAGGATCGCCTCAGCGCGCGCCAGCACGTCGGCAATATGCGCCGCTGGAATCACCACACAGCCGCTGCGGTCGGCCGCGACGTAGTCTCCAGGCATGACGATCGCATCGCCCAGCCGGATCGTGACCTGGCAGCCGGCCTCGTGAATACGCCCACGCGCCGTGCGCGCCGTGCAGCCGCGCGCATAGACCGGATAGCCGAACTTATTGGCCTCCTCGACGTCGCGGGTGAGACCATCGACGATCGAGCCCGCAAGGCCGCGATGCTGCGCGGCGCGCGAGAGGATGCCGCCCCAGCCGGCGGCGTCGATGCCGGTGCGCTGCTCGACGACGATCACGTTGTCCGGTCCGCCGGCCTCGACCGCGGCAGTAGAGAGATGGCGCGTCACCCCCGGCGGCGACGGACCGGCGCCGATACGCACTGTGATGGCGCGCCCTGCGATCGGGCGCGCACCGCTCGTCAAGACCAGCCCGGTCACCGCCGGTGTCATGCCAAGGGCGTCAATCGCATCCGAGAGATCGCAGACGTCGAGCACACGCAACCGACCGAGAAATGGATCATTGGACATCTGCATTCACCTCTGCATTTCTTCGCGAGTTACGACAGCCGAAGTCCTCGTTCTAAGCTGCAAATGGAAACTTCTCCAAATAGATTTTGTACTCATCCTCAATGTCAACTTGAAGCGCGGCCAGGATCCGCACGACGCCGTTGTAGTTCGCAATGGTGTACAAGAGGTCGACAAGCACTGCGTTGTCGAAGGCGGCACGCAGCTCCGCGAAGGTTTTATCGGCAACCGCGATGCCGTCGGTCATTTCGCGCGCGGCACGCAGCACGGATTTGGCGAGCGGCTCGAGCTTGGTCGGCCGCCCTGCCGTTTCATCGGCAATTGCGCGCAAATCATCCTCGGTCACGCCGAACGAAAGGCCGATCTTGATGTGGTGCGTATATTCGTACGCCGAACGCGCCGAATAACCGACTTGTATGATGGCGAGCTCGCGCAGCCGCGGATCAACCTTACTTTCGTGGCGGATATAACGCGCCATTGAACCTGACAGAAATGCCAGCTGCGGACTGTTGGAAAGTGCGCGCGTGACGTTGGCGTCGCCGCTGAGCTGGTTGCGGTACTGCTCAGGCAAATCCTTGTTGTCGACATAGGGGACGCGTGCCATCCGGTGGCTCCTCGAAATAATTGACGGATCGCGCGCATTATCGGCCGTCACAACGCGATGGGACAGACGTAGCCCGAATGCCAGACGATGAGCCTGATGGGGCATGCTGCGCGCAGCGTCGATACGTTAAAGTCTGTGCGTCGCTTCGCGAGAGACCAATGGATGCTTCTGAAACGCGAATAGGCTTCATCGGCATTGGGGCCATGGGCGGCCGGATGGCGGCCAATCTCGCACGTGCGGGCTTTGACCTGGCGGTGCACGACGCCGATCGCGCGAAAGCCCGGCGCTTTACGCAATCGCACCAGGCACGGACCGCGACGTCACTCGGCGATCTTGGCCGCGGCTCCGACGTTGTCATTGCCATGCTGCCAACCGGGCCGATCATGCGCCAGGTCTTCCTGCAGGAAGAGAATGGCGCGCTGGCACAGTCACTCGCCGCCGGGAGCGTCGTCATCGACATGACCTCGTCGGAACCTACCGGCACCCGTGAGCTCTCCGCCATCCTGGCCAAACGCGGCATCACGCTGATCGACGCGCCGGTTTCCGGCGGCATCACCGGCGCCGAACAGGGGCGGCTGGTCATGATGGTCGGGACCGACGACAAGGCGGCGCTGGAGCGCGTGCGGCCAGTCCTGGCGGTGCTCGGACATCGCGTGTTCGAGGTGGGCGGATCAGGTGCCGGCCACGCCATGAAGGCGCTCAACAATTATGTGTCGGGCACCGGCTTCATGGCGGCCGTCGAAGCGCTGGTGATCGGGAAGAGCTTCGGCCTCGATCCGGCCCTGATGGTCGATGTGCTCAACGAGTCGACCGGCCGAAATTTTGCAACGGCCAACACGCTCAAGCAGGAGGTGATCAGCCGCACGTTCGGCACCCAGTTCGGGCTCGGCCTGCTGGCCAAGGACGTCAAGATCGCGGCCGATCTTGCTGAGGATATCGGCATTAACGCGCCGCTCGCGGGCGCGAGCCGCGACCTGATCTTGCGCGCTCGCGATGCGGTCGGTGCCGACGCCGATCACACCGCCGCGGTCAAATATTGGGAAGCGCTCAACGCCATGCTGGTCAGTCACAGCGGAATGAATCGAGGGAAGGAGTAAGACATGGCGCTTGCCGAGATCGCCCGCGAAGCGTCAAAGGGCGCGTCCTTGGTCGAGAAGGCCAAGGAGCTGCATCCGCTCTTTGCCGGCGAAGCGGCCCGCGGCGAGGCCAAGGGAATGCTGACCGATGCGACCATCGCGGCGCTGCGCGACAATGGCTTTCTCGGCATGTGGATTCCACGGTGCTTCGGCGGGAGTGAGACAGGGCCGGTCGAATTCCTCGAGGTGATCGAGCAAACGAGCTACTCCGACGGCTCGACCGGCTGGGTGCTGATGGCTGCGCAGGTCGCGATGGGCACCGCCGCCGCTTATCTCGAATCCGGCGCGGCCAACAAACTGTTCGCCCAGCGCATGCCGGTGATCGCGGGCCAGGGTGCACCGAACGGGCGCGCCGACGTCGAGGGCAGCGGTTATCGGCTCACCGGCAAGTGGTCCTACGGCAGCGGGCTGGTGCATTCGGAATACATCCACACCGGCGCGGTCGTGCATGAGAACGGTTCGCCCCGGATGCTCCCTGGCGGCCGGTTTCCTGACATCCGCATTTTCATCCTGCCGGTCGCGCAGGCAAAGCTGACCGGCAACTGGGATGTGCTCGGACTGCGGGCTACCGGCTCGGTCGACTACACAATCGACAACGTCTACGTCCCGGAAGAAATGACCCACCTGCAGTCGGCCAATGCCGCGGTGCAAGGCGGCAATCTGTTCAAGCTCCGCATCTTCGGGCTAAGCACCATTGGGCATACCGGGTTCGCGCTCGGCATCGGGCGTCGCATCCTCGACGAACTCGCGCGGCTCGCACGCCAGGAGAACGGCCGGCCCCAGATCCTGCCGCAACAGGGCGGTGGCGAAAGCTTTCACGAACAATTCGGTCTGGCCGAGGCCAAGGTGCGCGCCTCGCGTGCCTTTGCTTATGAGAGCTGGCGCGACATCGAGGCAACGCTCGACCGTGGCGGCGAGCCCGGCACGCGCCAGATCACCCTGGCGCGGCTTGCGCTCAACTATACGACCTCGGCAATCGCCGAGGTCTGCGCGTTTGCGTATCATTATGGCGGAGGTGTCGCGTTGCGCGATGGCATCCTGCAGCGCTGCTTCCGCGACATGCACGCCGGCACCCAGCACGCCACCACGTCAACCGGCATCCTGCGGGAATGCGCACGCGAATTGCTCGGTGTGGCGCCCGGCAAGGTCTGGGCGCCGCGCATGCTGATCGACCCGTAGACTCGCCGCCTACGCCATGTTCCGCAGGCTGAGTGACAGCGCCACCCACGCGCCCCCGTAAAAGATCAGCTCAATGCCGACGAACATTCCGATCACCCACAGTCCGGAGACCGGCCATTGCGCCAGCACCAGAATGCCCAGGATGAGTGTGATCGCCCCGTTGAGGACGTGCCAGCCCCAGCCCGGCAGCCCGATCCAGAACGGCTCGATGAGCTGAAATAGGCCGGCCACCAGGAAGAAAGCGCCCATCAGCAAGGTGACGATTTCGGCCGTCACCACCGGACGCCACACCATCAGCACGCCGACGACGCCGAACAAAACCGCCGCGAGCACGTGTTGGAACTGGCCGGCCCATTTGCCGACCATGATGAGCTGCACGATCTCGATGCCGGCGGCGATCACCAGCAGCCACCCGAAGAACAGCATCGACACGACGGTCGCGGCCACCGAACGCACGATTGCCAGAACCCCCAGCAGTACAAGACCGAGGCCAAAGGCCAGGAACCAGCCCCAATTGTGGATGATCTCCGCCGGAACACGGACATCCAGCACCGAAATCTCGCTCATGACCTCACCTCCCCGTATGGCGCGATAGGACTTGCTCGCCGTTCTTATTCTGCCCGATGATACGCCTCCAACAAAGTCCCAGGAAACGCCAGGAAGAGCCCATGGCCGTCCAAGAACGCTCCGGCGAAGCCAAGCCCACACCGGGCGGCAACAACGTCAAGGTCGAATTCAAGGATCGGATCGCCTGGGTATTCCTCAACCGCCCGGAGAAGCGCAACGCGATGAGCCCGGCGCTCAATCGCGAAATGCTCGAGGTGCTTGATGCGCTCGAGATCGACGATCGCTGCGAGATCCTGGTGCTCACCGGGGCGGGCGAAGCCTTCACGGCCGGAATGGACCTCAAAGAGTATTTTCGCGAAATCGACAGTGCGACGCCGGTCGAGGCGATGCGGGTGCGCCGTGACTCGATGGCCTGGCAGTGGCGGCGGCTGCGGTTCTTTCCAAAGCCGACCATTGCCATGGTCAACGGCTGGTGCTTCGGCGGCGGGTTCACGCCACTCGTCTCCTGCGACATCGCGATTGCGGCGGAAGACGCAACCTTCGGCCTCTCGGAGATCAACTGGGGCATCATCCCGGCCGGCAACGTGACACGCGCCGTCGCTGAGAAGATGATGCCGGCCGACGCGCTCTACTATCTGATGACCGGCGAGACCTTCGACGGGCGCAAGGCGGCCGCCATGCGGCTCGTCAATGAGGCGGTGCCGCGGGAACGGCTGCGCGAACGCACCGAGGAGATTGCCAAGAAGCTCATGGAGAAGAACCCGCACGTGCTCAGTGCGGTCAAGCTCGCCTATCGCCGTGTCAAGGACATGACCTGGGATGAATCCGAGGACTACCTCTACGCCAAAGCGCAGGAGACCTACTCAACCGACCCGGAAGAAGGCCGGAAGAAGGGCATGAGCCAGTTCCTGGATGAGAAGTCGTTCCGCCCCGGGCTAAAGAACTATCGGCGCGATTGAGCCTCACAGGCCGTCCCCACTCTTGTTTCGACATCCTCCCTTGGGAAGTGACTTGCCATGGACCTTAAACTGACCGGGCGCAGCGTGCTGATTACCGGCGCCTCCAAAGGCATCGGACTTGGGATCGCCAAATGGTTCGCCGGCGAGGGCGTGCACCCGCGACTCGTGGCGCGCTCCGGCGATCTGCTTGCCAACGAAGCCGATGCCATTCGCAAATCGGCCCAGGTCAACGTTGAGACCATGGCGGCCGACCTGTCCGACCCGGCGGCGCGGCGCAAGGTGTTCGAGACCTTTCCGGATGTCGACATTGTCGTCAACAACGCCGGGGCAATCCCAGGCGGGACGATCGAGGATGTGGATGAAAAGGCATGGCGATTCGGCTGGGACCTCAAAATCTATGCGCATGTTGACTTCACCAGGCTCTACCTCGCGCGCATGAAGGCGCGCCAGCGCGGGGTCATCATCAACATCATCGGCGCGGGCGGCGAAAAGCTGACCTATGGCTACATCGCAGGCTCGATGGGCAACGCCGCCCTGATGGCATTCACGCGCGCCATCGGCGGCACCAGCCCCGATTTCGGCGTGCGCGTTGTCGGCGTCAATCCGGGGCCGGTCGCCACCGAGCGCGTCGAGTATCTGGCGCGCCAGCGCGCCGCCAAAGCCGGCGACGAGAGCCGCTGGCATGAAAGCTTCAAACACATGCCGTTCGGCCGGCCCGCAACAGTCGACGAGATCGCCGCCACCGTGGTTTTCCTGGCGTCGGATCTTTCCTCCTACACGAGCGGCACGATCGTGAGCGTCGACGGCGGATTGGTACACAAAGGGCCGTTGCCGTAGCGCCGGATCGTCAGCCGACGATCCGCTACACCTTCAACCCCATCAACCCGGCTAGCAAGTTGCGCTGGATCTGCGAGGTGCCAGCCGCGATCGTCGCAGCGCGCGCGTCGCGATAGTGCCGCTGCATGTCGAATTCCATGCTGTAGCCGAAGCCGCCGAAGATCTGCATGCCGGTATTCGCCGCTTTGACGTAGGTCTCCGATGCAAACAGTTTGGCCATGGTGATTTCGCGCAGCGCGTCCTTCCCGGCGGCGACCAGCGACGCGGCACGAAGTGTCAGCGCCCATGCGGCTTCGACCTCGGTCTGCATGTCGGCCAACATATGGGCGACCGCCTGGAACGTTCCGATCGCGCGGCCAAACTGCTTGCGTTCGCTCGCATATTGCAACGCGAGTTCAAAAACGCCGCGCGCGCTACCGCAATCGCAGGCAGCCGCAAATACGCGCTCGGACTGCAGGCCGGAGAGAACGCAGTCCCAGCCCTTGTTCTCGGCCCCGACCAAATGGTCGGCCGGCACCCGCACGTCGTTAAAGAACAGTTCGTATGTGCCAACGGCGCGCCGTCCGAGCATGTCGAGCTTGCGTATTTCGAGTCCGGGCGAGCTGCCGTCGACCAGGAACAGCGACATACCGGCGCGGTAATGTGCCTTCGGGTCGGTTTTTGCATAGACGTTGATATAGTTGTTCTTGGCACCGGCCCCGGTCTGCCAAATCTTCTGCCCGTTGATGACGTAATGATCACGGTCGCGGCGCGCCTGCGTGCGCATGGCACCGACGTCGGAGCCGGCGTCTGGTTCCGATATTGAAATCGTCATCCTGATGTCGCCAGCGAGCAGCTTCGGCAGAAAATGGCGCTTCTGTTCTTCGCTACCGTTACGCAACAGATTGAGGCCACAAAACATACTGCCGCCGAAGGCCATGACCAGATCGGCGCTCGGGCATGCGAGCTCTTCTGAAATGATCGCCATATCGACGATATTGCTGCCCAGTCCACCATACTCTTCGGGAAACGGCATGCGAAACAGGCCGGCGTCGGCCCAGG
>DATIPA010000022.1:0-16305 GCA_035472475.1 Xanthobacteraceae bacterium | reverse complement strand
GCGGTTGCGTGCGGCGAATTCGCCGGATTCCGGGCTCGATCCCGACATGTAAATCTTCGGATATGGCTGCTGCACCGGCCGCGGCCAGATCGAGATCGTGCGGTATTCGTAGTAACGGCCCTGCCAGCCGAACGGCTCGGTTTGCGTCCACGCCGCCACGATCAGGGCAAGCGCTTCCTCAAACCGCTCCCGCGATTCGGCCGGGTTGATATTGTAGGTGACATATTCGTTGGGCGTACCGCGCAGCATGCCAGCGATGACCCGGCCGCCGCTCATGGTGTCGATCATCGCGAATTCTTCGGCCACGCGTATCGGGTTGAGAATCGGGATCGTTGACCCCAGCAGCGCAATCTTGGCGCGACGCACGATCTGGGTCAGTGCGCCCGCCGTGAGCATCGGATTGGGGTTGAGCGAAAACGGCGAGTAGTGGTGCTCGGCGACCGTGACCCAGTCGAAGCCGACCTCGTCGGCGAGCCGGAACTGGGCGAGGCTCGAGCGCATGGATTTTTCGGCCGCTTCCACAGAGTAGGTGGTGCCGGGAATTGGCCAGCCCGTGCCGCTCGACGGGCCTTGGTATCGCATTGGAGAAAACAACGCTGCCTTCATGAGCCCCCGCTTTGCTTGAGCGAGGGGAGGCTAACACGCTGTCTAACCACAGCAAGGCAGACGCGAGCGCGCCTTCCACGCGCGATCAGGCGGCGAGGTCGAGTTCCAGCCCGCCTGGGACCATGACGACGGCCTGCGGGCGCCGTCCGTTCTCGAACAGGGCGTAGCGCAGCGCATCTTCACGCGTAACGAATAATCCACCGTGCATGCCGCGCTGGTCGCGTACGACCCAGGAACCGCGGCCGTTCTTTCCGATCAAAAACAGATTATGTGCTGAAGATGAGTCTTCGGAGGGAGGCTCAGTTTGTTCGCGCATGGCGCGGCTCCTTTCGTGGTTTGAGATCTCGCGAGGTCGGATTGTTGGCTGATATCGCACGGCAGACTTGCGGTGCCGTATGTCTGACGCCCCGTTGCTCGCATGTGGTGGGTGGTATTGTTGCCGATTGGACCCGACTATGTGGTGCTAGCGGTTCTCCAATGCGATCGCGCCCAATCGCGAACTCTTGTTTTGATGTTTGCGATTGTGGCTTCGAGACCCGCTCTCAGGTCTCGATCATGGTCGCCCGGAGAAGGACTGACGTCGAGCTCAAGCCCATCTCGAACGAACATCAAGGCGCATGCGCCGCCCGTGTGTTTCGCGAAACGGATCGCCGCGGCCTTTGTCAGGAACGCGCCGCCGGCCGGGCTATCGCAGTCGCGCGCAACCCACAGGCCGGTTTTGCTGCGGCCGATCGCGAACACCGGAATGGCCTCATTGAGAATGGAGCTGTCCGGGCGTCTGAATGCCCGCGGCCCGCCTGATCGGTCTTGGAGGGAGGACATGTTGCTATCTTCAAATTGCACGAATCAATATGCGCGCAGGTGCATATGAAATCGAGAGAGAGTGCCGGACTTCCTCATAAGCGCAATATAAAAACGCCCTTGTTGGACAAGGTTTCAGGCGCTTAAGAACTACTGAACCAAGGCGATGGCGCCCACGATCCAGCTGAAGACGATGAACACGGCTGCCTCGTCCCAATGGGTCAACGTCGGCCCGAGGATGGGCTCGCGGCAGACGACGGCCCACAAAACGCAAAAAAGGCCTGCGATCGAAAGAAGCCGGGGGAACGCTTGCGCGAATCCAATTTGGGGCACGAAGGCGAGCGCAATCAGGATTGCGAGACGAATGCCGAATCGAATCAGGACTGGCGCGCAGTCGCCTGCGACGTTCCCGTGATCGTGTGTTGTCTTTCGCATACGGTCCGGCTTCCGCGGCCGGCTCACATAACCGCATTAGGCCGGTCAGAGTAGAAACAAGACGAGCGCAACAGCCCCCGCGAAAACGAGCATCAAACCGACCCGATTTTCAAGCAAGCGGGCGGCCGGCTGCGGGCGCCGGGCCGTCGCTTGCATCGAATTGCTTGACCAGGCGCGTTGCATTGAAGGACCTAGTCGACGCTCCGTTCGGCCGAGCGATGAATGAGCGGAAACGGGCCCTTGGCGGGCGGCTGCGGGGCTTGTGTCTTGAGAAAATGCACACACGCTTGCTGCTCTGCCGGGTCCGTCTGCGTGCACCGCTGCGCCGGGTCGTTCGAGCCTGACCACATGACGAGTGCGAAAATTCCAAGGCACAACAGGATCAGCGCCGCCTTCCACATGAGCCGAGGCTCACCGGATCCGTCTCTGCCGAGGTCGATATCTTTGTTGTTGTAGACCATTGCTACACCCCTTTCGCGCCGTCTGAGCCTCAAACCGGACACCCCTTTGCCCTTCAACGACGCACCAGCAACATGGACATATCGCCATATAGAAACGAGACGGAGCGCGCGTGCCGGAGATAGGAATTCCATAAGTAAAATCGTTGCCGCCTATGGGACTGGCCACAAGTTTCGTTGGTGACGTAAGAAAAACGCGGTATCCGGCAACGGCCGATGAATTGTCGCGTATGTTCTGCACATAGTCGTTCGGGATTGGCCGTCAGTTCGCGTACCAACCGTTCCGATTGAAATGATTTTGAAATTGGCACGTCGCCCGGCTCGGAGTGACCTCCTGGAGGTACCATCGACGGTGACGGTTGCGCTCCGATCTATATGGAATCTTTATAAAGACGCAGCGCCCCTCGACTCGAAATCCTATGCAACGAGTGGCACATCGTCGGCCGTCCTCCGGGGCGTCATTGCGCGCTTGAACAACGTCGATGACGGCTTCCCCGTAGGCCGCGCGACCAGTTGCCCGGAATATTTCGCGCCCCATCAGGAGCATACGGAAATGATGGACGTCATCATGTTGGCCATTGGGCTCGGCTTTTTCGCCCTGTCAGTCGGCTACTGCCACGCCTGCGACCGGCTCTAGGAGGCATGTCATGACCTTCGATTATTCGCTCGCCGCGGTGGTGAGCCTAGGACTTCTGATCTACCTCACCTACGCGCTGCTGCGACCCGAGCAGTTCTGAAAGGCGTACGTCCATGACCATCATTGGCTGGATTCAAATCCTGCTCTACTGCGCGATTATCGTTGCACTGGTGAAGCCGCTCGGCGGCTACATGACGCATGTTTTCAACGGCGAGCGCACGTTCCTGTCGCCGGTGCTGCGGCCCGTAGAGCGAGCGATCTATTGGGCTGGCGGCGTCGACGAGAGGCGCGAGCAAAGCTGGCTGATGTACGCGGTCGGCATGCTGTTGTTCCATGTCGGTGGATTCCTGATCCTCTACGCGCTCCTCCGTTTCCAGGGGCTGCTGCCGTTCAATCCGGCGGAACAGTCGGCCGTCGCGGAGGATCTGTCGTTCAATACCGCGGTGAGCTTCATCACCAACACGAACTGGCAGAACTACGGCGGTGAAAGCACCCTGTCCTACCTGGTGCAGATGCTCGGCCTCACCCACCAGAACTATTTGTCGGCGGCGACCGGCATCGTGCTGGCAATGGCGCTGATCCGCGGCTTTGCGCGCGCGTCGGTCCGCACCGTTGGCAATTTCTGGGTCGATATCACCCGCTGCACGCTCTACATCCTGATGCCGATCTGCATCGTCTACGCGTTGTTCCTGGTCTGGCAGGGCATGCCGCAGACGCTTGGCTCCTACGTGGAGGCGACCACGCTCGAAGGCGCCAAACAGACCATCGCGGTCGGCCCGGTCGCCTCGCAGATCGCCATCAAGATGCTCGGCACCAATGGCGGCGGCTTCTTCAACGCCAACGCGGCGCACCCGTTCGAGAACCCGACCGCGCTGTCGAACTTCATCCAGATGATCTCGATCTTTGCTATCGGCGCTTCACTTACCAACGTGTTCGGCCGCATGGTCGGCAACCAGCGTCAGGGCTGGGCCATTCTGGCGGTCATGGGCGTGCTGTTCATCGCCGGCGTCTTCTTCTGCTACTGGGCGGAAGCCCACGGCAACGATGCGTTCACCGCGATGGGCCTTACTGGCGGCAACATGGAGGGCAAGGAAGTCCGTTTCGGCATTGTCGCATCTGCGCTGTTCGCGGTGATCACGACTGCGGCCTCGTGCGGCGCGGTCAACGCGATGCACGATTCCTTCACCGCGCTCGGCGGCATGATCCCGCTGATCAACATTCAGCTCGGCGAGGTCATCATCGGCGGCGTCGGTGCCGGCATGTACGGGATGCTGCTGTTCGTCATCATCTCGATCTTCGTCGCCGGCCTGATGGTGGGCCGCACGCCGGAATACGTCGGCAAGAAGATCGAAGCGAAGGAAGTCAAGATGGCGATGCTCGCCATCCTGATCCTGCCGCTGATGTACCTCGGCTGGACCGCGGTGGCGATGTTGGTTCCGTCCGCGGTTGCGTCGATGGCCAATCCCGGGCCACATGGCTTCACCGAAGTGCTCTATGCCTACACCTCGGCGGACGGTAACAACGGCTCCGCCTTCGCGGGGCTCTCCGGCAACACGCTCTTCTACAACATCACGCTCGCCATCGCGATGCTGGTTGGCCGCTTCTGGATGATCATCCCGGCCATGGCGATCGCCGGCTCGCTCGCTGGCAAGAAGATCGTGCCGCCTTCCGCCGGGACGTTCCCGACCACTGGCGGATTGTTTGTTGGCCTCGTTGTCGGCGTCATCGTAATCGTGGGCGGCCTCACCTTCTTCCCGGCGCTCGCATTAGGCCCCATCGTTGAGCACCTCGCGATGCAAAGCGGCACGCTGTTCTGACCAGATCGATTCGGAGTTGCACCCATGGAAACTTCCACGTTGCGCAAAAAAATGCCGGTGTCGGCGCTGTTCGATCCCAAGATCGTGCTGCCGGCGATCGGCTCGGCATTCGTGAAGCTCGACCCGCGCACGCTGATCAAGAATCCCGTGATGTTCGTGCTCGAGGTGGTGACCGCCCTGACCACGGTTATCCTTGTTCGCGACCTGATTACTGGCGGGCCGAACATCAGTTTCGAGTTTCAAATCATCCTGTGGCTGTGGTTCACCGTGCTGTTTGCCAATTTTGCCGAAGCCGTCGCGGAAGGCCGCGGTAAGGCGCAGGCTGACGCATTGCGGCGAACGCGCGCGGAGACGCAAGCCAAGCTGCTGAGCGGCCCTGGCCCGAAGAACTATAAGATGGTGCCGGGCACCAGTCTGAAGGTCGGCGACGTGGTGCTGGTCGAAGCGGGCGATACCGTTCCGTCCGACGGCGACGTCGTCGAGGGGGTCGCTTCGGTCAACGAGGCGGCCATTACCGGCGAATCGGCGCCGGTGATCCGCGAGTCCGGCGGAGATCGTTCGGCGGTGACCGGCGGTACGCAAGTGATCTCCGACTGGATCCGGGTGCGTATCACGGCCGCACCTGGTTCGACCTTCCTCGACCGCATGATCAAGCTGGTCGAAGGTGCCGAACGTCAGAAGACGCCAAACGAGATCGCACTCAATATCCTGCTCGTTGGCCTGACCATCATCTTTGTGTTCGCGACCGTCACGATCCCGAGCTACGTCGCCTACGCGGGAGGGGCCATCTCGGTGGTGATCCTGGTGGCCCTGTTCGTCACGCTGATCCCGACCACCATCGGGGCGCTGCTGTCGGCGATCGGCATCGCCGGCATGGACCGGCTGGTGCGGTTCAATGTGCTGGCCATGTCGGGCCGGGCCGTCGAAGCGGCCGGCGACGTCGATACCCTGCTGCTCGACAAGACCGGCACCATCACCCTCGGCAACCGGCAGGCGACCGAATTCAAGCCGATCGCCGGCGTCACCGAGCAGGAATTGGCCGACGCGGCTCAGTTGGCGTCGCTCGCCGACGAGACCCCGGAGGGCCGTTCGATCGTGGTGCTGGCGAAGGAGAAATACGGCATTCGCGGACGTGACCTCGCCGAGATGCGCGGCAACTTCATTCCGTTCACGGCGCAGACTCGCATGAGCGGGGTGGAAATCGGCAGCTCGTGGGTGCGCAAAGGCGCGGTTGATTCGATCCTGCAGTTTCTCAATGCGCCGGCCGAATCGGTCGCGGCAGGGGGCGCCGTCCGCTCGCTCGTCCCCGCGGTCAATGCCGACGCGGTGCGCGAGATCAACGCCATCGCCGATGCGATTGCCAAATCCGGCGGCACGCCGCTCGCCGTCGCCAAGGACGGCCGGCTGCTCGGCGTCATTCACCTCAAGGATATCGTCAAGGGCGGCATTCGCGAACGCTTCGCCGAGCTGCGCCGCATGGGCATCCGCACCATCATGATCACCGGCGACAACCCGATGACTGCGACCGCGATCGCGGCGGAAGCCGGTGTCGATGACTTCCTCGCCCAGGCAACCCCGGAGGACAAGCTGCGGCTGATCCGTGACGAGCAGGCCAAGGGCAAGCTGGTCGCGATGTGCGGCGACGGCACCAACGACGCGCCTGCGCTGGCTCAGGCCGACGTCGGCGTTGCCATGAACACCGGCACCCAGGCGGCGCGTGAGGCCGGTAACATGGTCGATCTCGACTCCAATCCGACCAAACTGATCGAGGTGGTCGAGATCGGCAAGCAGCTGCTGATGACCCGCGGGGCGCTCACCACGTTCTCGATCGCCAATGACGTCGCGAAATATTTCGCCATCATCCCGGCGATGTTCCTTGCGTTTTATCCCGAGCTGCAGGCGCTCAACGTCATGCATCTGGCGACCCCGCAAAGCGCGATCCTCTCGGCGATCATCTTCAACGCATTGATCATCATTGCGCTGATTCCGCTCGCGCTGAAGGGTGTTGCCTTCCGCGCGATCGGGGCTGGTCCGTTGCTGCGGCGCAACCTGCTGATTTACGGCGTTGGCGGCGTGATCATTCCATTCATCGGCATCAAGGCCATCGACCTCGTCGTTACGGCCTTGCATCTCGCCTGAGGAGAAGCGTCATGTTGAAGGAAATCCGCCCGGCGATCGTGCTCGTGATCGCGCTTACCCTGATCACTGGCCTGGTTTATCCGCTGGTCATGACAGGAATTGCAGGAGTGCTGTTCCCGAAGCAGGCGCAAGGCAGCCTGGTCGAAGTCGACGGAAAGGTCGTCGGCTCGGCGCTGATCGGTCAGGAGTTCACCAGCGACAAGTACTTCCACGGCCGCCCGTCCGCGACCACGGCTCCGGATCCCAATGACTCGACCAAGACCGTTCCGGCGCCCTACAACGCGGCCAACTCGGGCGGTTCGAATCTGGGACCAACCAACAAGGCGCTGATCGATCGGGTCAAAGCTGACGTCGACAAATTGAAGGCGGAAAATCCCTCGGCGCCGGTTCCGATCGATCTCGTGACCACGACCGGAGGCGGCCTCGATCCGCACATCACGCCGGAAGCGGCGCTGTTCCAGGTGCCGCGCGTGGCCAAGGCCCGCAATCTGCCCGAAGATCGTCTTCGCGAACTGGTCAATGCGCATGTCGAGGGCCGCCTGCTTGGCCTCCTTGGCGAGCCCCGGGTCAACGTGCTAGCGCTCAACATGGCCCTCGACGGCGCCAAATAGGCCCCGGTTCGCCGTCTGAAACCCGAGACGCCGGGGTCGCCGCAGCACGCAGCGGACGATGGCAGACCAGCAACGCGATCAGCGGCCCTCGCCGGAAGCCTTGCTCGAAGCAGCCCGACGCGAGGAAAGTCGCGACGGCAAGCTTCGTATCTTCGTCGGCGCCGCCCCCGGCGTCGGCAAGACTTACACCATGCTGGAAACCGCGCGCGCCCGCCGGAAGGATGGCTATGACGTCGTCGTCGGGGTCGTGGAGACGCACGGCCGCAAGGAAACCGAAGCGCTATTGGACGGGCTGGAAGTCATTCCGCGCCGGCGCATCGAGTACCGCGGCCAGTGGCTCGAGGAAATGGATCTAGACGCCATTATCGCGCGACGGCCGCAGATCGTCCTCGTCGACGAACTCGCGCACACCAATGCGCCCGGCAGCCGGCACCCGAAGCGCTGCCTGGACGTCGAGGAACTGCTCAACCGCGGCATCAACGTCTATTCCACCGTCAACATTCAGCACATCGAGAGCCTGAACGACGTCGTTGCGCAGATCACCGGCGTAAGGGTGCGCGAAACGGTTCCCGATCGGGTGTTTGATCGCGCCGACTCGGTCGAGCTCGTCGATCTGACGCCGGACGACTTGATCGCTCGCCTCAAGGAAGGCAAGGTCTACGTCCCCAAGCAGGCCGAGCGTGCGCTCGAGCATTTCTTCTCGCCGGCCAACCTGACCGCACTGCGCGAACTGGCGCTGCGGCGCACCGCCGAACGCGTGGACGAGCAGCTGCTCACGCATATGCAGGAGCACGCCATCCAGGGGCCTTGGGCGGCGGGCGAGCGCATCCTGGTATGCGTGAGCGAAGACGTGCGTGCAGCCGGGCTGGTGCGCTATGCCAAGCGGCTGGCGGACCGGCTGCACGCGTCATGGACCGCACTCAGCATCGAGACCCAGCGCAGCCTGCAGTTCACCGAGGAAGAGCGCGATCGCCTTGCCGATACGTTGCGCCTGGCGGAAGCGCTTGGCGGCGAGGCCATTACCATTCCGAGCGGGGGTCGCATTGCCGACGACGTTATTAATTTCGCGCACGCCAACAACGTTACCCAGATCATCATCGGGAAATCGACGCGCTCGCGTTGGTTCGAAATCTTGCACGGCTCGGTCGTGCACGAACTGGTGCGCAGCTCGGGCAACATCAGCGTGCATGTCATCGCGGGCGAACACCTGACCCGCGAGCCGGTCCCGAAAAAGACCATCCGGACGGCCGAGGAGGTCAGATCGTTCGACCCAATCCCATATCTGGCTGCGATCGTCGCCGTGGCCGCTGCGCTTGGAATCGACGAACTGATCAAGCCGATCGTCGGCATCGAGAACGTCGATCTTGTGTTCATGACGGCGATCGTCGCAGTCGCGGTGCGCTATGGTCTGCTGCCATCGCTGTTCGCCAGCGTGGTTGCATCATTGTGCTACAATTTCTTCTTCCTGCCGCCGATCTACACGTTCACCATCACCGATCCGACCAACGTCGCGGCATTTTTGATCTTCATTGTGATGGCGGCGTTGGTCTCGAATGTCGCGGCGCGGGTACGCACGCAGGCCATGGCGGCGATCGAGCGTGCGCGCACCACCGAGGCGCTCTACGCCTTCAGCCGCAAGCTCGCCGGCGTCGGCACACTCGACGATGTGCTGTGGGCGACCGCCTATCAGACGGCGCTGATGCTGAAAGTCCGGGTCGTGCTGCTGTTGCCCGAGAACGGATCGATCGCGGTGCGGGCCGGTTACCCACCCGAAGACACGCTCGACGACGCCGATCTCGCCGCCGCCAGTTGGGCCTGGGAGCGCAATCGCTCGGCTGGACGCGGTTCCGACACGTTACCGGGTGCCAAGCGGTTGTTTCTGCCGATGCGCACCGGGCGTGGTGCGATCGGAATCGTCGGTATCGACAACGATAAGCCCGGGCCGCTGCTCACGCCCGATCAGCGCCGGCAGCTGGATGCGCTGATTGATCAAGGAGCGCTGGCGATCGAGCGGGTCTTCCTGGTCGAGGACGTAGATCGGGCCAAGCGCAGCATGGAGGCCGATCGACTGCGGTCGGCACTGCTGACGTCGATCTCGCACGACCTCAAGACGCCGCTCGCCGCCATCCTCGGTGCCGCCGGAACGATGCGCCAGCTTTCGGGTGCGCTCGACGATGCCGCCAAGGCCGACCTCCTTGCGACCATCATCGATGAATCGGAGCGCCTCAACCGGTTCATCGCCAACTTGCTCGACATCACCAGGCTCGAGTCGGGCGCGATCGTGCCGCAGACGACCCTTCAGGATTTGGGCGAACTCGTCGGCAGCGCGCTCGCGCGCGGCAGCAAAATCCTGGCGCATCACAAGGTTGACGTCGAACTCGCGGCCGACCTTCCGATGCTCGAGTTGGATCCGGTGCTGTTCGAACAGGTGCTGTTCAACCTGCTCGACAACGCGTCGAAATATTCATCCGCCGGAACGACGATCCACATCCGGAGCTGGCGCGAAGCGCAATCGGTCGTCTTGCAGGTGCTTGACGAAGGCGTCGGCATTCCTCCGCAGGACGTGGAGCGGATTTTCGACAAGTTCTATCGGGCCCAGAAGGGGGATCAGGTGCGGGCCGGTACCGGCCTCGGGCTCGCGATCTCGCGAGGGTTCGTGGAAGCCCTCAAGGGCACGATCACTGCCGCCAACCGCACCGACCGAAGCGGCGCAGTATTCACCATCAGGTTGCCGGTCCCGGCGGTAACCCAGAAACTGGATACCGCCGCATGAGTGCGCCCGCGCTCCGCGTGCTGATCGTCGACGACGAGCCGCCGATCCGCAAGCTGCTACGCATGGGACTCGGCACTCAGGGATACGACGTGCTCGAT
Organism: Xanthobacteraceae bacterium; assembly: GCA_035472475.1. Taxonomy (GTDB): domain Bacteria; phylum Pseudomonadota; class Alphaproteobacteria; order Rhizobiales; family Xanthobacteraceae; genus JAFAXD01. The sequence goes on along the minus strand of DATIPA010000022.1, from coordinate 5,930 downwards.
GCACCCAACGGCAAGACCGCGCTCGAGCTGATGGGGAGCAAGCCCGACCTCGTGATCCTCGATCTCGGGCTGCCCGACATGCAGGGGCTTGAATTGCTGCGGCAGATGCGCGCCCAGAATGAAGGCGTGCCGATCGTCGTTTTATCGAGCCGCGGCGATGAGGCTGCAAAGGTCGCCGCGCTCGACCTCGGCGCCGACGACTACGTCACCAAGCCGTTCGGCATGGAGGAGCTGCTCGCTCGCATCCGGGCCGCGCTGCGCCACCAACTGCAGGTGCACGGCGAACGGCCCGTGTTCCGGGAAGGCGATCTCACCGTTGATCTGGTGCGTCGGCTGGTCAAGGTCGGCGACAAGGACGTGAAACTATCGCCGAAGGAATACGAGTTGTTGCGCGTATTGGTGCAGCATGCCGGCAAGGTCCTGACCCACAAATTCCTGCTGCGCGAGCTGTGGAACGATCTGACCGATTCGCAGTACCTGCGGGTCTATGTGCGCCAGCTCCGGCAGAAGATTGAGACCGATCCGGAACGGCCACAACACATTCTCACCGAAACCGGCATCGGGTATCGGCTGCGGGCCCCCGACTGAGGCATTCGCTCCGAAAACCTTTGTCCGCGGTGATCAGCCTCGCGAACGCAATTCTGGTGCCCGCGAGGACGGGGCCAAGCCGGACCGCGATCCGACCTTTGTAGATGTTATCGCCGGCGATCTCGATCAACTTCGCACCGGGAACGCACGATGCCACTCGCTCGATATCGTTGAGCACGGTCCAGGCCTGCTCAGCCGGCGCCGTGATCAGGAAGCTGTTCCGGATCCGAATGCTCATTGGAGATCGAAGGAACCAAGATCGCGAGTGTCACTGCGCCTCGATCTGCGCGAGCTTGACCCAGTCACCCCAGCGCTGGGTATCGCGGATCAGCATGGCACGCAGGAGCGTCGCGTCGCCCGGCAGAGGATCAAGGCCGTTGCGGATGAGAAACTCGACGGTCTCGGGGAAGGCCGAAACCTTGTCCATCCACGCGGTCAGCTTCGCTACGATCGGCTTCGGCGTGTTTGCCGGCATGATCGTTCCCCACCAGGGCGCGAAGTCCATCGGGATGCCGGCCTCGGTCATGGTCGGTACGTCGGGCAGCGCCTTGCTACGCTTCGGTCCGGTGACCGCCAACGGCCGGTAGCGTCCGGCTGCGATCTGACCCAAGGCGGTGGTGGCGTCGGTGAAATAAAAATCGATGTTTCCATTCGCCATTTCGTTCAAGGCGTCGAAGGCGCTGCGGTAGTTCACGCGCTTGGCGTCGACGCCGATTGCGTTCTTGTAGAGCTCGGACGCGACGATGCCGGTGTTGGTCGAGCCGCCATAGAAGGCATCGCTCTTCTTTTCCTTCAGATATTTGGTAAGGTCGGCGACCGTGCGGATCGAATCCTTTGGGGTGACCACCAGCACGAACGACGTGGACAGCAAGGTCCCGCCGAACTCGAAGTCCTTCAGTGGATCGAACGACAGTGTCTTGAAGATGTGAACCGCGGCCGCCATGGTCGAGGCCACCGGATTGATGGAAATCGTGTAGCCATCGGGTTTTGCCCGAGCGACAGCTTCGGTTCCGAGCAGGCCTTGCGCGCCGGGCCGGTTCTCGGTGATGACCGGCTTGCCGGCAACCTCGGCGAGCTTGGCGGCGTAGTAGCGCACCACGATATCGGCGCCGGTTCCCGGGGCGAACGGGCAGATCGTGCGGATTTCGCGCGTCGGATAGTCCTGCGGCCAGCTGGGTGTGGCGCCGGCCAGCAAGGAAGCGCCCGCGACCCACGCCGCCGCAAGCTGCACCATGCGCATGGCCTTCTCCTCCCTTCCTTCCGCTACTCGGCCGCGGCGCGCTGCTGACCCTGCGGCAGCCGATCGCGAAACGCCGGCAGAATTTCCTGAGCGATCGCCTGCATGTTGGCGCGCACCATCTCATTGGGCAGGGTGCCGAACTGCGTCTTGGTCAATGACGTATTGAACCCGGCGAGGTCCTGATACTCGGCGAGTTTCTCGCGCACGGTGTTGGGGCTCCCGATGATGACCACGCCGGTTTTGATCAGGTCTTCGATGGTCTGGACCTTCCCGGTCACCTTGACCGAACGGATTCGTTCCATTGTCTCGAAATTGGAGTAGCCGGGCGGCAGCAGCATTTCGGGCGGCATCAGCAGCAGGCGGTTGACCAGCGCCTCGAGGTGCGGGCGCGCCTCCTGGATCGCCTTCGCGTCGGTGTCGGCCACGTAGATCGTATTCGACCACGCGAGTTGATCGGGCGATGCAATGTAACCAGCCTTCTCGGCTTCATCGCGGTAGAGCTGGAAGAAGCGCGCCACCGCCGCGATCGGGCTCAGCGTTTGGCAATAGGTGTAGCGCATCTGCGCGGCCCAGCGGATGGTTGAGCCCGAACCTTGCGATGGAATCCAGATCGGCGGATGCGGCGACTGATAGGGCCGCGGCCAGGTGTTGACGTAGTTGAAGTGGTAGTGCTTGCCGGCGTAGACGAACGGCCCGGGTTCGGTCCAGGCCCGTACGATCAGATCGTGCGCTTCGGCGAAGCGCTCCTGCGACAGCGCCGGGTTGATCCCCATGGCGTGGTATTCGGCGCCGATGCCGCGCACGAATCCTGCGATGAAGCGGCCGCGGGTCAGGTTGTCCAGCATGGCGTATTCTTCCGCCACCATCAGCGGGTTGTTGAGCAATGGCAGGGCGCGTCCGAGCACGGCGATCTTCGCGCGCTTGACCGAGCGCGCCAGCGCGCCCGCGAGCACACCGGGGATCGGCATCATCCCGTAGGCCGTCTGGTGGTGCTCATTAAGGCACACGCCGTCAAAGCCGAGGCGATCCGCCAGCTCCATCTGGTCGAGGTAGTCGTGATAGAGCTCGGCACCGAGCTGCGGGTCGTAGTGGGCATTGGTGAGCGTGACCCAGGCGGACCCGTTGCGTCCGATCGCGTCGAGGTCGATGTGTCGATAGGGCATAAGGTGGAAGTTGAAAACCTTCATGGGTCAGTTTCCTCGCGGGCCTGCGCTTTAGCGATAGATTGGCATCTCATCGCCCGATCGACAATGCGGCTGCCGGTAATCGGGCTTCATCAGTGGGTCACGTTTTTCGGTCAACCAAGGTAGGATACCCGCTCCAGAGCTATGGGGGCGTGACATGTTGGACGGCGTCATCTTTCTTTGGTTTGTGTTGACCGCGATGGCATTGCTGTTCGTCGCCATCGACATTCGCACCACACCGGAATCGCCGGTTCTCAAGTGGGGCTTTGTACTGGTGACTGCCTACACGGGTGTGTTCGGCGCGTTCCTCTATGTGCTGGGCTGCCGTGAACCGTTACCTGGGTTGCACGAACAATATACCGCGGCGCGCTGGCGGCAGACGCTGGGCTCGACGATGCACTGTGTCGCCGGCGACGGCGTCGGCATTCTGGTCGGCGCGGCGCTCGCCGGCACCCTTCATCTCAGCGGGTGGTGGGAAGTCGTCCTCGAATATGTTCTCGGATTCGGCTTTGGGTGGACGATCTTCCAGGCGCTGTTCATGCGCGACATGGTCGGCGGGTCGTATTGGCGCTCTCTCACCAGCACGTTCATTCCCGAATTGCTGTCGATGAACCTGCTCATGGCCGGCATGGTGCCGACCATGATGCTGCTGAAGATGCATCTGGGAGGCGCCAGTCCGGCCTCACCGGTGTTCTGGTTCGTCATGTCGATGGCCTTGTTGGTGGGCGCGATCCTGGCCTATCCGATGAACTGGTGGCTGGTGAGCTATCACCTCAAGCACGGCATGCTGACGGTGCGCGCTGCCCCAATGGCCGGACATGAGCACGCGATGGCGGCCGCAATACCTGCGGCCGCCCAACCGAGCATGAAGATGGACGAGGCACCCAAACCGCATCCGTCGATACCGGTGATGACGTTGCTCTCTTTCGCAGCGCTCGCCGTCGGCATCGCGATCGCCTGGCTATCCGGGTCGATGTAAACGCGTTGGGCGGCGTGGGCAGTGCCGCACGCGCTGCCCACGCGCTCAGCTCCTTGCTGCAATGCGCACTAGACCTGCTTCAGCTCGCCGGTCCATGATAAGCAATCGGCCGGGAGTTGACGGGACATCATGCGTGACGGTTCGGCGCGAACGATCGGGGACTTCGATTACATTATCGTCGGTGCCGGCTCTGCCGGCTGCGTGCTGGCAAACCGGCTCTCCGCTGATCCGGCCACCAAGGTTCTGCTGCTCGAAGCGGGTGGCAAGGACAACAACATCTGGATCAAGGTCCCGCTTGGACTGTTCTACCTGATAGGCAATCCGCGCACCGACTGGTGCTACCAGACTGAACCGGAGCCCGAGTGCAACGGGCGACAAATTCCGGTTCCGCGCGGCCGCATGCTGGGCGGCTCGTCCTCCATCAACGGCATGGTCTATGTGCGCGGCCAACCGCGCGACTACGACGTCTGGCGCCAGCTTGGGAATACCGGCTGGGCGTGGGACGACGTGCTGCCGTACTTCAAGAAGTCCGAGGACTTTGCCAATGGCGCCGACGACCTGCACGGGTGTGACGGCGAATTGCGGGTCGAGAATGCGCGGGTTCGGTGGGAGATCCTCGATGCATTCCGCGACGCAGCCGAAGAGGTCGGCATCCCCAAGACCAACGATTACAACGCTGGCAATTATGAGGGCTCCGCTTATTTTCAGGTCACCCAGCGGCGCGGCGTCCGCTGGTCGACCTCGACTGCATTCCTCAAACCCGCCGCGGAACGGCGCAATCTGCGGGTGCTGACCAATGCGCAGGTCAAACGCGTGCGCCTCGACGGCAAGCGCGCGGTCGCGGTCGAGTTCTGGCAAGGTGAGAGTTTGACCAACGCCGATGCGCGCAGGGAGGTGATTGTCGCGGCAGGTGCGATCGGGTCACCGCAGATCCTACAGCTCTCCGGCGTTGGCCCGGCGGCACTGCTGCACCAACATGGCATCGAGGTACGGCATGAGCTCGCCGGGGTTGGCGAGAACCTGCAGGACCACTGCCAGCCGCGCCAGCTCTTTCGGGTGCGCAACACCACGACGCTCAACGAGATCGCGAACAGCTATCTCCGCCGCGCTGCCATAGGTCTCGAATACATCCTGTTGCGCACCGGACCGCTTGCAATCGGCCCTGCAACGCTCACGGCGTTCACACGCAGCGACCCGACCCAGGACGCACCCAACATCCAATATCACGTGATCCCGGCGACCTATCCCAAGCTCGGCGGCCCGCCATCGCCATTTGCAGGCTTCACGGCGTCGGCGTGTAACCTGCGGCCGACGAGCCGAGGCTATGTCCGCATCAATGCGGCTGATGCACGCGCGCATCCGGCGATCCGCTACAATTATCTTTCAACCCCTGAGGATCAGCGTGTCGCGGTCGACTCGATACGCCTCACCCGGCGGATCGTGAGCGCGCCCGCGCTCGCGAAATTCGCGCCGGAAGAATTCATGCCGGGGGGAGGGGCCGATACCGACCACGAACTTCTTGCCGCTGCGCGTGAGACCGCTGGCACGGTGTATCACCCGGTCGGGACTTGCAAGATGGGTCAGGACAGGATGGCGGTTGTGGACGAGCGGCTGCGCGTGCGCGGGATCGCCGGATTGCGCGTCGTCGACGCGTCGATCATGCCGAACCTCGTGTCCGGCAACACCAACGCGCCAACGATCATGATCGCCGAAAAGGGTTCCGACATGATCAAGGCCGACGCGGGTGCCGGCGTGCGCGCCGCGGCTTAGCGATAGCCTGTGATAGCCCAATAAAGCTGACAGTGAGGAAGGCCCATGAGTGAAGCCAAATCGGTCGGGAGCTACGACTACGTCATCGTCGGAGCGGGGTCGGCCGGATGCGTACTTGCCAACCGCCTGACCCAGGACCCCGCCGTCAGTGTGCTGCTGCTCGAAGCCG
>DATIPA010000021.1:0-12374 GCA_035472475.1 Xanthobacteraceae bacterium | reverse complement strand
GCGCGGGCGGGACGCTCCTGTCCTCAGCGGTATCGTACATGTGCTGGCGTCGGGCCACCTCGTGGCTCTCGCCGAGTTCGACCGCGGCGAGATCGTCCCCAAGCGCGTGTTCAACCTCTCCGGCCTGCAGGGCAGAGCCGGAACGCGGAAAGGATAACCGATGTCGATTGCAGCAGGCCGCAAGGCCGAAGTGATCAATTCGTTCGCGGTGAAGTCCGGCGATACCGGTTCGCCCGAAGTGCAGGTTGCGATCCTGTCAGAGCGGATCAACAATCTCACCGAACATTTCAAGACCCACGTTAAGGACAACCATTCGCGGCGGGGGCTGCTCAAGCTCGTGTCCCAGCGCCGCCAGTTGCTCGATTACCTCAAGCGCGCCGACGAAGGGCGCTACAAGTCGTTGATCGACAAGCTCGGTATTCGTCGCTGACACGCGCGTTTGTTCATTTTGTTGGATGGTTCGAGCAACGCGAGAGCCATCCTCTTTCGCCGAATACGATGGGTACGCTTTGTTCAACCCATCCGATGAGGCGGGTATCCGGAACGCATAGTGCGGCCGGACGTAGCAGGGGGCGGCGAGGCCGCCCGAAAGGTCGGAGGTCATGGCAGGATCGCCGGATGCTGGTCAGCGCGAGCGCGCGCTGCAGCCTCTCGCCGTCTTGCTCATGGCCTTCGAGCCACATCGAAACCATGAGAGAGAACCATGTTTGACATTCATCGTGTCGCCCTTGATTGGGGCGGACGTACGCTTACGCTCGAGACTGGAAAGATAGCGCGCCAAGCCGACGGCGCGGTTGTTGCGACCTACGGCGAGACCTCGGTGCTGGCGACGGTAGTCGCCGCCAAACAGCCGAAGGAAGGCATCGACTTCCTGCCGCTGACCGTCAACTATCAGGAAAAATTCTACGCTGCCGGCCGCATTCCGGGCGGATATTTCAAGCGCGAAGGGCGCCCGAGCGAGCGCGAGACGCTGATCTCGCGGTTGATCGACCGGCCGGTGCGCCCACTGTTCGCCGACGGCTGGCGCTGCGACACCCAGGTCATCATCAATGTGCTCAGCCACGATCTGGAGAACGATCCGGACATCGTCGCGATGGTGGCGGCGTCGGCCGCACTGACGCTCTCGGGCGCGCCGTTCATGGGCCCGATCGGCGGCGCCCGCGTCGCCTTCATCAACAACGAGTTCGTGCTCAATCCGCAGATCGACGAGATGACTGAAAGCCAACTCGATCTGGTCGTCGCCGGCACGCAGGACGCGGTGCTGATGGTCGAATCGGAAGCCAAGGAGCTTCCCGAGGAGATCATGCTCGGTGCCGTGATGTTCGGCCACCGGCATTTCCAACCGGTCATCAACGCGATCATCGAACTCGCCGAGAAGGCCGCCAAGGAGCCGCGCGAAGTCGCGGGCGCCGACAACGCCGAACTCGAGCGCGAGCTGCGCGCCCAGGTCGAACAGGATCTGCGCGCGGCCTACTCGATCGCCGGCAAGGGCGAGCGGCACGACGCGGTCGAAGCCGCCAAGGCCAAGGCGATTGCACACTTCGTTCCCGAGGGCGCGACCGAGAAGCCGCGCTATGACGCCCGCCAGGTCGCCGCCGCGTTCAAGGAGCTCGAAGCCAAGATCGTACGTAACAGCATCCTCGACACAGGCCGGCGCATCGACGGCCGCGATGTGAAGACGGTGCGACCGATCGTCAGCGAAGTCGGCATGCTGCCGCGCACCCACGGCTCGGCGCTGTTCACGCGCGGCGAAACCCAGGCGCTGGTGATCGCGACACTCGGTACCGGCGAGGACGAGCAATTCATCGACGCTCTGCAGGGGACCTACAAAGAAACGTTCCTGCTGCACTACAACTTCCCGCCGTTCTCGGTCGGCGAAACCGGCCGCATCGGCGCGCCCGGCCGCCGCGAGGTCGGGCACGGCAAGCTCGCCTGGCGCGCGCTGCACCCGATTCTCCCGCCGCATCACGAGTTTCCCTACACGATCCGGGTCGTCTCCGAGATCACCGAGTCGAACGGCTCGTCCTCGATGGCGACGGTGTGCGGCTCTTCGCTCGCCCTGATGGACGCCGGCGTGCCGCTGCGCGCGCCGACCGCGGGCATCGCCATGGGCCTGATCCTGGAGGACAAACGCTACGCGGTGCTCTCCGACATTCTCGGCGACGAGGACCATTTGGGCGACATGGACTTCAAGGTCGCCGGCACCGAAAACGGCGTCACCGCACTGCAGATGGACATCAAGATCTCCGGCATCACCGAGGAGATCATGCGTGTCGCGCTCAACCAGGCCAAGGACGGGCGGATCCACATCCTGGGTGAGATGAGCAAGGCGCTGACCAAACACCGCGCCCAACTCGGCGAGCACGCGCCGCGCATCGAGGTCATCACCATTCCGGTCGACAAGATCCGCGAAGTGATCGGTTCCGGTGGCAAGGTGATCCGCGAGATCGTGGAGAAGACCGGCGCCAAGGTCGACATTTCGGACGACGGCACCATCAAGATCGCCTCCGCCAAGGGCGACGCCATCAAGGCCGCGATCAACTGGATCAAGTCGATCGCGTCGGAGCCCGAGGTCGGCCACATCTACGAAGGCACCGTCGTCAAGGTCATGGACTTCGGCGCATTCGTGAACTTCTTCGGCGCCAAGGACGGCCTCGTGCACATCAGCCAGCTCGCGCCGCGGCGGGTGCAGAAGGTCAATGACGTCGTTAAGGAAGGCGACAAGGTGAAGGTCAAGCTGCTGGGCTTCGACGAGCGCGGCAAGGTGCGGCTCTCGATGAAGGTCGTCGACCAGCAGACCGGCGAAGATCTCGAGGCCAAGCAACAGGCCGCCGAAGGCGAGCAGCAACGCGAGGCGGTTGCCAGCGAATAGCCGCTGAAGGCAACCCGTCGCGGCTTTGCCCGTAGGCCCGGCCCTCGGATCGCCGAGGGCCGGTTTGGTAAGTATTCCTATGCGAGCCGTCCCTCGGCCTGAGAAGGCAAGCAAAAACAGTAGGTTGCGATTGAGGCGCCAATCTGTGATGAGCGTCACTGTCGGGGCAGACGGTCCGCGCCAGGGTGGTGAGTGTAAGGCCGGTGTGTCGCCTTTACGGGTTTTGTGCACGGGTCCTTCTTCCTCCTAGAGACCCTACTTTTGGTCCACCCCAGACCAACCGCCCGAGCTAGCGTGCTTGGGCGGATTTTTTTGTTGCGTAATCTACCGTTTGTAGCGCTACTTCGATCCGGGGGGCCGGGGTATCAGCCATGGCGGCAACAAACGCGGTTACGGACCTTTTCTCGGCTCTCCCCTCGCACTTGTCGGCGCATTTGTTCGCGAACGCGAAACTGGTCCATCTCGCCGCCGAACAGGTGCTGTTTCTTGCCGGCGATGCGGGAGACGGCTGCTACCGGATCGAGAAGGGGCTGCTGAAGGTCAGCATGGTGTCCACGTCGGGCGCCGAGCGCATCCTGTCGATCCTGGGGCCCGGCGCGATCGTGGGTGAGCTCGCGGTGCTTGACGGGCTGCCGCGGTCGGCCTCGGTTCTTGCGCTGCGCGAAAGCGAGCTCCTGTTCATAAGCAAGGCCAGGTTCGAAGAATTTGCCAAGAAGAACCAGGAACTCTACCAGCACTTGGTGACGCTTTTGGCGTCCCGGTTGCGGGAGACCAACGACGTCATCGCGGCCGAGAGCTTTCTGCCGCTGCGCGGCCGCGTGGCGTTGACACTGCTCGAACTCGCCGAGCATTTCGGCGAGAACGTCGGTTCGGGGCGTATCGTCATCCGCCAGAAGTTCGGGCAATCCGATCTCGCCGCAATGGCCGGCATCGCGCGCGAAAACGTCAATCGCATTCTTGCCGATTGGAAACGCCGCAAGCTGGTGAGCCGAATCTCGGGCTATTATTGCCTCGAAAGCAAGTCGCAGCTGCAGCGCGAGATCGATCTCTAGCGCCTATTGCGCGGCGTCCTTCGCGCTTTCTTCGTTGTTAATGTTGCCGTTGCCGTTGCCGTTCCCATTGCCGGTGACGCTCACCCGCAGCGCCTCGGGCTGCGGCATGGCGATTGCGTTGTAGCCTGAATCGACGAAATGGATTTCGCCGGTGACGCCGGTGGAGAGATCGCTGAGCAGATAGAGCGCGGCGCCGCCAAGTTCATCGAGCGTGACCCCGCGGTGCAACGGCGAATGCCGCTGCTGGTAGGCGAACATGAAACGGGCGTCCGAGATGCCGGCGCCCGCGAGCGTGCGGATCGGCCCGGCCGAGATCGCATTGACCCTTATGCCGTGGCCGCCGAAATCGACCGCCAGATAGCGCACCGATGCCTCGAGCGCCGCCTTGGCGAGGCCCATGGCGTTGTAGTTCGGCATTGCGCGCGTGCCGCCGTTATAGGTGAGCGTCACCATCGCGCCGCCATTGGTCATCAGCGCGGCTGCGCGCTTGGCGGCCTCGGTGAACGAGAAGCAGGAGATCAGCATCGTGCGCACAAAGTTGGCCCGCGACGTATCGGCGTAGCGGCCCTTGAGCTCATTCTTGTCGGAGAACGCTACCGCATGAACCAGGAAATCGAGGCCGCCCCATTTTTCGCCGATCGTCTCAAACACCTTGTCGACCGATGCGACGTCCTCCACGTCGCATGTCATCAAAAGGTCGGCGCCGAGCGACTGGGCAAGCGGCCGCACCCGCTTGCCGAGCGCCTCGCCCTGATAGGTGAACGCAAGCGTCGCGCCGTGCGCCGCCAGTATTCGCGCAATTCCCCAGGCTATCGAGTGGTCGTTGGCGACCCCCATGATCAGCCCGCGCCTGCCCTGCATCAGCCCCTGCATGCCAAACCCCAAATGTTCGAGAGCGTTCTGCGCAGACGCAACGCGTACACCCATCGTGATTGCGTTAACAATTGATCGAGAGCCGAGTGCGGCAATGACGTCGAAGGCATCATGCCTCCAGACGCTTGAATGCGAGACAGGCGTTGGTGCCGCCGAACCCGAACGAGTTCGATAGCACGCAGCCGAGCGACACGTTATCGCGCCGCTCGCGCACGATCGGCATGTCAGCGAACGCCGGGTCCATTGTCTCGATATTCGCGCTCTCACAGATGAAGCCGTTTTTCATCATCAGGAGGCAGTAGATCGCTTCCTGCACGCCAGCGGCACCGAGCGAATGACCGGTGAGCGATTTGGTGGCCGAGATCGGCGGACATTTGTCGCCGAAGACTTCGCGGATCGCCTCAATCTCCTTCACATCGCCAACCGGCGTTGAGGTGGCGTGCGGATTGATGTAGTCGACCGGCGTTTGCACGCCGTCGAGCGTCAGCTTCATGCAGCGCATTGCGCCTTCGCCCGACGGCGCCACCATGTCGAACCCGTCGGATGTGGCGCCATAGCCGGCGACTTCGGCATAGATTTTCGCGCCACGGGCTTTCGCGTGCTCGAGCTCTTCGAGCACCACGACACCAGCGCCGCCTGCGATCACGAAGCCGTCGCGGTCGACGTCGTAAGCGCGTGAGGCCGTGCCTGGTCGGTCGTTGAATTTGGTCGACATCGCCCCCATGGCGTCGAACAAAACCGACAACGTCCAATCGAGTTCCTCGCAGCCGCCGGCGAAGATCATGTCCTGCTTGCCGTACTTGATAATTTCGGTGGCATTGCCGATGCAGTGGTTGGAGGTCGCGCACGCCGACGAGATCGAGTAGTTGATACCTTTGATCTTGAACCAGGTGGCGAGCGTAGCCGACGCGGTCGATGACATCGCCTTAGGAACTGCGAACGGGCCGACCCGCTTGGGACCTTTGGTGCGCGTCACGTCTGCCGCTTCTACGATGGTTCGGGTCGAAGGGCCGCCGGAGCCCATGATGATGCCGGTACGCTCGTGTGAGATCTCGTTGGCCTCGAGCCCGGCATCGCGAATCGCCTGCTCCATTGCAACGTGGTTCCACGCCGCGCCGCCACCGAGAAACCGCATCGCGCGCCGGTCGATGGCAGCTTCCGGGTCAAGCGTCGGTGCGCCGTGGACCTGGCAGCGAAACCCGCGTTCCGCATAGTCCGACGCGCGCGAAATGCCGGACTTCGCCTCGCGCAGGCTCGCCAGCACTTCCTGGGTGTTGTTGCCGATGGACGAAACGATGCCCATTCCGGTGACGACGACCCGTCTCATGCCCGCCTCTTTGACTATTTCTTCGCGGTACGCCCCACGCCGGATTAGCGAGCTAGGCGTTCGCCTGCATGGCCGCATCCTCGCGGAACAATCCGACCTTGAGGTCGAAGGCGCGGTAGATCACCGAGCCATCCGCGGATAACCAGCCGTCGGCGACGCCAAGCACGAGCTTCGAACGCATCACCCGCTTCACGTCGATTCCGTACACGACCTTCTTGACGGTCGGAAGCACCTGTCCCGAAAATTTGAGTTCGCCCAGGCCGAGCGCGCGGCCCTTACCCTGTCCCCCGAGCCACCCCAGAAAAAACCCGACCAGTTGCCAGAGCGCGTCGAGGCCCAAGCATCCGGGCATCACCGGGTCGCCTTTGAAGTGACAGGGGAAGAACCAGAGATCGGGCTTCACATCGAGTTCGGCCCGCACCAGGCCTTTGCCATGTTCACCGCCGCCTTCCGCGATTTCGGCGATGCGATCAAACATCAGCATCGGCGGCAGCGGTAATTGCGGGCCTTCCACAAATAGTTCACCTCGCCCGCAGGAGAGAAGGTCCTCGTACTCGAAGCTTGAACGCCGGTACTCCATTCCGGTCCCATCCTCAAAAACCTTGGGCCGTGATCGCGGCGCCCGGGGCATTTCCCTAACACACCGGGCCTCCCCGGAACAACGGCAGCGGGGCGCAGGGTGGCGCGGCTTGGTGACGTGAGCGCAGCGCGGCACGGCCATATTGCACCGCGGGCCAGAACCCGTTTTCGAGCGCTTTCAGCTCACGTGGACCGACCGTCAAACCGTGGTCGCGAACCCGACAACGATCTGGCTGTAACCGAGAATACCTCTAATGCATGCCAGTCCTTGTTGCGAGACAGTTGCAAAAGCTAATTGTCGGTTATATAGGATTAACAGTCGTATTCTCGGGTAGAATAATCAAAGACTTAGCGCTCAGGACCTAGCGTACCCCATGCAACCGCGCACTCCGCTCACCTCGAACAAAGTGAGCACCGCCTTCGTTGAATCGGACGAACTACGGCAGACCAACACGGGCTGCCCCTGGCACGACGTGCGCGCGATGCTGCGCAAAGTTGGCCTGAGGCCCACGCGACAGCGTATGGAATTGGGCTGGCTGCTGTTCTCCAAGGGCGATCGGCACCTGACCGCCGAAATGCTGTTTGAGGAAGCGAGCAACGCTCGGGTGCCCGTTTCGCTGGCGACCGTCTACAACACCCTTAACCAGTTCACCGAAGTTGGGCTGTTGCGCCAAGTGGCGGTTGACGGCTCCAAGACGTATTTCGACACCAACACGTCCGACCACCACCACTTCTTTGTGGAAGGACAGAACGCGCTCGTGGACATTCCGTCGGCCAGCGTGACCATCGGCGACCTGCCGCAGGTGCTCGATGGCTATGAGGTTGCGCGCGTCGACGTCGTCGTCCGGCTCAAGCGCAAGGGTGCCTGAGCGCGGGCAACGGGCAGCTGGCCGCCCAGCAACTCATTCGATTTTTTCGTTCGGATAGACGCCCCACAGGCGTTCCTGTTCGACCCAGCCATCGAACCCCTCGCCCGTTATGCGGCACCACGTGCCGGTGCAGTGCTTGACTTTACCGACCACCCCACGCTGCAAGCGCGCCGTGACCGCGCTCGTGGTATCGGCCGAGGCGTACACCGAGATGAATTCGTCGTTGGTTTTGGCGCTTGGCTGGATCAGCCCGGTACGGCGTCCTGACAACAGCGAGTGATAGACCCAGCCCTCTGCCCCCTCCCAGTCGCGGATGCGCCGCCAATTTTCATATTCGGCGGTGATTTCGACCGGCAAACCGGCACGCGTGTAAATCCAGGCGACGTCGTTGTCTTTGGTCGGACCTGCACGCACATTGACCTTGTCGGATTTCAAGCTGACGAACCTCGGAACCGCGAGGCCGCTTCCGGCGTCGTTTGCTGCGTGCGCCGCGCAGGGGCCCATCAGCGAGGCGGCAACCGCCGTCAGAGCGGCCGTCCGCCACCCAAGCGCACAATTCGAACGGATCGGGCCTTCCAGCCAGCTGACAAGGCTCGTCCGTCTCATGGCAACCCATTGACCTGATGCGACACCGGTGGCGGTCGCAGGAGTGTTCGGCGCTTTCTGCCGGCCCGGCCTTCTGCTAAGAGGGGCAACCCCCACCCGTGCCGATGTCGACGCTGCCAATGTCGGTGATGACAGTTAAAGAGGGCTGAATGGAACCGGCGGCACGGCTGGAAAGTTCCGGGGCCGAGGGACATGACAGGTCGTAAGAAACCTCTGGTGATCGTGACCCGCAAGTTGCCGGACACGATCGAAACCCGTATGCGCGAGTTGTTCGACGCACGGCTTAATCTCGACGACAAGCCAGCGACCCAGGCCCAGCTCGTCGAGGCCGTGAAACTCGCCGATGTCCTGGTGCCGACCGTGACCGACCGAATCGATGCTGCAGTGCTCGGTCAATCGGGCGAGCAGCTGCGCTTGATCGCTAATTTCGGGAACGGCGTGGACAATATCGATGTCGCAACGGCGCTGCAGCGCGGAATCACCGTGACCAACACGCCGGGTGTCCTGACCGAGGATACCGCCGACATGACGATGGCGCTGATTCTCGCAGTCCCGCGCCGTCTCGCTGAAGGCGCCGCGGTGCTGACGAGCGACAAAGACTGGACCGGCTGGTCGCCGACCTGGATGCTCGGCCATCGTATTGGGGGCAAGCGTCTTGGCATCATTGGCATGGGGCGCATCGGCCAGGCGGTCGCCCAGCGCGCCCGCGCGTTCGGGCTGCAGATCCACTATCACAACCGCCGTCGTCTGCCGGCCAAGACCGAGGAAGCGCTGCAGGCGACCTATTGGGAAAGCCTGGATCAGATGTTGGCGCGTATGGATATCATCTCGGTCAATTGCCCACACACGCCGGCGACCTATCACCTGCTCTCAGCGCGGCGTCTCAAGCTGATGCGGCCGACGGCCTACGTGGTCAATACGGCGCGCGGCGAGATCATCGACGAGAACGCGCTGGCTCGTATGATCGAGGCGGACGAGCTTGCGGGCGCCGGTCTCGACGTGTTCGAGCATGAGCCGGCGGTCAACCCGAAGCTGGTGCGGCTCGCACGTACCGGCAAGGTCGTGCTGCTGCCGCACACCGGTTCGGCGACAATCGAAGGCCGCGTCGACATGGGCAACAAGGTGATCATCAACATCCAGACCTTCATGGATGGGCACAAGCCACCAGACCGGGTGCTGCCGTCGATGCTGTGAAGCGCTATAGTGACGGCGCGCGCGAATGGGGACAATCGATGCGTACGGCATTCATCGCAGGCGTGTTCGGTATACTTCCACTAACAGCAGGCTTTGCGGCCGATAAGCTGACCCCCGACGCGATCAAAACCGCATTCTTCACCGGTCAGGAATTCACCGCTGCGACCCCGTCCGGCGTAAAATTCAAGATGGCCTTCACACCGGACGGAAAAGTGACTCGCGCGCCCGCCGCCGGTGCGGGCGCCAGGGGCGAAGGCACGTGGAAAGTATCTAAGGAAGGCTTCTGCACGACCTGGAAGGGCGCCAAGCCGAATTGCTACACCCTCGTCGCCACCGGCGACAACAAGTGGTCGGTCATGTCCGGCCCAAGCCTCAAGGCGACCTGGAGCAAGTAGAAACGGTCACGTTCCCAGGCGCGCGATCGTCGGCTTCTCACCGGTTAGCGGATTGGATGGATCCCACGCGTAGTTCAGCGTCTCGAACCGCATCGAGCGTGCGTCCACCATCAGCAGCCGCCCGACCAGGCCCTCGCCAAAGCCCACGATCTCTCGAATGACCTCGAGCGCCATCAGCGAGCCGAGCACCCCGGTGAGCGCCCCGAGAATCCCGGCCTCGGCACACGCCGGAACCGTGCCGGCCGGCGGCGGCTCCGGAAACAGACAACGATAGCTCGGATTGGGACGGCCTTGCGCATCGCGTTCGTGTGCCCTGATCGTCGTCAGCGTTCCGTCAAACACACCGACCGCGGCCGTGACCAGCGGTCTGCGGGCGAAATAGCACGCATCCGCCACCAGATAGCGCGTTTCGAAATTGTCGGAACCGTCGGCCACGAGATCATAGCGCGCGATGAGGTCGAGCGCGTTCGCCGCGCTCAGGCGCATCGCGTGTGTTTCCACTGTTACATGCGGGTTGAGATTGGCGATTGCGCGCGCGGCGCTCTCGACTTTCGGATTGCCGATGTCAGCCGTGGCATGGATAACCTGACGCTGCAAGTTGGATAGCGACACCGCATCATCGTCGATCACACCAAGCGTTCCGACGCCGGCGCCCGCCAGATAAAGCAGCGCAGGCGCACCGAGACCGCCAGCCCCGACGACGAGCACGCGTGCCCGCTTGAGCGCCGCCTGCCCGGGCCCGCCAACCTCGCGCATGACAATGTGGCGGGCATAACGCTCGAGTTCCTGGCTGTTCAGCCCGGGCCCGTCATCTCGCGCATGCATGAGAGACATCTGGCGCCGGGGTGGGCCGAGGTCAAGCACCCTTGACGGGTGCTTGGCGTCTCATCGGTTCTGAAACTTGGGCGGGCGCTTTTCGACGAACGCCGCCATTCCCTCTTTCTGGTCGCTGGTCGCAAACAAGGCCTGGAAGGTACGGCGCTCGAAGTGGATGCCTTCCGTAAGCGTAGTCTCGAACGCGGCGTTGACCGCCTCCTTGGCGACCATCAGAGCCGGCAATGACATCGAGGCGATGGTCTCGGCGACCTTCATAGCTTCATCCAGGAGGCTTGCCAACGGGACCACGCGCGCCACGAGGCCGCAACGCTCGGCCTCCGCCGCGTCCATCATGCGGCCGGTCAGACAAAGATCCATCGCCTTGGCCTTGCCGACCGCGCGCGTCAGACGCTGCGTGCCGCCAATCCCTGGGATGACGCCAAGCTTGATTTCGGGCTGTCCGAACTTGGCGGTATCGGCCGCGATGATGAGATCGCATTGCATGGCGAGTTCGCACCCGCCGCCGAGCGCAAAGCCCGCGACCGCCGCAATTACCGGCTTGCGCGCCTGCGCGATCTGGTGCCAGCCACCCGGGAAGTCGCCCATGAAGGCGTCGAGATAGCTCTTGTTCACCATCTCCTTGATGTCGGCGCCGGCCGCGAACGCCTTCTCGGATCCGGTGATGACCATGCACGAAATGTTTGGATCGGCTTCGCAGACGGCGATCGCCGCCCCGAGTTCGGTCATAAGCGCGGCATTGAGCGCGTTGAGCGCCTGCGGGCGATTGAGGCGAATGACGCCGACTTTGCCTTTGATCTCGACGACGACGGTCTTCTCGCTCATTGGCGTCTCCGGCTTTTTGCCTATATCGGCCTATCCGACAGCATGTCGCTGCGCAATGCCAGGGCTGCGCGAGGCGCGCGTGTCGAGGTCGGCAACGCGCACTATCCTGCGGCATTGGCCGGGAGGAAACGCATGCGTCCTGAAATTGTACGCCGACTGATCCGTCGTGCGACCGCAATCGGGCTTGCGCTCGGATGCGTGCCCGTTGTCACGGCGCTCGCGGCGGACCCGCCGCTGCAGCTCGCGCGCGACGGGTTCATGTATGTCGGCGGCAAGACTATGACGGTCGGCGGCCGCGATTTCTTCTACGGCCAGATGTACGTCGAGATCAGAATCCCGGCCGACCAGACCCATCCTTATCCGATCGTCATGGTGCACGGCGGCTCGATGTCCGGCACCAACTTTACCGGTACGCCCGATGGGCGCGAAGGATGGGCGCAGTATTTCGTGCGCCGGGGCTATGCGGTCTACGTCGTCGATCAACCGGGACGCGCACGATCCGGCTTCCTGACCGCCGTCAGCGGTCCGATGCGTAACTCCGAGCGCGCGAATTCGGCATCGCGCTTCGTGTCACAGGAAAAATTCAAACAGTGGCCGCAAGCGGTACTGCACACCCAGTGGCCGGGCACCGGAGAGCCCGATGACCCCGCAACCCTGCAGCTCGCCATGAGTCAGCTGCCGGCGATCGCAGACTTCAACCAGCAGCAGCCACTCAACCGCGACGCACTGATCGCGCTTTTGGAAAAGATCGGTCCCGCGATCTTGCTCACGCATTCGCAGGCCGGCGCATTTACCTGGCCGGTCGCTGACGCGCGGCCCGATCTGGTCAAGGCGATCCTCGCGATCGAACCGAACGGGCCGCCGTTCTATCAGGTCGAATTCGTGGGCGCGCCGGATTGGTTCAAGCAGGGATCGCTCGCATTGCCGTATGGCATTTCAATCCTGCCG